>CAZPCM010000038.1:0-24512 GCA_964585085.1 uncultured Propionibacteriaceae bacterium
GCGCCCGACGAAGGATCGTCAACCCACCACACGCCGGCTTCGTCAAGCTCAGCCATCACCACCCGACGATCCCTGAGCCTGACGAAGGGTCGTCGCATCGCCCGCACGAGCTAACCGGTCGCGTCGTCCGTCCCCGCGACTGGACGCCGCCGCGAGCGGCGGACCAGCGAGAACGCCAGCCCGACAGCCCCGATCAGGGTCCCGGCGACCGACACCCAGAGCCACCAGCCGTCGTCGTTGGACCGCAGGGCGTCGTACTGCGTCCAGCAGATGCCGGCGGCCACCGCGAAGGCGATCGTGCCGGAGGTGACCACCGCGACGCCGTCCGGGTCGAGGGCCCGCACCGGCGCCTGCACCAGAATGGGCTTGTGGCGGTGGGTGTTCTGGGTCACGGACACCACTCTAGGCCCGTCGTCGACCGCCCTAGCATGACGCCCATGGTCAACCCCTCGACAAAGACCCAACGTCGTCCTTCCCCTCCTCCTCAGTCCTCTCTCGACGCCTGGTTCGAAATCACCAAGCGCGGTTCGAGCATCTCCCGCGAGGTGCGCGGTGGCCTGGTGACCTTCTTCACCATGGCCTACATCATCGTTCTCAACCCGCTGATCATCGGTACGGTCCCGGACGCCAACGGCAACCTGATCACCGGGGCCCCCATCTCCGACCCGGCCAACATCGGGGTGTCGATCTCGATGGTGGCCGCGGCCACCGCCCTGATCGCCGGCTTGATGACCATCTTCATGGGCGTCTACGGACGCTTCCCGCTGGCCATCGCCACCGGGCTGGGCCTCAACGCACTGCTCGCATACACCATCGCGCCGAAGATGACGTGGCCGCAGGCCATGGGGCTGGTGGTCTGGGAGGGCGTCCTGATCACGATCCTGGTGCTCACGGGCTTCCGCAAGGCGGTGTTCAAGGCCGTCCCGCGTTCCCTTCGTACGGGCATTTCGGTCGGCATCGGCCTGTTCATCGCGTTCATCGGCCTTGTCGACTCCGGTGTGGTGCGCAAGGCCGTGGGGACGCCCGTCGAACTCGGCATCGGCGGGGCGCTCAAGGGCTGGCCGATCTCGGTCTTCCTGATCGGGCTGCTGGTGCTGATCGCGCTGTTCGTCCGCAAGATCAAGGGCGCCATGCTCATCGCGATCGGGGTCGGCACCGCCCTGGCGGTCATCGTGGAGTCGGCGTTCAAGATCGGGTCGGCCAAGGACGCCACCGGCGCTCTGGTCAACCCGACCGGCTGGATGCTCAACGTCCCCACGCTGACGCAGTTCCACGCTCCGGATCTGGGGCTGCTGGGGCGGGTCGACCTCTTCGGCGCCTTCACCGGCGCGGCCGGGCCGGGTGCCGCGTTGGGCCTGCTGCTGCTGGTGTTCTCGCTGCTACTCAGTGACTTCTTCGACACCATGGGCACGATCGTCGCCGTGGGTGCCGAGGGCGACATGCTCGCCGAGGACGGCAACCCGCCCCACACCCAGGAGATCCTGCTCGTGGACTCGATCGCGGCGATCGCCGGCGGCGTCGGCTCGGTGTCGTCGAACACCTCCTACATCGAGTCCGCGGCCGGCGTCGGTGAGGGCGCCCGCACCGGCGTCGCATCGGTGGTCACCGGCCTGGCCTTCCTGGCCAGCCTGTTCCTGGCTCCGCTGGTCAACATGGTGCCTTCGGAGGCGGCGGCCCCGGCGCTGTTCTTCGTCGGCTTCCTGATGATGACCCAGGTCACCCACGTCGACTGGGACGAGCCGGACGACGGCATCCCAGCCTTCCTGACCATGGTGCTGATGCCGTTCACCTACTCGATCACCACCGGTATCGGGGCCGGCTTCATCAGCTACGTGCTGATCAAGCTGATCCGCGGACGGGCCAAGGAGGTCCACCCGCTGATGTACGGCGTGGCGGCGGCCTTCGTGATCTTCTTCGCCCAGGGCGTGATCACCAGCCTGATCTGAGTCATGATGACCGGACGGCGTCGCGCAGGCGCGGCGCCGTCCGTCCTCTGGTGGCGATGTTGTTTGTGACCCTTCGTCAGGCTCAGGGTTCGTCAGGCTCAGGGTTCGTCAGGCTCAGGGTTCGTCAGGCTCAGGGCTCGTCGGTGCGACGCGACGGTGGCTGAGCTTGACGAAGCCCGTCCCACGCTCAGTCGAAGAGCATCTCCGCCACGGCGCTGGAGTCCCAGATCGGTGGCGGCAATTCGATTCCGCGGCTCGAATCCGCCACGTCGGAATGACCACCGCAGCCGTGGTCATGGCTGACGACCTGACCGTCCTGGGGGGAGTACTCGTTGGTGCAGGCGCCGAAGAGCCGCCCCAGGCTCCCCGACAGCCGGACGAAGTAGCCACAACTCTCGCACAGCGCAGGCGCCTGCTGGGTCATCACGTTGTCGGGGCCGCCCGGCCCCTCCAGCCAGCGCTCCACGGCCTGGTCGCGTCCGTAGGGCGAAAGGACCCGCTCCCGGCCAAGTCCCAACTCGGCCACCACGGCGCGGATCTGGCTCGCCTCAGCAGCGTCGGTTTCACCGGCCGCCTCGCCGCCGGTGAAACCGGGCTCCAACCGCGGGTCGTCGTCGGAGGTCGCGAGCAGGACGCCGGGAGAGACGTCGCCGGCCGTGATCCGATCCGACCACGGCACCCACGCCGGTGGCAGCAGCGCCCCTTCAGCCGGCATCAGTGTGACCTCTGAGACGGTCACGACCCGCGCCCGCGCAGCCCGGGCAACGGTCACCGTCCACTGCCACCCCGGGTAGCCGGGATGGGGACAGCCGAACAGGTGGGTCGCCACGCGGGTTCCCTCAGCCACAACGCCGGTGTGCTCACCGACACCGAACACCCCCGCCCGGACCACGGCCGCATCATGGGCGAGGTCGATGGCAGCCGCGCAGGCCGCGTCCAGCTCAATGGCGGCCGGCAAGGTCACAGCTCCAGTTCGTCGGCCACCGCACGCAGCACGGAGGCCACCTTTCCGGCGATCTTCGGATCGGGATGGCGTCCGCGCCGGTAGCCGTTCCCGATGCCGTCGAGCATCTTGATCAGGTCCTCCACGATCACGGCCATCTGCTCCGGGTCTTTCCGGGAGGCCTTCGACAGCGAGGGCGGGGTCTCCAGCACCCTCACCGACAGCGCCTGCTCGCCCTTCTTGCCCTCGATCACACCGAACTCGACCTTCTGACCGCGCTTGAGACTGGTCACGCCCGCGGGCAGGGCCGACGCGCGGACGTAGACGTCCTCGCCACCGTCGTCCTTGGTGAGGAAGCCGAAGCCCTTGTCGGCGTCGTAGTAGCGCACCTTGCCAATCGGCATGATTCTCAACTCCTGCAGGTTGCGGCCGATCGAACTGCTGATCGGTTCCGCCCCAGCCTAACGGGTCACCCACGTGCGGGCGCCAGCGCGGGCTCGTCTACGATGAACGCATGGCGACCTGGCAGGACGGGCCCGAATACGCGCCGGCGGAGCGTCCGACGGCGTTCGTCGATCCGCCCGCCGAGCCGCTGCAGGCTCCTCCCGCGGCCACCACCCCCGCGGTGTGGGCGCCGGCGGACCAGCCGGTGTTCTCACCCCCCACCGCCCCCACGCCGGCGTTGGCCGCCCTGGTCCCCTCCGTCGCCGCGCCGCGCAACCCCCAGCAGCCGTTCGAGGTCACGTCGTCCACGATCACGAACCAGTCGGCGTGGTCGGCGGTCCACTCCCAAGCCATCACGGCGGCGACCGTCCAGCCGTGGACTCCTGAACAGCCGGTGGCCGCGTCCGCGCCCGTACCCGGGTACCACCCGGCCCGTCCGGCCATGCACCCCCAGGCGCAGGTGAACCCGACCCCATTCCCAACGCCCGGGACCCCGCAGTGGTTCGGGCCGCCGCCACCGTGGGCAAGGGTGCCGGAGGCACCGCCGGCGGTCTCGATCGGGCAGATGATCACCGGGGCCACGCCAGGGGTGCTCGTCCCACTCGCCGTCGGCGCGGTGTTCTCCTGGCTGTCGGTGGTCATGCTCGCCATCTCCTTCGCGCTCTCCGCACGCATCGCCTACCGTCGGGAGACCGTCCGCAGGATCTATTCGGGCGTCGCGCTCGGGTTGGCGATCGTGGCCGCCACGAACATGCTCGATGACACCGTCAGCCCAGAAATGCTGTGGGAGACGGTGTCGAACTGGGCCCAGCTCGCGTGCTGGGTGATCCCGGTGCTGGTCGTGCTCGTGGTGGGCGCGGCGCTGCGCGCTGGCGAACGTCCGGAGCGGACGCTGTGATGAGTCAGCCGCAGACCCCACCCGAGGACCTGGGCCGGCGCCCCGATCACGCACCCTCGTTCGAACCGCCCTCCGAAGGGTCACCGTGGCCCGGGCAGCCGTCGGCGCCTTCGGGCGGGAGCCCGACCACCCAGCCGTGGCCCCAGCAGCCGTCGGCGCCTTCTGGCGGGAGCCCCGCCCCGACTCCCTGGCCCGGGCAACCGGGGCCTTCGGACGGGGGCCCGCACCCGCAGCCCTGGACCGGACCGGCGGGACCACCGTGGGGGCCGGCGACCCCGTCCGTCCAAGGGTGGAGCCCGCCCCCCGCTTCGGGGCCGGCCTGGAACCCACCGCCGGCGTCCGGCCAGGCATGGACGCCCGCGTCCGGCCCGGCGTGGACCCCGTCCGGCTCTCCGACACCCCCGACCCAGGCTCGAGCCCAGAGTTCCAGATCCTTCCGGCCGGCCGTCCTGGCACTGAGCGTCGTGGCGGCACTGACCCTGGCCGGTGTCGGGTGGTACGTCTTCGGGCTGTTCCAGCCTGCGTCGGTGGTCGCGCCCTCCCCCGCCGTGACGACCACGGCCCCCGTGGCCACCAGCGCCCCACCATCCGCGCCGGCCACCTCGGAGCCCGTCACCGGCGGCGACATCGGCCGCGAAGTCGCCTTCTCCACAGATCTCGGCGCGGGCACGGTCACCGCGACCTCCGCGGTCTGGACCAGCGAAGGTGAGATGCCGCCAAGCGCCGGCTCGACCTACCTGGTGGTGAACCTCACCTTCACCGCCACGTCCGGACAGGTGCTCACCAGCAGCCTCTTGGTCGACGCCGTGGACGCCGCCGGCGCCCACCACCTGACTGGCTACGGGCCGTCGCTCACCGAGCCGCTGGACAGCCGCCTCCTCCAGGCCGGCGACACCGGTACGGGCCAGGTCGGCTTCGAGTTGCCGCGAGGACCGGTCTCCATTCGGGTCCTCGACGAGACCCTCGAGCCGGTCGCGACCATCGCGGTGCCCGAGCGGTGAGCGAGTTCCGCACCCGGCGATTCGTCCCCGTGCCGCCAGCAGCACGTCCGCGCCGGGAGCGGCGGGCCGTCCGCGTCATCATCACCGACGGTTCCGCGGTCCTGCTGTTCGCCGACACCGACCCGGGGCTGCCGGGCAGTCGCTGGTGGGTGACACCCGGCGGCGGGATGGACATCGGGGAGACTCCGATCCAGGCCGCGCTGCGTGAGGTGGCCGAGGAGACCGGCCTGCGCGTCGAACCGGAAGATCTGATCGGCCCGATCATGACCCGGACGGTCGTGCACGGCTACTCCGACCAGATCCTCAGCCAGCACGAGACCTTCTTCGTGCTGGGCGCGGCACGATTCGGCATCGACACCTCCGGGCACACCCCGGCTGAGCAGCTGACCCTGCAGGGACATGCCTGGATCGACCTCGCCGATCTCGCCGACCGACCCGAGCCGGTGTGGCCGGCCGACCTGCTCGCGCTGCTCGCCGTCGCGGACCGGCCGCAGGAGTGGCCGCTGGACGGCGGAGTGGTCGAGGAATCCACCCTCCCGGTCGGCGTCCTGGCAAGCGCCCCCTTGCTCGGGGACGGGCTGAGCCTGACAAAGCCCCGCCCAGGGACGACGGCTGAGCCTGACGAAGCCCCCGCCCCCAAAGACGACCCTTCGTCAGGCTCAGGGAGCGTTTCGTCAGGCTCAGGGAGCGTTTCGTCAGGCTCAGGGAGCGTTCCGTCGGGCTCGGGGGTCGTCAGGTCGCGGGGCGTGCCTGACCTCGGCGTCGATCAGGGCACGCCACGAGCGCACCAGGCCTTCGTCGACGTAGGCCTTGTACGAACCCAGCGGACGGGCCGGCCTGCCGATCTGAAAGGCTCGCACTCCGGCGCGGGCCAGCCAGGGTACGTGCTCGGGACGTAGCCCTCCGCCGGCCATGATCACGCGTGCCGCCCACGGGTTTCCCCGGGCCCGGGAGACCAGTTCGTCCAGGCCGTGCTCGACGCCACGGGCCGACCCGGCGGTGACCACCTGGTCCAGGCGGGGCAGGGTGGCCAACGCGGCCCAGGCCCGATCGAGGTCGAGGCAGGAGTCGATGGCCCGGTGGAAGGTCCACGGCCATCCCGCGTCCTCGATCAGGGCGTTGAGGACTTCCAGATCCACCTCGCCCAGTCCGTTGAGGAAGCCCAGGACCATGCCGTCGGCGCCCGCATCGGCGTAGGAGGCCATCAACCCGCGCAGCCTGATGGCCTCGCCGCCGTCCGTGCCGAACCCGGGACGCAGCCGCACCATCACGCGCAACTGGATCGATGCGGCCCGGCGGACCTGGCCGACCAGAGCCGGGGTGGGCGACATCCCACCGTCCTGGAGGGAGCCGCACAGTTCGACCCGGTCCGCGCCGCCGGCCTCGGCCCGCTCGGCGTCCGCCGGCTGGAGCGCGATCACCTCAAGCAGGCCGCTCATGCACCCAATGATGACCAGCCCGAGTGCGTCCGGGGCCACGACACGCGCGGACGGCGGGCTCGAGCGCCCACCCGCCACCCGTCCCTCATTAACGCTCGTCGCGAGCAGGCGCCGCCGGGACGACGCGTCCCTGTCACAGCGCCGTAACGCGCACGTCCTATCTTGGCCGTGTGGCCGACTTCTTCAACGCGTACCCGCACGGTCCCGCGTGGGACGAGATGTTGACCCGCGAAAACACACCGCGAACACCGTACGTCGGCGTCGCCGAGGCGCTGGCCAGGCTCGACACGAACGTCCTCACCGCGCGGGCCGAGGCACTGGCCCGCAGCTACCTCAACCAGGGCGTGACTTTCGACCATGCCGGTGAGGAGAAGGCGTTCCCCATGGACGTCGTGCCCCGCGTCATCGCGGCGCACGAGTGGGAGACGATCGAGGCGGGCGTCCGGCAGCGCGTCCAGACCCTGGAACACCTGCTCGCCGACGTGTACGCCACCGAGGGCGTCCCGAACGCGGTGCGCGACGGCGTCCTCCCCTGGGAACTCATCGCGTCCTCGCCGCACTACCACCGGGCGGTGGCCGGACTACGTCCGGCGAACGGCGTCCGGGTGCACGTGTCGGGCACCGACCTCGTCCGCGATGCGGAAGGGACGTTCCGGGTGCTGGAGGACAACGTCCGGGTTCCGTCCGGAGTCAGCTACGTCATGTCGAACCGCCGCGCGATGGCAACAGTGCTGCCCGAGGCGTTCTCGACGATGCGCATCCGGGGTGTCGCGGAGTATCCGCGCATGCTGCTGCGGGCCCTGCGCGCCGCTGCGCCCGCGGGGGTCGGTGACCCCACGATCGTGGTCCTCACCCCCGGCGTGTACAACTCGGCCTACTACGAGCACACCCTGCTGGCCCGCTCGATGGGCGTCGAGCTCGTCGAGGGCAGGGACCTGGTCTGCAGCGGCGGGGTGGTCCGGATGCGGACGACCCAGGGTGACCAGCCGGTCGACGTCATCTACCGCCGGGTCGACGACGACTTCCTCGACCCGGTGCACTTCCGGGGCGACTCCATGCTGGGCGTAGCCGGCCTGGTTTCGGCGGCACGTGCCGGGCGCGTGAGCATCGCCAACGCGATCGGCAACGGGGTGGCCGACGACAAGCTGATCTACAGTTACCTCCCCGATCTGACGCGCTACTACCTGCGCGAGGACCCGATCCTGCCCAACGTCGACACCTACCGCTGCGTCCAGGACTCCGCCCGCGCGCACGTGCTGGCGCATCTGGACGAGATGGTCGTCAAACCCGTCGACGGGTCGGGCGGCAAGGGCATCGTGATCGGCCCTCGGGCCTCCGGCGACGAACTGGACGCGCTGCGCCGGGCCGTCGAGGACGACCCGCGCAAGTGGATCGCGCAGCCGGTCGTCCAGCTGTCGACGGTACCCACCCTCGTGGACGGCCAACTGCGCCCCCGGCACGTCGACCTCCGCCCGTTCGCGGTCAACGACGGAGAACGTGTCCGCGTCCTGCCCGGCGGCCTGACCCGGGTGGCCCTTCCCGAGGGCGAACTCGTGGTCAACTCCAGCCAGGGCGGCGGGTCGAAGGACACGTGGGTGCTGTCGCGCCGCTGGCGGCACGAGAAGCCGGCACCCGGCGACGTCGTGGTGCGCGAGATCATCACCATGTCGCCACCGGCAGCCAGCCCGGACGACACCCTCAAGGCCCAGCAGGAACAGCAGCAGCAGGGGGTTCAGAGGTGCTGAGCCGAATCGCGGAGTCGCTGTTCTGGATCGGACGCTACGTGGAGCGGGTGGACGGCACCGCCCGCCTGGCTGACGTGGTCCGCGTCGCCGGACAGGACGATCCGACGCTGACCGAAGACGACACCGTCCGCATGGTCCTGTCGGTCATCATGGGCCTGGACGTACCGGAGGGGACCGTCACGTTCGACGACCTCGCGCAGCGGTTGGTCACCGACGCGGGCTACCCCAGTTCGATCGCCGGTGCCCTCCGCTCCGCCCGCGAGAACGCCCGTAGGGCTCGGGAGATCCTCTCCAGCGAGCTGTGGGAGACGATCAACACCACCTACCACCGCTGGCAGGTGGTCGGCTCGGGGCCTTCGGTGGCTCACGCCATCACGTGGGCGCGCTCGCGTTCGGCGCTGATCACCGGGGTGGCGGACAGCACCATGAGCCACGACGAGGCCTGGGACTTCCTGGTGCTGGGCCGGTCGCTGGAGCGGGCCGACATGACGGCACGCATGGTGGCCGCCGGCGCCCTGCCGATCGGGTTGACGTGGCCCGCCGTCCTCACCTCCTGCGGCGCGATGCAGGCGTACGTGCGCACGCAGCGGGGCCTGATGAGCGACAAGCACGCGGCCATGTTCCTGGTCCTCGACCGGGAGTTCCCACGGTCGGTCCTGTGCGCCCTCGGCGATGCCGAACGCGCCCTGTCGCGGCTGTCGCCCACCACCGAGCGCCTCGGCGTCTCCGACGAGGCCACCCGCAACCTGAGCCGCATCCGCACGTCCCTGGAGTTCCGGCAGGTGGACGCCGTCCTGGCCGACCTTCCCCACGAGATGCGCCGGGTCCAGAACGCCGTCCAGAACGGGTCCCGAGCCGTGGCCGCCCGCTACTTCCCCGCCGGCTCCCTCCCGGTCTGGCGTGAGGAGATCCTGTGATGGTGCGCCGCTACCAGATCGTCCACCGGACGCAGCTCACCTACACCGGCCCGGTCACCTCCAGCCACAATGAGCTGCGGATGACGCCGGTCACCGAGCCCGGCCAGACGACCCTCGAGAGCCGCCTACGCATCAGGCCGCTGACGTGGAGCCACATCTACAAGGACCACTGGGGGACGCTCGTCACCGCCATCGAGGCGCTGGACGGGCATGAACTCCTCGACATCGAGTCGATCAGCACGGTCGAACGGAGCGACCGGCCCTCCGAGCATCAGGACCTGCCCTGGGACGTCCTGACCGGCCCGGTGATCCGCGACCTCAACTTCGAGTGGCTCATGCCGACGGCCCGCACCCGTCTCGACGAGGCGGTGCACGACCTGGTGGCCGGGGAGGTCAGCAGTCTCCCGCCCCGCGGCGCGGTGGAGCGGGTGGTCTCCCTGGTCCGGGACCGCGTGGCCTATCAGCGGGGCGTCACCGGCGTCCACTCCGCCGCCCAGGACGCCTGGGACGCCGCGAGCGGCGTCTGCCAGGACTACGCCCACGTCGTGCTGAGCGCGCTGCGGCGGCTCGGCATCCCCTGCCGGTACGTCTCGGGCTACCTCTCGCCGCGTCGCGACAGCGCCGTCGGCGACGTGGACCCCGGAGAGAGCCACGCGTGGGTCGAGTGGTGGGACGGGGCGTGGATCCCGGCCGACCCCACCAACCCGGACGCTCGGGAGATTGACCATGTCGTGGTCGCCCGTGGTCGCGACTACGACGACGTGCCACCCATCAAGGGGGTCTTCCGGGGCGCGGAATCCCGGTCCCAGTCGATCTCGGTCACTTTCACGCGCCTGGCCTGAATCGGCGACCCGCCGGCTCCCGTCCGCCTCTAGAGTCGACCTCGATGACCGCCCACCATCCCCTCGACCTGCAGGCCACGATCGACGAGCTCGGTACCCCGGGGCTGCTGGCGCGGCTCCACGCCGTCCGCCGGCTGGTGCAGGACGACGGGATCACCTTTGGCGGCGGGCAGCCGGACGCCGTCCCCCGGCCTTGGGAGGTCGACCCGCTCCCCCTGGTCATCGACGCAGCCGAGTGGGCGAGGTTGGAGGCGCAGCTCAAACAGCGGGCGCGTCTCCTCGACGCGCTGCTGGTCGATCTGTACGGAAGGCGCCGGGTCCTGAGTGAGCGGGTGGTCCCCGCCGAGGTCGTCCTGGGCCATCCCGGGTTCGTCGCCGCCGCGGACGGCGTTCGGCTGCCCACGAAGCGGCAACTACCGCTGGTCGCCACCGATCTGGCCCGTCAACCGGACGGCTCGTGGACCGTCCTCGCCGACCGGCCCCAGGCCCCGGCGGGCGCCGGCTACGCCATGGCCAACCGCCGCATCGTCGCCCGGGCCATGGACAAGTTGCACAGGCACACCCGCCTGCGGCACCTGCGCGGGTTCTTCGACCTCATGCAGGTCGCGCTCCTGGACGCCGCCCCGCCAGTCGACGGCCCCCCGCACGTGGTGCTGCTCACCCCGGGACCCGGCAGTGACACGGCGTACGACCAGGCGCTGCTTTCCACGCTGCTCGGGTTTCCGCTGGCCCAATCCGACGACCTTCTCACGCGGGCCGGCCGGCTGTGGATGCGGACCACCGGACGCCTGCAGGCCGTCGACGTGGTCCTGCGGCAGGTGGACGCCGCGTGGAGCGACTCGCTGGACCTTCGGCCCGAGTCGCGCCTCGGCGTCCCCGGGCTCGCGGCCGCCGCGCGCCGCGGCACTCTCAGTGTGGTCAACCCGCTGGGGGCCGGCGTCCTGGAGAACCCGGGCCTGGTTCCCTACCTCGACGCCGTGTCACGGAGGCTGCTGGGCGAGCCGCTGGTTCTGGAGTCGCCGCCCACCTGGTGGTGCGGGGAGCCCGCGTCACGGGCGCACGTGCTGAGCAGGCTCGAATCGCTGGTCGTCAAGCCGGTCTCACGGGAGGCAGGTCCGCCCATCGCCGGCTGGGAGTTGGACGCCGCCGCGCGCGACGGACTCCGGCGCCGGATCGACGCGTCCGGTTGGAGCTGGACGGCCCAGGAGCCACTGGCGACCTCCACCGCCCCCGTGGTGACCTCGACCGGCATCGAGCAGCGCAGCCTCGTCCTCCGCACCTTCGCGATGGCGCTCGGCGCCGAGCACCACGTGATGCCGGGGGGCCTGGCCCGCGTCGCCGCCCCGGGGCAGTGGGCGGTCAATAACCGGACGGGGTCGCTGTCCAAGGACGTCTGGGTGCTCGAGTCGGCCGCCGTCCCCGTCCCGGCACCACTGGACGTCGCCGCCCTGGCCCGCACGCGCATCACCCTCGCCGACGCCCCCTCGCCGGGCCTGCCGCCGCGCGCGGCGGCGCACCTGTACCGGCTCGGCCGCAACCTCGAGCGTGCGGAAGGTTCCGCCCGGTTGTTGATGATGGCCGACAACCTCCTCGAGGACCACCTCCAGCGTCCGGGCACCCCGGGGCACGCGGCCATGCACGCCGTCCTGCAAGCCGTTCCCGGCACCGACCTCGACGGACGGCTCGACCATCCGCTCGGGCACCTGCGTGCGATGCTGGTCGATCCGCGCCTGCCCGGCTCGGTGGCGCACAGCTCCCGGCTGGCCGGCGCAGCGTCGTCGGAGGTGCGCGAACTGCTGTCACAGGACACCTTCTCGATCGTCAGCCGCCTGGCACGGACGCTGCGCGAAGCGCGCGCCGAAGGGGACCAGATGCTCGTGCAGCCGGTCGCGAGCAAGGTTCTCGAATCGCTGCTGGCCCTGGCGGGGCTGAGTGCGGAGAGCCTTGTCCGCGACCCGACGTGGGCGTTCGTGGACGCGGGCCGGCGCGTCGAACGAGCGCTCGCCACCGTCGGCCTGCTGCGCGTCACGCTCGCGGTCGTCCGGCCGCCCGTCGTGGAGAGCCTGTTGACCGACTCGGTGCTGCGCGTCGGCGACAGCCTCATCACCTACCGGCGCCGGACGGTGGCCGGCGTCGGACCCGCCACGCCCGTGGTGGCCGCCACCCACATCCTCCTCGACGACCCCGGCAACCCGCGATCGGTCCTGTTCGGGGTGGAGCGGCTGGTCAAAGTCCTCGCGCATGCCCCGAGCGTGCGCGTGACCAATGCCGTCCGCGAACTGCTCACCACGCTGCGCAACCTGGACCTGGAAGACCTGTGCGCCGAACCTCGGACGGGCCTGGTCGACGTGCTCGCCGACCTCGACGCCCGGCTCCGAGCCCTGGCCGACACCATCGAGCGGGTCCACTTCCTGAAGCAGACTCCCCAGCGCAGCTTCGCGGTGGCCGAGCTGACGCGCGGACCCGAGGCGGAGCGGTGAGCACCGACGCGGTAGACCTCGAGCACCACACGCCCCGCCGCTACGAGGTGCGACACCGCACCGAGTACACCTATGAGCGGGACGTGACCACGTCCTTCGGTCGGGCGTGCCTGCGTCCGCGGGACACGCCGACCCAACGCGTCCTGGCGCATCGGATCGACATCGAGCCGCGGCCGGACGTCATCGATGAGCACCTGGACCTCTTCGGCAACTTCAGCCACCACCTGGAGATCTCTTCCCCGCACACCAGGCTCGTGGTGACCAAATCCAGCGTGGTCGAGGTCCATCAGCCTCCCCTCGACCTGGCGTCGCTCGACCGCTTCACCGTCCAGCAGGCCGTGGACGCCGTCCGCTCCGACCCGGCCGTCGACCCCTTCGAGCGTGCGGCGTTCGTGCTGCCCTCGGCGCTGGTCACCCTGACCGACGAAGTCGTCACCTTCGCCCGCACACTCCTGTGGCCTGAGCGCCCGCTGGGCGAGGCCATCGGTGCGGTCTTCCGCGGGATCCACTCCGGCTTCAACTACTCCGCGGGCGCGACGACGGTGGCGACGACGCTGCCTGAGCTGCTGGCGTCCCGGTCGGGGGTGTGCCAGGACTTCGCACACCTGGCCGTCGCGTGCTTCCGCAGCGCCGGGCTCCCTGCCCGCTACGTCAGCGGCTACATCGAGACCGAGCCGCCACCCGGTCAGGAGAAGCTGGCCGGCTCGGACGCCACACACGCCTGGGCAGCTGTCGAAGTACCCGGCGGCTCGTGGGTCGATCTCGACCCGACGAACGACCACCTGACCGACAGTCGCTACATCACCACCGCCTGGGGCCGGGACTTCCGCGATGTGTCGCCGCTCAAGGGCGTCATCTTCACCGAGGGTGGCGCCAGCACGCTCACTGTGGCCGTGGACGTCATCCGCCTGTAGCGCCGCGAGGCGAGCGGGCCGACCGGGCCTCGGCCGCTGGCGCCCTAATTCCGGCGGTCGATGCCCCGAAGGGCTTGATCCGTGGCCCTGGGCTCATCCAGTGACTGGTTTCGGGCGCCGGACATCCGCCTCACGGTGAGCTTGTTCGCATCACGATCGCCGTGGCCACCTGGCGCGCGTCCACTGCCCAGCGGCCGTCGGCGTGCTCGCGCCACGCGGCCCTGGCGCGGAAGTCGGTCAGCAGCGTGACCTCGAACGTGCCGTGGCGCGGACCGACCTGTCGAAGGCGGATGAGGGCCTCGTCGAAATCCAACCAGCGACGCTCGAGCGGATACCAGGCCTTGTAAAGCGATTCCTTCGCGCTGAAGATGACCTGCGCCCCGATCCCCTGCGGCAGGGTCGCGTGAAGGTCCTTCAGACCGGCTCGTTCCTGCGGCAGGAGCGTCGCATCGAGTGTGTGCAAAGGTGCCCCAGGCAGATCCTCCAGATCGATCCCGAGGCTCACGAGGGACGGGGAGTCCGAGACCGCCGCCGCGCACAGCTGTGCGCTGTGGGTCATCGAGCCGACGACTCCCTCAGGCCATGGCGGGCAGCCCGCCTCATCAGGGAGCATGGGTGGTCGCGGGCGCCCGAGTGCCTGGAGCGCGCGGGACGCGCAGAGCCGGGCGGTGGCGAACTCGGCCTGGCGGCGACCTGGGGCTTGGGCGATGTGGGCCAGTTCAGCCTCGAAGAGGTCGCTCAGGTCCAGCTTCGGGACGTCCTCGGCGACCACCACCCACGACGGAAGCAGTCCGAGCAAGGGCGACCCCTCCATGCCCGCACGCTACCTCTTCGAGGGCGGCCATGGCTCGCCGAACCGCGCCGTCCGTCCGGTGACGTCTAGTCGTCCAGGGACGGAAGAACGTGGTCCCGAATGAAGGAGGCCGCGTCGACCTCGACGTTGGGGCGGGTGTCGGAGGTGTCCGCAGTGATGACCAGGACGAGGTTCTCATCGGGGATCACGTAGACGAATTGGCCGCCCCAGCCCCAGGCGAAGAACGTCTTGTGGCCCGAAATCGTCCGCAGCCAGAGCAGTTCGCCGTAGGCGAGCCCGGCCTCGACCGTGAAGGACTCGCGCTGCGCCTCCTGAACGAACGAAGCCGGGACCAATTGCTGCCCGCGCCAGTTGCCCTCGTGCAGCAACAGCAGCCCGACCTTGGCCAGCTCGCGAGGTGTCAGGTACAGGTTGTACCCACCTGTACTGATGCCCTGGGGATCCCGTCCCCAATGCTCAGCCGTCACCTTCATCGGCGCGAACAGGTACCGGTGGACGTAGTCGCAGGTGCTCATCCCGGTCGCCCGCTGCAGGATCGCAGAGAGCACGTGCGTGCTCCCCGTGCTGTAGTTGAAAGTCGTGCCCGGAACAGTGACCAGCCTCTGCCCCAGAACGCCGCCCACCCAGTCGCCGGACGATTCAATCTCATACTCGGTCTCGTCCTCGGTCCAGGACAACCCCGACGACATGGTCATCAGATTGCGGACGGTGATCAGTTCCTTGCCCGATTCCGCGTCGGCGAAGTACTCCGGCAACACCTCGGAAACCCTCGTGTCCAGACTCGCGATGTCCCCGCGTTGCACGGCGATGGCAATGGCTGCCCCGAGGATGGTCTTGGACGCGGAATGGATGTTGTTGCTGCTCGTCGGAGTGCTGCCGTTGAAGTACTCCTCAAGGACCAGAGAGTCATGGCGCACCACCAGCAGGCTCAGCAGCGATGGATTCAGGAGTTCTTCCGCCCCCGCAGCCAGCCGCTCCGAGTCGATTCCTTGTGCATCAGGTGTGGAAATGGTCCAGTCAGCCGAATCATCGACCGGGTCGGTGTAAGTGGGGTTGGACTCGTACCAGCCCGATCCGGATCTCTGCCACAGGTTTTCGCAATCGACATTCGACGAACCCGATCGAACGACTGCCACCGATGACCCCCTGCACCCCACGAGGACCGAGCATGCCACCAGGGCCCCCACAACCGTCATCGCAACGACGCCGTTCCTGGTCGGCGCGGAAATCCGCCCGGACACGCCCCTTGGTGCGCCGAAGGGACACGGTGGCATCCAGCCGAGCATGCCACCAGCAAAGCACTCCAAGCTGTGAGCTTCCTACGACGTGGCCGGACGCCTGGGGCGAGCCGGCGACCGACGACTCGATCAGCAGTTGGCCAGTCGGGGATCGCTGTGTTTGACCTACTCCCGGGGGAGCAATAGCCTCCAGACGTGACGGCAGATACTTCCCGAACCTCGGTGCACGTCCCTGCGGAACTTGACCGCCCCGATCACCTCGCCGGCCTGCCTGGAGTGAATCTGGACGAAGTGGAACAGGTCCACGATGTAGTCCCGCTACGCATCACCCGGCACTATTTCCATCTCATCCAGCAAGCCGGTGACCCGATCTGGCTCCAGGCGATTCCGGACATCCGCGAAATGTCGGAGGAAGGCTTCACCGACCCGCTCGACGAGGAGGGGGACAGCCCCGTCCCGTACCTCACCCACCGCTATCCCGATCGGGTGCTCTTCCGGGTCACCGACAAATGCGCGATGTACTGCCGCCACTGCACGAGGAAATGGAAGATCGCCAACCCCGACCCCGTCCCGAAGGAGATCCTCCGGGACGCGATCGAGTACATCCGCGCCCATGAGGAAGTCCGGGACGTCATCATCTCCGGCGGCGACCCGCTGATGCTCAGCAACCACGAACTCGAGGCGATTCTTGAGGCGGTCCGAGCCATCCCGCACGTCGAGATCATTCGGATCGGGACCCGCATCCCGGTGACCTGGCCCGAGCGCGTGACGCCGGAACTGGCGTCCATGCTGCGGCGCTTTCACCCGCTGTTCATCAACACCCAGTTCAACCATCCCCGCGAGATCACACCGGAGTCCACCAGGAGTTGCGGCCTGCTGGTCGATGCCGGCATACCCGTGGGAAACCAGTCCGTGTTGCTGAAGGGCGTCAACGACGACCCGTTGGTGATGAAGAAACTCGTGCAGAAACTGCTCACGATCCGGGTGAGGCCCTACTACATCTTCCAGGCCGATCTGGTGAAGGGAACGTCGCACTTCCGGACCTCCGTGGCCACGGGGCTCGCCATCATCCAGGCTCTGCGGGGCCACACCAGCGGGCTCGCCGTCCCGCACCTTGTGATCGACGCTCCTGGCGGGGGCGGCAAGATCGCGATCATGCCCAACGCCATCGTGTCGATGGACGAGCACGAAGTCGTCCTTCGCAACTACGAGGGCAACCTCTACCGATACCCCAGCAACCCTGACTGAACACGGGCGCACCCACGATGGACGAGGGGCTCTGCCTCCACGAGTTGTTCGAGGCCCAAGCCGACCGGATCGGTGACGGCCCCGCCCTCCACACCCCGGCCGGGACTCTCACCTACCGGGAGGTGGACGAGCGTGCGAACCAGCTAGCCCACCGCCTGCGCGAGCTCGGCGTACGGGCGGGCGACCTCGTGGCCATCTACCTCGAACGGTCGGCCAACACGATCCTGGCCATGCTGGCCTGCTTCAAGGCCGGGGCGGGCTACGTCCCTCTCGACCCGATCTACCCCCTGGAGAGGATCCGCTTCATCCTCGACGACGCCGGCGTCACCGCCGTCGTCACCGAAGTCGTGCTCGCCGATCAGGCCGGCTCCGTCTTCAACGGCACCGTCGTCGTCCTCGACCGGGACCACGCCGAGATCACCAGGCAACCGAGCGCCCGACTGCCGAAGGCCGAGACCGGCGCCAGCGACAGTCACCTCGCCTACGTCATCTACACCTCCGGAACCACGGGCCGCCCCAAGGGCGTCATGACCGAACACCGGAGCGTGGTCGCCTTCGTCGCGTCCTTCAACGAGCACTGCATGATCACCGCGGCCGACCGGGTCTTCCAGGGCTTCTCCCCCACCTTCGACGGGTCGGTGGAGGAGATCTGGATGGCCTACTCCCACGGCGCCAGCCTCATCGTGGCGACCGGGGACAGCGCCCGGATCGGCAGCGAGGTCGGCCGGCTACTGAATGAGGCCAGGGCGACGGTCTTCTCCACGGTGCCCACGATGCTGTCGACCATCGACGTCGACGTGCCGTCCATTCGCCTGCTCATCGTCAGCGGCGAGACCTGCACACCGGACGTGGTGAACCGCTGGGCGATCCCCGGCCGACGCCTGCTCAACGTGTACGGGCCAACGGAGACGACGATCAATGCGACAGTCGCCGAATGCGTCCCGGGCCAACCCATCACGATCGGACGGCCGCTGCGCGGCTATCTCGCGTACATCCTTGATGAGCACCTCCAGCCGGTTGCTGACGGCGAACAGGGACAGCTGTACGTGGGTGGTCCCGGTCTGGCGCGGGGCTACCTGAGCCTGCCCGAGCAGACGGCCGAGCGCTTCATCCCCAATCCGCTGGAGGAATCCCGCTCGATCTCCCCACGGCTGTACAAGACCGGCGACGTCGTACGCAAACGGGAGGACGGGACCATCGACTTCCTCGGACGGCTGGACGGGCAGGTCAAGGTTCGAGGCTTCCGGGTGGAGTTGGCCGAGATCGAGTCGGTCCTCCGGGAGGACCCTCACGTCCTAGCCGCGGCGGCGACGGTGATCGACCGCGGCGGCCCGCAACTCGCCGCCTACGTCACCGTGCATCCGACCAGCGGCCCCATCGACCGCGACGCCGTCCTCCAGCAGCTGCGGATCCGCCTTCCCGACTACATGGTCCCCGCCTACCTCGACGTTCTGGAGCAGTTCCCGACACTCGCGAGCGGGAAGGTCGACCGGCGGGCCCTGCCCGAACCCGTGGAACCGTTGGTCCGGACGGCCCGCGAGATCGTCCCTCCTCGGACCGACACCGAGAGGGACATCCTCGCGGTCTGGGAGCGGACGCTGAAGGTGTCGCCGATCTCGGTGACGGACAACTTCTTCATCGACCTCGGCGGCCACTCGCTGCTGGCGGGCCAAACGGTCACCCAGTTGCGGCGTGAGCTGGGCCTGGAGGTGGCTGTCCGCGACATCTACCGATCGCCGACCATCGAGCAGCTGGCGGCCCAGGCCGAGTCTTCCGGCAAGGCGAAGGAACAGCAGGCACCCGCTGCCGAACTGCCGTCGAGCCGAGCCGTCTTCCACAGCGTGTCCTGGTGGACGCGCTCCACCGTCGTGGTGCTGCAGGCCCTGTCGATGTACGTGCTGTACTTCCTGAGCGCCTGGCCGATGATCATCGCCCTGGGCACGGTCCTGGCGGCCTGGTTCGGGTGGGTGTCGATCCTCGCCGCGCTCGTGTGGGTGGTGATCCTGTTCACGGTGTCCTCCCCCCTGATCCTGCTGTTGAGCATCGCCGCGAAATGGCTCCTGATCGGCCGCTATCGTCCCGGGAAGCACCCGGTCTGGGGCTTCTACTACTTCCGCTGGTGGCTCGTCGACCGGCTGCAGGCCGCGGCGAACCCCGGCTGGATGACCGGGACCCCCCTGATGAACGTGTACTTCCGGCTGATGGGCGCCCGGGTTGGTGCGGGCGCGATCATCGACTCCCCCCTGTGCAGCGCGTACGACCTGATCGACATCGGTAGGGACGCCGCCATCGGCGCCGACACCCACCTGCTCGGCTACCGCGTGGAGGACGGCCTCCTCATCATCGGCAGCATCGCCATCGGCGATGAGTGCTACGTGGGCATCCACTCCTCCCTCGGACTGAACACCGGGATGGGCGTGGGTTCCAGGCTCGGCGACCTCTCAGCCCTCGGCGACGGGGAGACGATCCCGGCGGGGGAATCCTGGAGCGGCTCTCCCGCGGCACCTGGCGAGGTCGGGTTGCCGCCCTACTCCGCGCCCAGGAAGCGGACGTTCCTCTACGGTGTCGGCCATCTCCTCATGCTCTCGGTCCTGGGGTCGTTCGTGGGGATCGCGTCACTGCCGTCCCTGGCGCTCGTCCTGATCCCGCTCCTGCAGTGGAACATCCCCGCCTTCGTCCTCGCGCTGTTCGCCGCCGGGCCCGTCCAGGACCTGTTCTTCTGCCTCATCTCGGTGGCGTTCCGCGTCGTGCTGTGGCGTCACCCCAAGCCCGGCGTCTACCCCGTGAACAGCTTCGTGTACCTGTGCAAGTGGTCGATGGACGCCCTGATGAGCATGGGCCGGGCGGTCATGCTCCCGCTGTACACCACGCTGTACCTGCCTCCCTGGCTCCGCCTGCTCGGGGCACGCATCGGCAAGCGCGCGGAGTTGTCGACGGTCTCGCAGATGAGCCCCGAGATGGTCGTCATCGGCGATGAGAGCTTCCTGGCCGATGGCGTCGTCATCGGACGACGGCGGATGTTCTCCGGGTGCTTCATGATGGCGGAGAACCGGATCGGACGGCGCACCTTCGTGGGCAACAACTCGTTGATGCCCGTGGGCACCTCGCTGGGCGACAACTCGCTCCTGGGCGTCCTGTCGACCCCGCCCCCCGACGGCGCCGCCGAAGGCGACGGCATGGACTGGCTGGGATCCCCGGCGTTCCGGCTGCCCGCGCGCCAGAAGGTCGGCGGCTTCGCTGACGGAGTCATCTACCGGCCCTCACGCAAGCTCTACGCCCAGCGGTTGTTCGTCGACGGCATCCGGATCATCACGCCGGGCCTGATCTCAACCGGCGGCATGGTGCTCTTCTTCATCGCCGCGTACTACACCTTCGTGTGGCTCGGCCTCGTGCCCCTGATCCTCCTCGTGCCCGTCCTGTCGTTCTGCCTCTCCATCGTGGAATGCCTGGCCGTTGTGCTCATGAAGCTGCTGTTCATGGGACGCTTCCGTCCGGTCATCAAACCGCTCTGGTCGCTCTATGTGTGGGCGAACGAGGCGGTCAACGGCTCTTACGAGACGGTAGCGACCAGATCCCTCTCGCCGCTTCTCGGGACCCCCTTCATCGCCCCGTTCCTCCGCCTGTTCGGCTGCAAGATCGGGCGGCACACCTACATCGCCTCCATCCTCTTCTCCGAATTCGACCTCATCGAGGTCGGGGACTACGCGGCGCTCAACGTCGGCTCCGTCCTCCAGACCCACCTGTTCGAGGACCGCATCATGAAGTCGTCCTATGTGAAGGTCGACGACGAGTGCTCGGTCGGCAACCACGCCGTCGTTCTCTACGACACCCAGATGCAGCGCGGCTCCAAGGTGGCACACCTGTCGCTGGTGATGAAGGGGGAGGTCCTTCCGCCCTTCACGAGCTGGTTCGGAATCCCGATCGGCAGCCGCACGTAGCGCTCCCTCAGAGCCGGTGGCTCCCATCGCCGGCCGGCCTCTCTGGAGACGCTGGACAAGCTGGGTCGATTTCGCCGTTGTCGACGAATTCGTCACAGCGTGTCGCGGCGGGTGAGATCAGGAGTCTGTGCGCCGGTGACGGCGCGCCCACTACGGATGTACGATCGTACGCATGGCGACTGACTACTTCGCGGGAGACCCCCGCACCAACCGCGAGCGGATGCTGGCCGGCGACCTGTACATCGCCGACGATCCCGAGAGTGGCCGGATCGCGCAGCGCGCGGTCGAACTGCTGGAGCAGTACCGCCTGGCATCGATCGCCGGCGACCCGGACGCGGGCCGGATCCTCGCCGACGTGCTGGGGCAGGTCGGCGAGGACGTCGTGGTCAAGCCGCCGCTCTATGTCGATTACGGGGAGAACATCCGCGTCGGCGCCCGGACGTTCGTGAACTACAACCTGACTGCGCTGGATGTCGCGGCCATCACGATCGGTGAGGACTGCCAGATCGGGCCGAACGTCCAACTGCTCACCCCGACCCACCCGATCGACCCGCAGCCGCGGCGGGACAAGCTCGAGGCCGCCCAGCCGATCACGCTGGGCGACAATGTCTGGCTCGGTGGCGGCGTGATCGTCTGCCCGGGCGTGACCATCGGCGACAACAGCGTCATCGGAGCCGGGTCGGTCGTCACCCGCGACATCCCCGCCAACGTGGTGGCCGTCGGCAACCCGGCGCGGATCATCCGCGAGCTCTGAGGTCCCGTGCCCACCCCGTCCGGAACCCAGCGGCAAGCTCGCCGCACCGATCCCGACCGACGGGACCGCATCATCGACACCGCCCTCGACGTGATCGCAGAAGGCGGTGTCGCCGGCACCTCCCATCGGAAGGTTGCGGCCGCAGCCGGCGTCCCCTTGGGCTCGATGACCTACCACTTCTCCGGCATGAGCGAGTTGCTGTTCGAGGCGTTCTCCCGCTTCAGCCACACCGTCAGCGAGCAATTCGAGACCAGGCTCGCTGCGGCAGCCGACTTCGAACAGGCCGTGGACGCGGTCGTGGCCCTGATCACTGAGGACATCTTCACGGCCCAGCGCGACCTCGTCCTGACCCACGAGCTCTACACCCTGGCCGCTCGCGAACCCGCCTTCCGGACCATCACCGACGACTGGATGGCCCGCAGCCGCCACGCTCTCGAGCGCCACTTCGACCCCGGCACGGCCCGGATGCTCGACGCGTTCATCGAAGGAATCACCATCCACCGCGCTCTCGGCACCGAACGATCGGCCGACCACGACCTGATCCGCGCCACGGTGCGTCGGCTGGCTGAACCGCCGGGGCCCTCCGGCCCCAGCTAGAACGGCCGAATCCGCGCCAGGTCATCACAAGGTGTGTCGAGGTCTTCGAGGTCGACGAATTCGACACAGCATGCGCGCGAGGCGAGGACTCAGCCAACCCAGCAAGCGCCCGCCGCCTCGGGGCCAGTCGCAGAGCAGCCGGACTCGGAGTGGAGAAACTGCCGGTCCGACTGCAGGCTCTGCTCGGGACGGGCGATGAGGTCGTCCTGAGTGGCCTTCGACAACGCGTTGAAGAAGGCGCTGTAGCCCGCCACGCGGACGATCAGGTCCCGCTGTCGTTCCGGATGGACCTGGGCGGCGAGCAGGGCTGGGCGGTCGACCACGTCGTACTGGACGTGGTCCCGATGGGAGCGGTCACCCCTCGGCCCTGATGGCCTCCCGGATGGGGTCACCGGCAGCGAGGAGTTCCAGGAGACGGGACGTGAACCGGGCGGCGGGTGCCCCGTCGATGACATCGTGGTCGAACGTGAGGGTCAGGTGGGCTACCTCCTGCTCGGCGAGCCGTCCCTCCACCAGTGCCGGTCGGCGCTTGATGCCGCCGATCGTGACGGCCAGCGTCCCAGCGCCCGGACTCACCGCCCAGCCGGCGGCGTCGGTTCCCATCCCCACGTTGTTGACCCCGGCAACACCGAGTTCGAGCGCCCAGCGGATACTGTGTCGCATCCACCTGATCAGCACCGGAGTCACGAAGGAGGGCACCATCTCCAGCCAGCGCTGGCCGGCGATCGTCCCCGCAGCCGACTCCTGGGTGGCCCGGATCTCGTCGTGGATATCACGCAGCGACTTCGTGTCGGCGTGCCTGATCGGCAGGTAGCCGACCGCCGGTTGCCCCTCGATGGTGCGTTCCACCAGAACTTCGATGATCACCTCCTCGATGTACACCAGCGAGCGGCCCCGACGAAACGCGTTGAGCTGCGGGTGTTCGGCCAGCGCGGCTGCCAGGCAGGTGACCACATAGGCGGTCAGGGACAACCGCTCCCCGGTCCGCTCCCGGTGCCCACGCAGCAGTCCGCGGGCCACGGTGAGATCCGCCTCGACGAGGGCGTACATCAGGTGGCGCTTGACCGCCAGATTCTGGCCGGCCGCCAGAGCGACCCTGGCCCGGCTCATTGATTCCACGTGATAACCCCGCAGCCCGGACATCACGCCCCGCCTCTCGCCGAGGAGCCCCCTGGCAACGGTAGCAAGCCCGATCCCGGCGTGCCGGACCGGGGCCAGGCTGCTCAAGCTGCGTCGAATTCGTCGATGTCGAAGAACCTGACCCACCTTGTCGCCACGCGAGCCGACCCTGGATGAGACGCCGACGAGCAAGTGAGACGCCGCGCAGGTCCGCCACCGTCGAACGGCCCGGAAACCCGACGTTCGGCATGTTCCTGCTAAGACGGCCGGCGCAGGCCCGAACCACAGTACATTGGCGTCGCCGAACCCGACTTCGTGCAGCTTGGCGGATGACGCCCGGGGTGGTATGTTCTCTCCGAGCGTTGGCTCATAGGGTTGTTACCCGCAAGGGGCAAGACCTGGGATGCACGAAAGTGCGTCTCGGGTCTTTTTTCATTTTTTGGGGTTCTACCAGGAAGGAATGACAGTGACGTCCACGACACAGCGGAGCACCGCTGAGGAGATCGTCGACAAGGTTGGCGGCGCGGGCAATATCCGCAGTCTCACGCACTGCGCCACCCGGTTGCGTTTCGAGTTGGTCGACGCAGCGAACATCGACCAGAAGGCCTTGGAGAAGATCCCGGGCGTGATGGGCGCCGTGCCGCAGAGCGGCGACCGCTACCAGGTCGTCATCGGCGGAGGCGTTCAGACCACGTTCAGCGAGATCATGAACCTGCCGTCCATGTCCGGGGTCGGCAAGGGCCTCTCCGACGCCGACGTGAAGGCCCGGGAGCGCGCCAAGGCCCGAGGCAAGGTGGCCTGGCTGGACGCCTTCTTCGAGTATCTCTCGGACAGCTTCCGCCCGCTGTTGGGCGTGCTGTTGGGCGGCTCGCTCATCATCGCCATCGCGGCAGTTCTAGACGCCTTGCACATCGTCCCGTTCCAGGGCGTGGATCGCGCCTCGGTCGCCGGCGCTAGCTGGATCTTCTGGGATGCGATGTGGCGCGCGGTCCTCTACTTCCTGCCGATCATGGTCGCCTACAACGCCGCCAAGAAGCTGAACGTGGACCCCTGGCTGGGAGCGACGGTCATGGCCGCCCTCTTCACGCCCGAGTTCATGAGCCTCAGCGACAAGACAGTCTTCACTGACACGGTCTGCACGACGAACCCCACCCTGGGCACGGACTCGTGCGTCGCCCAAATCTTCGGCCTGCCGATGCAGCTGAACGGCTACGGCGGCCAGGTGTTCGTGCCGC
>CAZPCM010000039.1:0-1243 GCA_964585085.1 uncultured Propionibacteriaceae bacterium
CCGACCTGGCCAAGGCCGCCGAACTGGTCGAGGCGGGCACACCCGTCGTGATCAATGACGGCCTGCTTATGCCCAAGCTGCCGGTCGACGTCGTCCTGGAGGTCTCCGGTGTTCCCGAGATCGCCGCGCAGATCGCCTACGCGTCCCTGCTGGGCAAGAAGGACGTGGCGCTGATGACGGTCGAGGCCGACGTGACGGTCGGTCTCCTGCTGGCCAGCGTGGCGAACGCCGGAAATCAGGTCTACACGATCTGCCGGGGCGATGAGCCGGTCGAGTGCCTCAAGCTGGTCGAGTACGCCGAGGATCTTGGCCTGACCGTGATCGCGGCCGGGAAGGGCAAGAACAACCCCAACCGCCCCACCGACGTCCCTGAGGACGTGATGGAAGAGGCCAAAGCCAAGAACATGAACCCGCGGATGCTCTGCGAGTTCACCGACGGCACGAAGACCCAGCTCGAGATGGCCTCCCTGTCGAATGCGACCGGCTTCCCGGTGGACGTCGCGGGCATGCACGGGCCCTCGAGCACCGTGGCCGAGCTTGCCCAGAAGCTGATTCCGATCGCCGACGGCGGCATCCTCACCCAGACCCCGGTGGTCGAGTACACCGTCGAAGGCGACGTCGCCCCCGGCATCTTCGTGGTCGTCCGCTCCGAAGATCCCGTGGTCACCCACGAACTTGACTACCTCAAGTTCGGCAAGGGTCCCTACTACGCGGTGTTCCGTCCGCACCACCTGGCCTCGGTCGAGGCGCACCTGTCGATCAGCGAGGCGGTCCTGGACCGTCGCGCCGACTTCCAGACCAAGGTGTGGCGCTCCGAGGTGACCGCGAAGACCAAGTTCCCGCTCAAGGCCGGGATCACCCTGGAGGGCATGGGCGGCCACCACGTTCACGGCTGGACTCTGGACGTCGAGGAAGCCCGGTCCCGCAACGCTATTCCGATCGGGCTCATCGGGGGCTGCACGCTCAAGCGGGACCTCGAGGCCGGTGAGATCGTCAGCTACGACGACGTCGAGCTCGACGAGACCCGCCCGCTGGTGGCGATGCGGCGGCTGCAGGATGCGCTGATCAAGGCCGGGGTCATCTGATCCTCCCATCCCGTGCTGGACGAGCAGCCGAGCGCGGCACTGTCGGGGGGGGCCCCAGGGGGGCCCCCCCACCCGGCGGGCGACGCCCGGGCCCCTCACCCCCCCCGGAAGTCGCCCCGCCGCCCCGCGGCGCGCCCCCCAGCCCACCGGCCCCCCGC
>CAZPCM010000039.1:1253-19094 GCA_964585085.1 uncultured Propionibacteriaceae bacterium
GGCTGCTGTCTGCGGTTATCAAGGCCGGGTACATCTTATCCTCCAACCCCGTGCTGGACTTGAAGCCTAGCGCGTCACGGTGGTGGGATCCCATTGGGAGCCCCCGACAGCGTTCTCTCGACGCCTGGCCAAGTCAGCCCGCTATTCTGTCGCCGAGACTCCGCTCGGCGAGCCGCCATGCCAAGAGGCGCCGAGCGATCCCAGCAGGCGAGAGAGGGGGACCCGATGCCAGCGCCACGGGCACATGACGTGTTGGTGACGGCGGCCCGCCTCTACTACCTCGAAGACAAGTCGCAGGGCGAGATCGCCAAGGCTTTGGGACTCTCGCGATCGACCGTGTCGCGCATCCTCGCCGCCGCGCGGGAACAGGGGATCGTTGAGGTGCGGATCCACCGTCCGGGGGCCTTGGCCCAGATGCCTGATTTGGAGGAGGCGCTGCAGCGGACGTTCGGAGTCGCCAGGGCGCAGGTCGTCGTACGGCCGACTGGGCGCACCGCCACCGACGTCGTGGGGGAGGCCGCGGCGCGGCTCTTCGAGGAGCGCGTGTCGAGGATCACGTCCCTTGGCATGAGCTGGGGTTCGACGATCGAGCAGTTCGTCGAGCACGTCGCGGTCGAGCCCATCTACACGACCTTGCAGATCTGCCCGCTGGCCGGCGGCATGCCCACGCAAGGCGCAGGGCCGGCGGGGAACACCTCCTTGGAGATCCTCGCCCAGAAATGCGGTGCTGTGCCCTACCGCTTCGAATCGCCTTCAGTGGTGGAATCCCGGGAGACCTGGGCGGCGTTGTCCCGGGAATCCTCGATCGTCGCGGCCATCGAGCGCGCCGCCTCTGTCCAGGTGGCCATCGTCGGCATGGGCTCGCACGGCTACTACGCCTCAGCCCGGGTGGTGGCCGCCATGCACCTCAGCGCGGAGGAGACCGCGGCAATGGAGGCGCAGGGCCCGGCGGGAGACCTCTGCGGGCGATTCGTCGACGTCCACGGCCACCCCCTCGGCCCGCCCACCGCGGAGCGGGTGATCGGGATCACCCTGGAGCAGCTCGCCGCGATCCCGCAGGTGATCGGCATCGCCGGGGGCGTCGAGAAGGCCTACGGCGTCCTTGGTGTCCTTCGGGCCGGGGTCCTGGATGAGGTCATCATGGACGACGGGTTGGCCCGCGAGGTTCTCGAGATGGGGCGAGCGCGGCGCTGAGCGGGCCCCCGGACCTCTCGGGGTGAGAACCATGGACTGAGCGAGTCGGCTCACCACCTTCGAATCGCATCGGGATGTGGGGGCCTTCACGAGGCCCTTGATCGCCGCAGGGGCAGAGGTCGCACACCGATCCCGATGCGCTCGTCCCTGACCGCCCGGGGGGAATGCCGCCCTCAGCTTGATGGGGCGAAGCCGCATCGGCCAGAGCACCCGTGGAGGTCTCCTGGTGGTCTCGCAGTGACGGAAGCGACGGTCGATTGGGCCGGTCGTCTCGTGATGAGCGTGGGCGGGCCGGGCTCCGGGGATCGAGTGTCGCCCTGGTCACGCTCGGCAGGGTGGGTGCGGCTGGTCAGCCTCTGCTGCAGCGGTGTGCTGTCGCGGCCGTCATCTCGGCCCTTGGCAGTCAGAGGCGCCCGGAGTCCAGAGGCGCCCGGAGTCAGAGGCGCCCGGAGTCAGAGGCGCCCGGAGTCAGAGGCGCCCGGAGTCAGCGCCGATCCGCTGCCAACCGCCAGGTGCCGGGCAGCGCACCAGTGAGCCGACCCGGGTCGAGGATGCCCAAGGGCGAATCGCCTCTCCGCCTATTCGCCGATGATCACGATGCGGCAACGGCGCTTCCGGGGCCGGGTTCGGTCGAAGTCGACGAAGTAGATGTAGCCCGTGACGCCGACTCCGAGCTTGCCTTCGTCGACGGAGAACACCTGGCTCGAACCCAGGATGGTGGCCTTCAGGTGCGCATCGGCGTTCAGCAGCTGCGTCTTGTCACCTCCAGGCAGGTACTCTTCGGCGTCCGGCCAGGACGCCACGTCGGCGTAGTGTTCGGGGCCGGGGTAGCGGTACTCGCCCTGGGGCGGAATCGCCGTCTGGTTAGGGATGATCTTGCTGAGGACGGAGTCCAGGTCGGCCTGCAGGAACTCGGTGCCGTCGTCCAGAGTGTCATGGACGTACTCCTCGAAGAACACCGAGCAGGTCGTGTGAGGCGAAATCACGCAGCAGATCCCGGCGGTGATCCCGCTCTTGGTGATCGCGGCCTTGACCTCGTCGGTCACGTTGACGTAGCTGGGCGTGCCTCCGTGCGAGGTCAGGGTGACGGTCTGCTGGTAGACGCTCATGTTATCTGTTGCTCCTTGTGGATCTGTGGGTGGTTGTGGGCCCGGGGCGGCCTCGGCCTGGCCCCGGGCCGTGCGTCTGCTCAGGCGTCGTCCGCGGCCTTGAGGCTGTCGATGAACGCCGTCAGGTCGGCCTCGACGCCCTGACGGGCCGCGAGGGCGACCTTGGGGAACAGGAGGGTGCTCTCGTCCGTCATCGCCTTGCGGGCAGCGTCCAGAGCGGCCTTGGCGGCGTAGGTGTAGTAGTTGATCTTGCGGACCCCATGGGCGATGCAGCGCCGGTACTCCTCGGTGGTGAGGCCCGATCCGCCGTGCATGACCAGCGGCACGCCGGTGGCGGCGCACAGCCGGTCGATCAGGTCGTAGTCGATCTGCGGCTCGCGGTGGTACATGCCGTGCACCGTCCCGAAGGAGGCGGCCAGTGCGGTGACCCCGGTCGCGCGCACGAAGCTGGCAGCCTGCTCAGGATCGGTGTACAGGCTCTCGTCGGCTGTGCCCTGGGACGGATCGCCGTTCTCGTTGCCGGTCATCACGCCGATCTCGCCCTCAACACCGAAGCCGCGTGCTGACGCCAGGGCGACGACCTCGCGGGTACGAGCCACGTTCTCGTCGAAGGACAGATGCGAACCGTCGAACATGGCGGAGTTGAAGCCGAGATCGAGTCCCTTGGAGATGTAGTCGATGTCCACGCCGTGGTCGATGTGGAGGACGCACGCGGCGTCGGACCGCTTGGCCAGCGCGACCATGGCCGGACCGATGTCCTCGATCGCCATGACGTTCTCGTGCACCTGGGCGTGCTGCAGGATGATCGGGACGCCGGACGCCTCCGCCACCGAGATTGCCGCCAGCAGGCCCTCGAAGAACGGGGTGTTGACCGCGGCGATCGCCACCTTGTGCTTGTCGGCGTAGGCGAGGGCCTCGCTGAGTCCGATAATCATGCCTGCTCCTTGTGTTCCTTGATGGCGGTGAACATGTCGATGAGGATGGCGCGCCAGTCGGGCGCCTTGATGATCCCGCTGGTGCCGCCAGAGCCGTCGGCTCCCTGCTCCAGCACGCGGCGGATGTCGGCTCCGGTGGTCACCCCGGCGGCCTGGATGACCAGGATGGATGGATCGACGTCCTTGACGATGCGGGTGGTTCGCTCGATGTAGTCCCCGGCGTCCATCGCTCCGGTACCGATGTTGGCGGTCGGCTCGCAGATCATGATGGCCGGACCGAGATCGGCCACGGCCCGGCACTGACGGTCCGAGTCGGCGCACACGATGGTCATCAGGCCGACCTCCTTCGCGCGGCGCATGGTGTCGTCGAGTTGAGCGAGGGTGAGCGAGTGCTCCGCATGGTTGAGGACGACGGCCTTGACCCCCGCCTCGACCAGCGCTTCGGGAAGGATGTGGCCCATCCCGCGTCCGGGGACGATCGGGTCCATGTGCTGCGCGGTGATGGTCAGGTTCGTGGTGTTCTCTGCGACTAGGCGCAGATCGACGTGCTGGGCGGTGAAGATGACGTCGATCCCGAACTCGCCAGCGAGTTCATCGGTCAGTTTGGCGAGTCGGAGGACGTCGCGCCCGGCCAGGTAAGCCTTCGGATTGACGATCAGGAAGGGGGCCCGGAAGCCCGAAGGTGAGGGCGCCTGCGTCGTTGCCATGCCGTCGATTCATCTCCTCAGTTCAGCGGCCTCGCGGGAGGCCGGGTAGTCATGTGCATATATGTGCGTATGTGAGTGAAACAATATGCTCAAGCACTAGTATCACATCGTGGCGCCGCAGGTGCAAGGGAGGCGCTGCCGAATCGTTGGGTGGGACGGATGGGCGCCCCGGGAGATCTCCCACGTCGGACATCCGGATCGGCGCACGGTTGCCTCCCTGGGGCCTGTCTGCGGTTGCAGACCACCCCGACGGGCCCTTCTGGCATACTCGGGGCATGTCCCAACCGATCGTGGCTGTCGTTGTCGCTGCGGGTTTGGGACTGAGGTTCGGGGGGACGAAGCCGAAGCCGACGCTGCGCATCCTGGGTCGCGCGGTGGTTGGAATGGCCGTGGAGGGTCTGGCCGCCGGCGGGTGCACCGACGCGGTTGTCGTGATCAACGGCAAGATGACCCACCTGTTCAAGGCCGCCCTGGCCGGCTCCCCGATCCCGGTGATCACGACCCCGGGCGGCGACACCCGCCAGCAGTCGGTGCTCCGCGGCCTCGAGGTGATCAGGAATGATCCGCGGCTCTCCAAGGCGTCCATCGTGCTGGTGCACGACGCGGTGCGTCCGATGATGCCGGCGCATGTGATCGAGGAGGTCATCAAGGCTGTCAAGGGTGGTGCTGTGGCGGTGGCTCCTGCGGTGACGGTCACCGACACGATTCGCATGGTCGATGACGACCTCGGGCACACCCACGTGATCGATCGGTCGAGACTGCGGGCGGTTCAGACTCCCCAAGGATTCGACCTGGCCGTGCTGCTGGACAGCCATGACCGGATGGCTGCGGCCGGCGAGCAGTTCACCGACGACGTCACCTGCTGTGAACGGAACGGCCACGTGGTCACCTTGGTCTCCGGCTCACGGATGGGCTTGAAGATCACCGAGCCGGCCGACCTGACTGTCGCGCGGGCGCTTTGGCGAGTGCGCGCGAGCCTTGGCCACCACTCCGGGCGCCGCATCTGGCGGCGGTGGATGCGGTCGGACGGGAAATGACCCTCCGCGTGGGCATTGGCACCGACGTCCACTCGCTGGCCGACGGTGTGCCGATGTGGCTGGCCGGTCTCCACTTCCCTGACGAGTCGCGCGGCCTGGCCGGTCATTCCGACGGTGACGTGGCCGCTCACGCGGCCTGCGATGCGCTGCTCTCCGCGGCCGGCCTTGGCGATATGGGCAGCAACTTCGGGACGGCTGAGCCTGAGTGGGAGGGCGCCCCGGGCGTGGCCTTCCTCGCCGAGACGGCGCGGAGGCTGCGGGTGGCGGGCTTCGAGATCATCAACGTCGCGATTCAGGTGATCGGGAATCGTCCCCGGCTCGCGCCCCGCCGGGCGGTCGCCGAAGCGGTGCTGAGCGAGGCGATCGGCGCTCCGGTCAGCGTGTCCGGAACAACCACGGACGGCTTGGGCCTGACCGGACGGGGCGAAGGGGTGGCGGCGATAGCGACCGCCCTGGTGAGCCACGCACTCTGAGCTTGACGATCCCTGAGCCTGACGAAGGGTCGCGCGGAAGGACACGAGGCCGGTCGACCACGATCCCTGAGCCTGACGATGGGGTCGTCCTCCGCCACCACGGCATGAGGGGCTTCGTCATGGCGAGCGATCGGCGCCGCTTTTCTCTCACTCGTTTGCTCTGAAGGCACTCAAGCCTGGTTTCCAGGGATCGAGTGAGGGTTTTGGTGCGCGCCCCGACGGCGACGGCGCCGGAGGGGCCGATCCCAGACCCGGGGAAACCCTGACGCCAGCGGCGGGGTCGCGCAAAAGCAGACATGCTGCCACGGTCACCCCCAGGCTTAGGGCCTGAGCGGCGTGGCAGCATGCTTGGTGGTCGGGTGGCGCCGTGCGGCTGGTGCCACCCGACCCCGGCGGGGAAGGGAGCGGACTGAGCCTCAGCTCAGGTCTGCCCCGTTGCTCTCGATGACCTTGCGGTACCAGAAGAAGCTCTTCTTCTTGATCCGCGCCAGGTCGAGGAGATCATCGTTGTTGCGGTTGACGTAGATGAACCCATAGCGCTTGAGGAAGCCCTCGTGCGTGCTGATGAGGTCGATCGCCGACCAAGGGTTGTATCCGATGACGGGCACCCCGGTCTCCTCAGCCTGCTGCATCGTCTCGATGTGGTTGCGCAGGAACTCGATTCGGTAGTCGTCGTTGACGACGTTCCCTTCTTCGAGCTTGTCGTAGGCACCCAGGCCGTTCTCGGTCACCATCAACGGCAGGTTGTACCGGGAATGGATCTCCTGGAGCGTGGTCCGGAAGCCGAGCGGGTCGATCGGCCAGTTCCAGTCGGTGATCGGGAAGTTGGGGTTCAGCACGACCTTGCCCGGGCCGTGGATGGCACCCGCGTCGTCCACCAGCGTCTCGCCTTCGACATACGTCACCGTTTCGGTGTTGTAGTAGTTGAAGGCGATGAAGTCCGGCTTGCCGTCCCGCAGCACCTGCAGGTCTTCCTCGGTGATCTCCAGCTGATAGCCAGAGCGCCGGATGAAGTCCACAGCGAGGGTGTTGTAGCGACCGAATACCGCCGCGTCCAGGTAGAGCCAGTTGCGGACGGCGTTCCAGTACTGGGCGCACAGGACGTCTTCCGCAGTGCCGTTGAGAGGCATGGCGTAGGCGATGTTCGGTGCGGGACCGATCTTCGCCTCCGGCAGCATCTCATGGCAGGCGGCCATGGCCTTTGACTGGGCCAGGAGCATGTAGTGGTTGGCCTGGTAGAGGGGGTAGTCGGCCAGGTTGCCACCGATGACGTGTTCCGCGTGGATCGTCATCATGTTCTGCTCGTTGATGGTCAGCCAGTACTTCACCCGATCGCCGTAAGCCGCGAAGATGGCCCGGGCGAACTCGACGAAGGCGTCGACGGTGGCTGGGTTGCCCCAGCCGCCTTCGGCGTCCAACGCTTGGGGGAGATCGAAGTGGTACATCGTGATGATGGGTTCGATCCCGTACTTGAGGCACTCGTCGATCAGGTTGGAGTAGAAGTCGACACCGGCCTGGTTCACCTGGCCGCGTCCTGTGGGCAGGATGCGGGTCCAGGCGATGGAGAACCGGTAGGCCTTCAGCCCCAGCTCGGCGAAGAGGGCGATGTCCTCGGCGTAGCGGTGGTAGTGGTCGGAGCAGACCTGGAAGTCAGGGGTGCCCTCAGGAGGGGTCTTGACATCCTGGACGCTCGGGCCCTTGCCGTCCGCCGCGCTCCCGCCTTCGACCTGGTAGGCGCTGGTGGCAGCTCCCCACAGGAATCCGTCACGCATGTGCGGCAGACTCCTGCTCGCGCAGGTGCGCCTCGTGAGCGGCCTGCTCCTCGTCGTAGGTCAGCTGGTCCTGCTTGCGGATGAAGGGGAAGTAGATCGCGATCGACAGGGCGATGACGATCACCTGCAGCAGGGCGCTGCGCCAGCCGCCGATGAGGAAGCCGGAGATGATCGGCGGGGTCGTCCAGGGCACCTGGATGCCGCTGTACAGGGGGGTCAGGCCGGTGTACATGGCGAAGTACTGGATGACGCCGGTGAGCATCGGGGTGAGCATGAAGGGGACGACCAGCAGCGGGTTCATCACGATCGGGGTGCCGAAGGTAATGGGCTCGTTGATGTTGAAGAACGCCGGGCCGGTGCCGAGCTTGCCGAGCTCCTTGAACTGGGCGGACTTGGCCCACAGCAGCATGTAGATCACAACGCCGATGGTGACGCCGGCGCCGGTCATGTTGATGAACTGGTCGAGGAACTGCTGGGTGACGATGTGGCCGCCGTTGGCGAGGGTGAGCTCCTTGCCGGAGTCGATGATCTTCTGGTTGTCCAGGGTGTTTGCCTGCAGCAGGGCCTGCATCACGCCGCCGACGATGGACGAGCCGTGGATGCCGAAGAACCACAGGAAGGGGATCAGGACGGCCATGATCATGACGCCACCGAGGGAGTCGGTGATGCCCTGAAGCGGGGTCTGGATCGCCGAGTAGATGAACTCCATCATCGTGGTGCCGAAGGCCTTGAAGACGCCCACCACAGCGGTGCCCAGGGTGATGATGACCAGGCCGGGGATCAGGGCGGTGAAGGCGTTCGCAACGGCCGGCGGCACGCCGTCCGGCATCTTGATGACGATGTTCTTGTCAAGGAACCAGGTGTAGATCAGACCGACGAGCTCGCCGATGATGATGGCGCCGATCATGCCCTTGGAGCCGGTCCAGGCCATGTCGATGATGCCACCGATGGTGGCGCCGGACTTGGCGTCGGTCACCGTCGGCGGCATCAGCAGCACGAAGGTGCACATGGCGATGATGGCCGGCGAGAAGGCCTCGTGGCCCGACCACTTCACGTAGTTGTAGGCAATGGCCAGCGCGGCGACGATACCAATCAGGTTGAACGTCGAGGCGTAGGCCTGATCCAGCAGCGGCCGAAGCCCGATGGCGACGAACCAGTCCGCGACCGCGGTGACCGGGAAGTACGCCAGCAGGAGGAAGATCGAGCCGATGATGGTCAGCGGCATGACAACGAGCATGCCGTTTTTGAGTGCTTGGACAGGCTTGAGGTTGACGAACTTCATGACCGGGGGGATCACTTTTTCGTTCAGCACCTCAGCGAAGGACGCTTGGGCCATGGGGACCTTTCCTTACGTGTATGAATGTCAGGACAGTGTTGGAGCCTACGCGAGCCGGCATCGGGCGGTGGTCGGATGTTGTGGGTCACTCGCCGTCAAGCTCCGTGTCCCACTCTGGCGGACCCGCAAGGGCCTGTTCCAACGCACTTCCTTCCGCCATGGCGGAGATCCGGCGCCGTGTTCCGCGATCGCGGAAGTGCGGTCGGGGGTTCCGCCACCGCGGAAGCTGGATTGGTGGACGGTCGTCTGGCGAGGCCCCTAGGCTCATTTGCACCCGAGTTGGTGGCCTGGTGTGGTCTACTCGGGGAGGAGCGGGCGGTCGCGACGATGGGAGAAAAGAACACATGAACCCGGAAGAGTACGAGGGCGCGTTCATGATGATCGCGCACGCGGGTAACGCGAAGTCGAACGCCATGCTGGCGATCCGCGCGGCACGCGAAGGCGACCTGGAGAAGTCGAAGGAGCTGCTGGCCGAGGCGGACAAGGATCTGCATGCCGCGCACATCACGCAGACCGACATGCTGACCGAAGAGGCCCGCGGCAACGCCGTCAAGGTCAACATCATCCTGGTCCACGCACAGGACCACCTGACCGGTGCCATGCTGGTCCGAGACCTGGCCGACGAGTTCACCGCCCTTTACCAGCGGCTGCTGACGCCGTCGGTCTGAATAACGTCCACACCCGTAACACAAGGAGGTATCACCATGAAGGTGCTTCTCGTCTGCGCGGCCGGCATGTCCACCAGCCTGCTGACCAACAACATGATGAAGAACGCGAAACCGGGCGACGAGGTCGCCGCCGTGCCCATCTCGGAACTGCTCCAGAACGTCGACAAGTACGACGTCGTCCTGCTCGGCCCGCAGATCAAGTTCAAGCTGAAGGAAGTCGAGGAGGTCTGCAAGCCCAAGGGCATCCCCGTGGCCGTCGTCGACATGCGCGTGTACGGCATGATGAACGGCAAGGCCGCCATGGATCAGGCGCGAGCTTTGGTGGGTTCCTGACTCCGTCCAGATGGCGCCGGGGCTTCGGCCCCGGCGAGTCGTCAGACACGGGGTGCCGGACCCCGACAACTTCGGCAAGAACGCGTCCGTAGGGGAACAGCCCCTGCGGACGCGTGCCGCTTCTCCGAGGGAGGTTGAGGGATGTCGCGAGACAAGCGTCAGACCCTTATCGATGCGCTGCTGCACTCACCGCACCCCCTCTCCGGGGACGAGTTGGCATCACGCCTCCACGTCTCCAGCCGGACGGTGCGGCAGTACGTCCGTGACATCAACGCCAAATCCCAGGTGATTGCAGCGACCCACCGGGGCTACTCGCTGGACCGGCGGGGGTACGAGGAACTGCGCCGCTCCGGCAAGCGGACCGCGGCCCCGGAGACCCCGGACCAGCGGCTGTACTACATCTGCCGCGACCTCGTGAAGCGTTCCGATCCGGTCAGCATCTTCACATTGTCCGAATTGCTGTGCGTCAGCGAATCGACTCTGGAATCCGACCTCGCGCGGGCGCGCGAACTGTTCCGCCAGCACGACCTGGTGCTGCGGCGCGACCACGACCTGGTTCGGGTCGAGGGTCCCGAACGCTCGCGCCGGCGGCTTGTCCGGCAGGTGCTGCACAACTCCGCCAAGGGAATCGTTCCCGTCACCTGGAAGACGTTCGCCTCCGAATACGCTCAGCTCGATGTCAAGGGTCTGCGCGAGTCGGTGGCCAAGGTGATCGATGCCTCCGAGTTGGAGTTCAACGAGTACGCCTTGAGCGATCTGATCGTCCATCTCACCACCACCCTTGATCGAGTGATGGCGGGCAACACCCTGCCGTCGTCGGGTTGGACGCCGCCCCTTGACGATCCGCTTGTCCTGGAGGTGACGACCCGGCTGGCGGCCTTCGTGGCCGGCCGCTTCGGCGTCGACCTTCCGGAGGCCGAGATCGAGGCGCTGTACAGCGTGATCGCGGTCCGCGCGGTCCGGGGAACGCGACAGGAGACTGCCGAGCGGGTGGTCGACCCCCAGACCAAGGAGTTGGTCTCGGAGCTGCTCGACGAGATCGCCCACCGTTACCTGTTGGGCCCGGCGGACCATTCCATGCTGCTCAATCTGGCTCTCCACGTGCAGAACATGATCGCGCGAGCGGCGGCCCAGCAGTCCTTGGTGAATCCGCTCGGCGACGAGTTCAAGAACGCGCACCCGCTGCTCCACGACATGGCCCTGTTCTTCGCCGGACAGTTGGAGAAGCGGCTCGGGATCCGGGTCCACGAGGGGGAGGTCGACTACCTCTCGTTCCACATGGGCATGCAGTTCCTGCGAAGCCTGGAGCAGCGGGATCTGGTCACCATCACACTGGTCGTGCCGAAGTACTACGACATGGCCACCTCCGTCAGCGCCCAACTGGAAGACAGTGTTCGTGGCCAAGCCGTGATCGAGCAGACGATCACGACCATCGACGTCGACTTGGCTTCGATCACCAGCGACCTCATCGTGTCCTGCATCGACCCGGGCGGCCCGACGTCGGCGCCGGTGATCAAGATCAGCCCGTTCCTCACCACCCAGGACATCGACCGTGTGCTCGGTGCCGTCCGCCTGGAGCGTGATCGAAACTCACGCCGCCGGGTGCGCGCCGCCCTGACCACCCTGATCGACCCACAACTGTTCTTCCACCTGCCGTCGGTCGGTTCGAAGGAGGCCGCTCTGGCGATGATGTGCGGGCGCATGGCGTCCGCGGGCTACGTCGAGGCCACCTTCCTCGATGATGTGCTGGACCGCGAGCGGAGGTCGTCCACGTCGTTCGGGGCGGAGTTCGCGATCCCGCACTCGATGTACATGGACGCCAACGCCACGGCCATCTCAGTGCTGGTCTCCGACAAGGGAATCTCCTGGGGAGGTTCCGTGGTGCGGCTGGTGGTCCTGTTCGCGCTCAGTCCTGAGGGCCGTCAGACCTTCAGGGACGGGTTGGACGAGATCACCCGGTTGCTGTCGGAGCGGGCCAACATCACCGTGCTCGTCAATGCGGCGGGCAGCTTCGACGAGTTCATGGCGGCGCTGGTCTCGCTGCTGGACTCCTGAGTGGACGCCTGATTCGACGGACCGTCAGCGCACCTGGGACGCCGGCACGTCGTAGGTGTTGCACGAGCCGATGCTGACTGTCTCGACCCCGCTGGTGAACCAGCGCTGCCGGGACTTGCCCGATCCGTGGTCGCCGTCATAGCCGGCCTGCCCGCTGAGCACGTCGTCGCCGAGGTTGTACGTCAGCTTCTTCAGGGTCGCTAGGTCACTCTGGGTCAGGCCGGACGAGGGTCCGACGGCCGAAGTGAACATGCCGGCCAGGCAATCCGCCTGGGTCTCCAGTCGCCTGGAGAATACCCGTCCCTCGGACTCGGAGACCTGCTGCTGCCAGGCGGCGGAGGAGATCAGGATGCCGCTGCGGGCCTGGATGGCGTGGCCGAACTCGTGCCCGATGATCACCTCGATCAGGAACCGTGCCTGCTGCAGATCCTTGGGGAAGATCTTGTAGATCGGCATCGCGTAGTAGATGCGCTGGTCAGCCGCGCAATACACCGCGTTCACCTCGTCGAGGGTGCCACAGCCGGTCGTGATCGGCTCGGTGTAGACAGTCGCCGGCGGCCGGGGCATCTTGAACCCGGCGTTCTTCAACGGACGCTCCCACACCGCCATCAGGCACGCGGTCAGGTCGTTGAGGTGCTTGGTGAGTTCGGCTTTGGACGCGGCGGTCGGGTTGACTTCGGGGAGGTCGCAGACGGTGGGGTTGGCGATGGACTGGGCGTAGACGGCATTGTTCAGCAGCCAGTCCTTGGCCTCGCCGTACGTTTCAGGCTGGGGGAGGTCCGGAGGGTTCTTGTCCGGCGGGGGCGCGGTGTAGGTCGACGTCGGGCGAGTCGTGGTGGTCGGCTGCGTTGTGGCGGTGGGCTGGCTGGTCGCCGTCGGTTCCCTCGAGGTGGTCACCGTCGGGAGGGTCACCGTCCCGCCGCCGCGTTCGTCGTCGGGCTTGAGGAAGTTGAACAGCGAGATGGCGAAGATCGCGAGGCCGGCGACCACGGCCAGTCCGAGCAGGCCGCTGCGGCGCGGCTTCCTGGGGGGCTGGACATTCCGGGGTGGCTGCCACTGCGGCGGCAGCGGCTGCCCCGGCCCTTGGCCGTAGCCGGGCTGGGGGTAGCCGGGGGTCATCGGGTAGCCGCCCTGGCCGTACTGGGGGTACTGGGCCGCCGGAGGCGCCCATGCCTGTGGACGGTTCCAGGCCGGTGGTTGCTGGGGGTACCAATTCTGGCTGGACGGCTGCCCCCAGCTCTGCGGGCCGGGCTGTCCCCACGGTTGCTGACTCACGCAGACCAGCGTAGACGCAGGGAATGACAAATCCACCGCCGGATTCCCGGTCCGGGCGATCCGGCCAAGCCCTCATGGCGGCACTAGGCTGTGGCCGACGAGCCCGACGGCACCCGCCGTCTCGCGCTGAGAGGGATGCCTGTGAGAACCGCACGTACAGTCATGCGCCTGGCCGCGATGGTGGTGGCCACGCTCGCCGCAATCACCTGGACGGGTCTGGTCGCCCACGCCGCCGAATCGGTCGACACCTACACCGTGGAGGCCAAGGTGCTCCTGGACGGCACCGTGTCGGTCAAGGCGTTGATCACGTTCGCCGGTGCTGCCCCTGAGTCCGTCCAGCAGCGCTTCGCCACGACGGCCAATACCACCGATGCCCGGCAGTACCGGTTCCAGGTGGTGGACGTGAAAGCCTCCTCGGCAGGTTCCGACCTGGGCGCCAAGGTCTCCTCCGGCGCAAAGGACACCACGGTGGTCATCCCCACCGCCGGTGTCTCGGGCACCGTCGAGTTGGACTACGTCGTGCACGGCGCGGCGATCCGCGCTGCCAACGGCGACACGATCGTGGCCTGGCCGTTCCTGCAGGGGTTGAGCCTGCCGGTGGCGACGTTCGACGCAACAGTCCTTGTGCCGGCGATGTTCACCCAGATCGACTGCGCTGCCGGTGCCGCGGAGTCGCCCGGGGCGTGCACCTACTACGGCGGTGGCACCGACGTGCACCCCCAGCCGTACTTCCATGACGAGGGCCGGGCTGCGGGTGAGGTGGTCGTAGCCACCATCCGCTTCCCTGCCGGCTCCATTCCGGTGAACGAGGACCTTCGGGACCTGTGGACCTTTGAGCGGGCCTTCTCCGCCAAGCCTCTGCCGCTGTCGATCGCGCTCGCCGTCCTGGCGCTGGGGGGCCTTGCACTGTGGATGGCCCATCGGAAGGCCGGCCGCGATGCTGCTGCTTCGGTCAACCCGACCAGAATCGCCGAATTCCACCCTGTGGCGGACGGCCGCAGTGAGTTCAGGGTTCTGGACGCCGTCCGTCCGGGCATGGTGGGCACGGTCATGGACGAGCACGTCGACCCGGTCGACGTGACCGCGACTCTGCTCGACCTGGCCGTCCGTGGGCACCTCCGCATCGAGGAACTGCCCAGGGAGTCGGCGCACGCCGGGACGGAATGGACGTTCGTCCGTCGCGACGCCGTCGACGATATCGCCGATTACGAACAGATCCTGCTGGACGCCGTCGCACCGGTCCAGGGAGAGCCGGTCAAGGTCGCGAACCTGGTCGGATCGATTGGTTCGGTGATCGGCCAGGTCCAGTCCGAGCTGTACGACGAAGTGGTGAAGCGGGGCTGGTTCGCCCGGCGTCCTGACTCCACCCGGAACACCTGGGCCCGGCTGGGTTGGGTGGCGCTGGCCGGTGCGGTCGTCGCCACCGTGCTGCTGGCGGCCTGGTCATCCTTCGGCCTGACCGGCCTGGCGCTGGTGGCCTTGGCCCTCGGGGTGGTGTTCGTGGCGCAGGAGATGCCGGCGCGGACCGCGTCAGGGGCTTCGCTGCTCGGGGGCCTCCAGATCCTGCGAGGAGTCCTGCAGACCCAGCCGACTGATCAGCTGCCCACTGGACGCACCCTGGAGCAGCTGTCGCGCATCCTTCCGTACGCGGTGGTCCTCGGTGGTTACGACCGCTGGTTGCAGGCGCTCGTGGACGCCGACACCGACGACGACACCGACTCCACCGATCTGGACTGGTACCACGCTCCCCAGGGTTGGCACCTCAGCGATCTGCCGCACTCTCTGCGCAACTTCGTCACGACCGTGCAGGGCACCCTCTTCAGCCGCTGACCTCGGTCGGCATCGCGGACGCAGGAGCCGTGGGGTTCGTCGAACGGAACCCCACGGCTTCTGCGCTCAGAGCTCCAGACCGGGGTAGAGCGGGTTGGCCTGCAGGAGCTCGGCAGCAGCCGCTTTGGTACGGTCCGCCACCCCGTCGGCCAGCACGTACTTGGCCCGGCCGGGCACCCCGCCGGCGGTCATGGTCGGGGTCGTGTTGCGCAGCACACCGGTGATCAGGTCCGCCACCTGGTCGAACTCGTCCGCTCCGAACCCTCGCGAGGTGAGCGCCGGCGTACCGATGCGCACGCCGGAGGTGTACCAGGCGCCGTTCGGGTCATGGGGGACGGCGTTGCGGTTGGTGACGATTCCGGCGTCCAGGAGCGCCGATTCCGCCTGGCGTCCGGTCAGCCCGAACGACGACACATCAAGCAGCACCAGATGGTTGTCAGTGCCGCCGGTCACCAGCGTCACCCCGCGGCGCAGCAGGCCGTCGGCCAGGGTCTTGGCGTTGTCGGCCACCGCCTGCGCGTACACGCGGAACTCCGGTCGTCGGGCTTCCGCCAGGGCCACGGCCTTCGCCGCCATGACGTGGGAGAGCGGACCGCCCAGCACCATCGGGCAGCCCCGGTCCACGCTCGGGGCGTACTCGCCGGTGCAGAGCACCAGTCCGCCCCGAGGGCCCCGCAGGGACTTGTGGGTCGTGGTGGCGACCACGTCGGCGTACGGGACGGGATCGTCTTCGCCGGTGAAGACCTTGCCTGCGACCAGCCCGGCGAAATGCGCCATGTCGACGAACAGGGTGGCGCCCACCTCATCGGCGATCTCGCGCATGCGGGCGAAGTTCACCCGCCGGGGGTAGGCGGAGTAGCCCGCCACGATGATGAGCGGCTTGAACTCACGGGCGTCGGCCAGCAGCTTGTCGTAATCGATGAGCTGAGTGATCGGGTCGGTGCCATAGGAGCGCTGATGGAACATCTTGCCGGAGATGTTGGGACGGAAGCCGTGAGTGAGGTGACCGCCCACGTCGAGGGACATGCCCATCACCCGTTGCTCGGCGAACGACCTCCGCAGAGTCTCCCAGTCCTCCTCCGAGAGGTCGTTGACGTTCTTGGCGCCCAGCCGTTCCAGCGCGGGTGACTCGACGCGGTGGGCAAGGATGGACCAGTAGGCGACCAGGTTGGCGTCGATCCCCGAGTGTGGCTGCACGTAGGCGTGCTCGGCGCCGAAGAGCTCGCACGCGTGCTCCGCTGCGACAGCTTCAACGGTGTCGACGTTCTGGCATCCGGCATAGAACCGATGCCCGATGGTCCCTTCGGCGTACTTGTCGCTCAGCCACGATCCCATGGTCAGCAGCACGGGCAGGGACGCGTAGTTCTCGCTGGCGATGAGCTTCAGGGACGCCCGCTGGTCGGCGAGCTCTTGACGGGTCGCCGCCGCGATGCGCGGTTCGACGGCCTCGATGATCGAGAGGGCCTGGCGGTAGGCGACGGACGCGGCTGCTTCGAGATCGCTCACGGACGGTACTCCTTCTGTGGTCGGCGGTCACCAATCTAGCGGGGGACACCCCCAAGCAGCGCGGCCCATCCGCCGGGGGTGTGGATAACCTCTGGCCGTCCACAGCTTCGCGCGAGCCGCCGTGATCTGTCCCTGACGACGCCTACCGTTGTCGATGTCAGGTCAGGCACCCCAGAAGGATCCCCGATGAGTGAGCAGCACCAGCCCACCGAAACCAGCCAGCCCACCGCTACCATGGCGCCGCCGTACGGATACACGCCGGTCCCTCCTCCCTCGCCGGCGCCAACGGTCGTTGCGCCGCCGGCGGGGCGCGAGGGCGGCTTCAGACGAGGCTTCGGGCTCGGCGCCGGCGCCGGCGTGGGATTGGCCACCGTTCTGGGCATCGCCAGCATCATCAGCTCCCTGATCGCCGCCGTGGTCATGGCCGGTGCGCTCAGTGCACTCGCTGCGGCCGGCAGCGCTGGAAGCCAGCCGCTGGAGACGATCTGGGGGTCGCCGACCGCTCCCAACACACTGCGGGCGATTCGCGTGACTGGCCCCATCTTGACCAGCGCGGATGACGGCGTGGCGCTGACCGCCTCGACGTACGGCTACGAGGTGGCTGCCATGATCGACTCCCTCCAAGCCAAGGACGCGGCTGGGCTGCTGCTGCTGGTGAACACGCCGGGCGGATCAGTGACCGGCTCCAAGGCCATCGCCGATGCCGTGGTGCGCTACCAGGAGCGCACCGGCAAGAAGGTGGTCGCGCACGTTCAGGGCATGGCGGCCTCGGGCGGGATGTACGCGATGGCAGGCGCCGACGAGATCATCGCCGACTACGGCTCGCTGATCGGCAGCATCGGTGTCATCTACGGACCATTTGCCCGGTACCGGGACGTCGTCGCCGTCACGGGGACCGCTTTCGAGCCCGGAGTGGTCACCAACGGCGGGATCACCGAGGAGTACCTGACGCAGGGCAAAGACAAGGACTTCGGCAACCCCTACCGAGACATGACCGCGGGGGAGCGGCAGGTCATCATGGACGGAATGGCAAACGTCTACGGCGATTTCGTCACCTGGGTGGCAACCTCACGCAAGATCTCCGCAGACAAGATCAGGAACGACCTGGGGGCGCACATCTTCGATCCGAAGACTGCGATCGAAAAGGGCCTGGTGGACAAGCAGTTGGGTCTCGACGAGGCCTACCGCCGGGCCGCTGAGGTGGCCGGGGTGGATCCGAGCCAGACCAGGGTGGTAACCGTGGCAGCGCCGAGCTACCTGCAGCAACTCCTCGGTGCGCAGGCTCGGACCTACGGTCAGGGACCGGCGTCGGCGCGGGCCGCCGAGGGTCGGGTGACTGCCTCCATCTGCTCGAAGACCCCCTCGGTGCTGCTCTTCCACGGCGCCTTGACGTCTGTCTGCGGCTGACAGGAAGGTAGGTCTCCAGGGCCTTCATGGCTTGCGGGGAAGGATCCTCGGCGCCTGCGCGGTGGCGTCCTATGCCCTTCCTGTCGGCCAGTGGCTCGTGTACGGGTGCGCGAGGTCGCGTCTCGACACGCGGCGGCGCCCCTGCACGCCGTACGGGTCCAATGCCGCAGGCGCGTCCCGGGGTGGTCAGGGGCGACAGGCGCG
>CAZPCM010000039.1:19194-23859 GCA_964585085.1 uncultured Propionibacteriaceae bacterium
TGGTCACGGGCGACAGGAGGCTGTCAGGGGCGACAACGACTGATCTCATAGACCGCGATCGCCGCGGCCACCGAGGCGTTCAGGGACTCCACCGCCGAGGTGATCGGGATGCGCGCCAGGATGTCGCAGTTCTGACGGACCAGCCGGGCCAGTCCCTCGCCCTCGGAACCGACCACGAGAAGGACGGGACCGTCGACACCCGGCACGGCACCGATGTCGGTCTCGGCGTCGCCGGCGAGCCCGATCACCAGGAAGCCGGCCTCGGCATAGGCCTTGAGTGTCCGATTGAGGTTGGTCACCCGTGCCACCGGGACGCGGGCTGCCGCGCCGGCGGAGGTCTTCCAGGCTGCCGCGGTCATTTGGGCCGACCGGCGCTCCGGGATGATGACGCCCTGCGCTCCGAAGGCGGCCGCGGACCGTACGATGGCGCCCAGGTTGCGCGGGTCGGTGATCGAGTCCAGGGCGATGACAAGGCCTGCTCGGTCCGCGTGGAGGGCCTCGCTGAGGAGATCGTCGGCGTCGGCGTACTCGAAGGCCGGGAGTTGGAGCGCGACGCCCTGGTGCACCCCTCCGCCGGTCAGCCGGTCCAGTTCCGGACGGCTCGCCTGGAGGAGCGGGATACCGTGCTCGGCCGCGAACTTGAGGATGTCACGGAGCCGGTCGTCCCGCTCGACGCCTTCGGCGACGAAGGCGCGCCGGACTGGTAGTCCGGCTTGCAGCGCTTCCAATACTGGGTTCCGGCCGATCACCCAGTCCGCGCCCGCGGTGGAGGTGCCCCGTCCGGCACCCTCACGCATGCCTGGGCGGCGGCTCTTCGGTCGGTCGGGCGACTTGCCAGGGTCCTCGGGTCCACGTTTGCGATAGGCCTTGTGGTACGGCCGGTCCTCGGCCTTGGGCGTCGGGCCCTTGCCTTCCAGCCCTCGGCGGACGCGTCCGCCCGAACCGGCTGGGGTGGTCTTGCCGCGCTTGCGCACTGCTCCCTTGCGTTGGCTGTTTCCAGGCATAGCGGCCTACTTCTCTCGGCTCCAGCGAGGTCCGGTGGGGGTGTCCTCGATCTTCAGTCCGGCCGTCTTCAGAGCGTCCCGGATGGCGTCGGCCGCCGCCCAATCCCGGCGGGCGCGGGCCTGCGCACGCTGTCCCAGCATGGCCGTGACGAGCGCGTCCACGACCCCGGTCAGATCGTCGGACGCCTGCGCGCTGCCCGACCATTCCGGTGCCCCCGGGTCGAGCCCGAGCACCTCGAGCATCACCCTGACGTCGGCCAGGTGGCCGCGCACGGCGTCCGGGTCGCCCGCGGCCATGGCCAGATTGCCCTCTCGCACCACGCCGAAGAGCGCCGCCAACGCCGCAGGGGTACCGAGATCGTCGTTCATGGCGTCCGCGAAGGCCTGGCTCGCGGAGGTCACGGCCGGCGTCGATGGCTCCCCGGCTGGGGGGCCGACCAAGGCTCCGGCGCGGTCGAGGAAGGAGTCGATGCGATCGAGTTGTGCCGAGGCCTCGGCCAGGGAAGCGTCGGACAACTCAATCGCCGAGCGGTAGTGCGGACCGGCGAGGTAGAGGCGGACAGCACGGCCACCGAAGCGGCGCACCGCGTCCATCACGCTGGCGGTGTTGCCCAGGGACTTGCTCATCTTCTCCCCGGCCATGGTCACCCACGCGTTGTGCATCCAGTGGGAGGCGAAGGGCCGGCCAGCCGCCCGTGACTGGGCGAGCTCGTTCTCGTGGTGGGGGAAGCGCAGGTCGATGCCGCCGCCGTGGATGTCGAAGGCGTCGCCCAGGTACTTGCCCGCCATCGCAGAGCACTCCAGGTGCCAGCCCGGACGCCCCCGTCCCCACGGCGAGTCCCACGCGGCAGTCTGTGGCTCACCCGGCTTGGCGGCCTTCCACAGCGCGAAATCGCGCGGGTCCTTCTTGCCGCGAGGATCGGCATCGGCCGCCGGCTCCATGTCGTCGAGGCGCTGCCCCGACAGTTCGCCATAGGCCGGCCAGCTGCGCACATCGAAGTAGACGTCCCCGGAGCCATCGGGCGCGGGATAGCCGTGCCCGGCTTCGATCAGCTCGGTGATCAGGGCGACCATTTCGGGGATGTGGCCGGTCGCGCGCGGCTCGTAGGTGGGCCTTCGGCAGCCGAGCGCTCGGAAGGCCGCGTGGAACTCGCCCTCGTATAGGTAGGCGTGCTCGTACCAGGCCAGACCCTCCTCGGCGGACTTGGCAAGGATCTTGTCGTCGATATCGGTGACGTTGATGATCATCCGGACGCGGTAGCCGCAGTGCTCCAACCACCGGCGCAGGACGTCGAAGTTGACCTCCTTGCGGACGTGACCCAAGTGCGGGGCCGACTGGACAGTGGCGCCACAGCAGTAGATCGAGACCTCGCCGTCCACCAGTGGAACGAGGTCGACCTTGGCGCGCTGGGCGCTGTCGTACAGGCGGAAACTCACCGCCGCAGTCTACCTACTGGCGCTGACGCTTCCGCAGCGCCTCAATGTCCAAGAAGTCCCTGTCGGGAACCTCGCCATCCTCGGCCGCGCTCTCCCACGGATCCTCCGGCATCGGTCCTTCCTCGTCTGCGTAGCCTTGGGAGGGATCGAAGGGGTTGGCGAGCTGCCGCTGGCCGTCTGCCTCAGGGCGGACCGTGTCGCTCATCACCTCGTCGGGCAACTCCCGAAGCACCTCCTGGATGTAGCCCGAGGTGGCCTCCAGCAGCGGCACCTCGCGGTTCTCGCGCTGAGATGCATACCAGCGGTAGTCGAGTACTTCGTGGAAGAGCTGCGCCGCCTCGCGCTTGCCGCGGAGTTCGATCGGCACCGCCGTCACTACCGGCTGGAAGCACTCGGTGAGCCACTGGTGTGCGACCACAGCCTCATCGATGTGCGTTTGGTTGGTGCGGGCCCGGAACGTGTCCAGGTCGTTGAGCAGCCTGCGGGCCTGGTTCTCCTCGGTGTCGAGGCCGGTCAGCCTCAGGAGTCTGCGGGAGTGGTGCCCGGCGTCCACGACCTTGGGCTGGATCCGAATCGTGGATCCGTCGACGGCGGTGTCGATGTCGAGTTCAGCCACGTCGAAGCCCAGCATGTTGAGCCGGCGGACCCGATTCTCGATACGCCAGATCTCGTCGGCGGCGAACTCCTCGGCGCCGGTCAGTTCGGACCACAGGTCCCGGTAACGGGAGATGATCGACTCGACGAGGGTCAGCGGGTCGAGTGACTGATCCAGCATCCGTCCGGCCTCGAGGTCGCAGAACTCCCCGAAGAGGTTCGTCGTGGCGATGCTGAGGTCGTGTTCACGCTGCCCGCCGGTCAGCTGCTCGTGCACCTCGGCGGTCTCGGCGTCGACGAGGTAGGCCGCGAATTCACCGGCGTCGCGCCGGAAGAGAATGTTGGACAGCGACACGTCCCCCCACAGGAAGCCGATCAGGTGCAGCCGCACGAGGAGGACGACCATGGCGTCCAGCAGGCGGCTGACCGTCTCGGGACGGACGCCGTTGGCGAAAAGGGAGCGATAGGGCAGCGAGAACTCCAGATGCCTGGTGATCAGTACCGGGTCGAGGGGATCGCCGGCCCTGTCAAACCGCCCCGTCACCACCGCCAGCGGCTCCACCGCCGGGGTGTCCAGACGGTGCAGGTCGGTGAGCATCCGGTACTCGTGGATGGCGAGCTCCTCGATCACCTCCTTGGCCGCGTAGACCGACCCGCCGACCTTGATGAATCGGACGACGTGCCGCGAGATCCCGCGGGGTAGCGCGACCAGGTGGTCGGTCGGCCAGTCCGCCAGCGGCGTGCCCCACGGCAGGGGGATCAGCCGTGAGTCGGGTTTGGCGGAGAGGAAGCGTGGCACCTCGCCATTCTGCCGCAGCCGACCGCTCGAGGGTCAGTCCCCCTGGGGCGGCAAACATGACGGAGGCCCCGCCGAAGCGGGGCCTCCGTCATGTTTGCCGGTTGTCAGGAGATGCGCAGCTGGCTCTTGTTGGAGAAGACGTGCATCGAAGCCGGGTCCACCGCGCCCAGCTTGACCTGGGTGCCGCGCCGGGGTGGCGTCCGGGCGGAGACGCGGGCGACGATCTGCTGGGCCGACATCTTCTCGTCCTCGTTGAGACCAGCCAGGGTGCCGTAGACGAACGCGTCCGCACCGAGTTCCTCGACCACGTCGACGTCGATGTTGATCCCGTCGTTGGCGATCTGGAAGTTCTCCGGACGGATGCCCAGGATCAGGGTTTCTTCACCCGGAGCCTTGGCGAGCACCTCGCGGGCGACCGGAACGACGTAGTTGCCGATCTGGACGCCGCCACTGACGACCTTGCCTTCCATCAGGTTCATCGCCGGCGAGCCGATGAAGCCGGCCACGAACAGGTTCTTCGGTGCGTCGTAGAGGGTGAGTGGGCTGTCGCACTGCTGGAGGAGCCCGTCCTTCATGACCGCAACCCGATCGCCCATCGTCATGGCCTCGACCTGGTCGTGCGTCACGTACACGGTGGTGACGCCCAGCCGGGTCTGCAGTGCGGCGATCTGGGTACGGGTGGAGACGCGGAGCTTGGCGTCCAGGTTGGACAGCGGCTCGTCCATCAGGAAGACCTGGGGCGAGCGGACGATGGCGCGGCCCATCGCGACCCGCTGGCGCTGGCCGCCGGAGAGGGCCTTCGGCTTGCGGTTGAGGAAGCTCTCCAGGCCC
>CAZPCM010000040.1:0-23834 GCA_964585085.1 uncultured Propionibacteriaceae bacterium
TTGAACCACACCGGGGAGTTGAAGCTGAAGTACTGGTGCAGCAGCATCCAGGTGATCTCGTGCTCGAAAACCTCGGCGTCGGTCTCGCCGGCGAAGTAGCCGTACTCCTCACCGGCGTGGCGGTACTTGCGGGCCACCCGGTCGATCAGCGTGCGCAGACTGGCCTCCCGCGCCGGGGTGCCCAACGCACCGCGGAAGTACTTCGTGGTGACGATGGTCGAGGCGTTCAGGCTCCAGAAATCGGGGAACTCCACGCCCCGCTGTTCGAAGACGTGCTCGCCGGTCTTCCAGTTCGTCTGGACGATGTCGCGCGACTCCCAGGTGACCTCGTCGTAGGGGTGCACGCCCTCGGTGGTGAACACCCGGCCGATGGTCAATCCGGACGGCCGGCGGCCATTGCGGCGCCCCGGCGCCTTCGCGGTCTCGGTCATGTGTGCTGCCTTCCGTTGTTCAGTGGGCGGTTGTCAGGGGTGACCAGCGCGTGGGTGCGCAGGTGTTGGATCTCGGCCTCGAAGTCGTCGACTGAGGTGTAGTGCTTGTAGACCGAGGCGAAGCGGAGGTAGGCGACCGGGTCCAGTTGGCTCAGCGGCCCCAGCACCGCCACCCCGACCTCGTTGGCGGGGACCTCGGCCTGGCCGCTGGCTCGCAGAGTCTCCTCGACCTGCTGCCCGAGCCGGGCCAGATCTGCCTCGGACACCGGCCGGCCCTTGCAGGCCTTCCTGACCCCGCTCACGACCTTCTCCCGGGAGAACGGCTCCACGACGCCGGACCGCTTGACCACCACCAGTTGCATCTGCTCGAGTGTCGTGTAGCGGCGCTCGCACACCGGGCACTGCCTGCGGCGCCTGATGCTTGTGCCGTCCTCGGCGACCCTGGAGTCCAAGACCCGGGTGTCGGTGTGACGACAGTACGGGCAGTGCATGAGCCCACCTCCTTGTACGCCGATTCCGGTGTCCCGATGTCTCAGCTGTGGATGGGTCTGTGGATGATCCTGTGGGTCGAACCACAACCTGTGGATGAAAGACATCGGTGTAACTACTAGATGTAGAGGCTATGCCCCACCGCGATCACAACGCAAGGGGTGCGCCGCAGCTTGCGGCACGCAACGCCGAAGCAGTCAGCTGCCCACCTGAGCCGGACCCGACACCTGGGCGGTCACCAGAGGCTCGTTGCTGAACGCGAGGAAGCCGGTCACCAGGACGACGGCGGCGGTGACGAACAGCGCCAGGAAGAAGGTCACAACCACCGCCAGCCCGCGTGGAGTCAGCGCAACGCCGGCAGCAGCCACGGCCCCCCGCGCCGGTGCCGGTGCCGGCAAGGCCACCCCCCGAGCAGGTAAGGCAATGACGTTCGATGCGGTTCGCGGCCTCCGCGCCGGCTGGACGCCCAAGCAAACCTCGAAGCCGGCCGGCACCGCGCGGATCATCTCATCCACCGTCAGCGTGCTCATTGCCCATCCTCCCCGCTGTCGAACGTGTGTTCGATAAAGCTACGCTGTCGCCGGGCTTGACGCAAGAGCTATTCGAAAACTTGTTCGTCGCACGTCGACATCGTTATTCCAGCAGCCGGGTCTGACAGTTTCGGGAACTGCGCCTCCGCGGTCGCCGGCGTCGACCCCCCGGCTCCCAGATCCGCGCGACACTTCGAACGGGTGTTTGAATCTTGCGGTGTCACGTCCTAGGTTGCTGACATGGCACCAACGTCAACGACCGAGAACGTCGGAACGCAGTCGCAGCAGCGGAGGCGTCGTGGTCGCCCCCGCTCGGAGGACATCGCTGCGCAACTCGGCCGGCCGGTCAGCGAACTCCCCGACGGTCTGTCCGATGCTGACGGTCTCACCGCCCGCCAGCGGCGCATCCTCGAGGTGATCCGGGACAGGGTCGAGGATCGCGGATATCCGCCGAGCATCCGGGAGATCGCCGACTCGGTGGGACTGGCTTCATCGTCCTCGGTGGCGCACCAGTTGAAGGTCCTCCAGACCAAGGGCTTCCTCCGGCGCGATCCCCACCGGCCCAGGGCGCTGGAGGTCTGGCTCCCGGATTCGATGGCACCCAGCGCCCCGAGCCGTCCCGAGGTCCCCACCGAGGAACTCGGACCCGTCGCCATGCCCGCTGCGGTCGCCGTCCCGGTGCTGGGCAGGATCGCGGCCGGCGGGCCGATCCTCGCCGAGCAGGCTGTCGACGATATCTTCGCCCTGCCCCGGCAACTGGTGGGCGAAGGCACGCTCTTCCTGTTGGAGGTCAAGGGCGATTCGATGGTCGACGCAGCGATCTGTGACGGTGACTACGTCGTCGTGCGGCAGCAGCCGACTGCGGAGAACGGCGAGATCGTGGCGGCCCTGCTGGGTGATGAGGCCACCGTCAAGACCCTCAAGCGGACTCCGGGTCAGGTGTGGCTGTTGCCCCACAATGCCGCGTACTCCCCCATCGACGGCAACGAGGCGACGATTCTGGGCAAGGTGGTCGCCGTCCTCCGCCGCATCTGAGGAGGCTGAGATCAAGGTCACCATCCGGGTCAAGCCCGGCGCCGGACGGACCAGGGTCGGCGGGCGCTACGGCGAGGGCGCCCTCATTGTCGCGGTGAGCTCCCCGGCGGTGGACGGACGGGCAACCCGCGCAGCCCTGGAGGCGGTGGCGCGGGCCGTGGGCTGCCCGCCGCGCGAGGTGACCCTGGTGAGCGGCGCCACCAGTCGCACCAAGGTCATCGAGGTTCCCGACGACTGCGCCGACGAGGTGTCTTCGCTGCTGCAGGCTTGACCGGTTCAGGGACCGCTCCAGACAGCGCCCCCTGCTCTAACGTCGGCCCGGACGGCTGCTCTACCGTCGGCTCGGAGGGTTGCTCTTCCGCGGACTCGGAGGGTGCCACGGCCGCCAAGCGACGAAGCGCCGCGATCACCGTCTCGGTGTCGGTGGTCATCCAGAAGTTGGGCATCGATGCCCGCAGGAACGACCCGTAGCGCGCGGTGACCAGTCTCGGATCCAGCACGGCGACGACACCCTTGTCGGTCGCCGTCCGGATCAGGCGCCCGGAGCCCTGAGCCAGCAGCAATCCGGCGTGGGTGGCGGCCACCGCCATGAACCCGTTTCCACCGGCATCGGCCACGGCTCGCTGGCGGGCCTGCATCAGCGGGTCGTCGGGCCTGGGGAAGGGGATCTTGTCGATGATGACCAGGACGCAGGTGTCTCCGGGGACGTCGATCCCCTGCCACAAGGACAAGGTGCCGAACAGTGATGCCTCGGGACTGGCCACGAACCGTCGGGTCAGTTCGCTGAGCTGGGCGTCACCCTGGCAGAGGATGGTCCGACCCGGCATCTCCAGCCGGCAATGAACGGCCGCCGCCTCGGCCGAGCGTTGCGAAGCGAACAAACCCAGCGTGCGGCCGCCCGCCGCCCAGACCAGTTCGGCGACCTCGGCCAGGATCTGGGGGCTGATGCCGTCGCGATGGGGCGCGGGCAGATGCCGGGCGACATAGAGGATGCCCTGGCGTGGGTAATCGAACGGCGAGCCGACGTCGAGCCCCCGCCACGCGAGCTCATCCGGATCACCTCCAAGCGCGTCACCATCGCGTCTGGCCTCGCGATCCAGGCCCACCGAGGCAGCGACCGCAGTGAAATCCCCGCCGATCTTGAGCGTCGCGGAAGTCAGCACGGCGGGTCGCTGCGTGAACAACTTCTCCCGCAGCAGCCCGGCCACGGCCAGCGGGGCCTGGTGGGCCAGGCGACCCGACCGCTCCCGCTCCGCCACCCAGACCACATCCTGCGGAGCCAGGGCGGCGAGCTGCTCGGCAACGTCGAAGACCTCTTTCGCTGCCGCCGCCGCTTGTCGGCGGTCGTTGTCCTCTTCGGCGCCGCCCAGCGCCGACACCACCCTCCGGCTCACGTCGCGCACCAGCCGGAAGGCTGCCGGGGCCGCCGAATCCGGATCCTCCACCCGGGCCAGCGGCGCCTCCTCCAGCGCGGCCCTCAGCGTCTCGGCACTGTCCAGGAACTCCAGGCCGAGCTCGTCGGTGAGCCAGGGCAGGCTGCGGCGGGCGACCCGCTCGACCGCCTGAGGACTCAGCTCGTGCGAGGCCGCCCCTGTCACCCGGGCCAGGAGTTCGTGGGCCTCGTCGATGATCACCGCGTCGTGCTCTGGGAGGGCAGTCCCACCGTGCATCGCGTCAATGGCCAGCAGCGCCTGGTTGGTCACCACCAACTGACTCTTCCGGGCTCGGTCGCGGGACTCCTCCACGAAGCACTCCGACCCGAACGGGCAGCGCTGGACGCCGAGGCACTCGCGGACCGGCACGGAGATCTGGCCCCAAGCCTGGTTGCCGTGGGCCGGAGCCTCATCGCGATCGGCCACGCCGCCAGCGGTGGCCTGTTCCTCCGCCCAGGCGCGCAGCGCGACGACCTCCGCACCCAGCACGGACGCCGGGTCGGCCCTGGACGCCTTGACGGCCTCCACCATCTCGAAGCCGCCCAGCAGTGTGTCCTGCTCATGGCCCTGGCCTTCGCGGACGCGGTACAGGCAGGCATAGTTGCTGCGCCCTTTGACAATGGCGTAGCTGACGGTGCGTCCCGTGACTTCATGGCACGCCTGCACGGCCGAAGGGATGTCCTTCACGGCTAGTTGAGCTTGGAGCGCGAGGGTCGCGGTGGCGATCACGATCCGCGATTCAGGGTTCTCGGCCAGGTGTGCCAGCGTGGGAGCCAGATAGCCCAGTGACTTCCCGGTGCCGGTTCCGGCCTGCACCAACAGGTGAACGCCGGTGTCGAACGTATCGCTGATCGCCGTGGCCATCTGGGACTGGCCCGTCCGAGGCTGGCCGCCGATCCCGGCTACCGCAGCGGCCAGGATCTGCTCGGTCAGGTCGCGCACGCGGGACACGGGGTCACCGTACCCGGTCGATCCCACGTTCCCGCAGCCGAGGGTTCAGGGCTGCAGATAGCGGGCCAGTTCGCCGGCAAGGTCAGGATTGACCCGAGCGACGATCAGTGTCCCGTCCGCGGTGTGCTCTGTGGTGAGGAACTCACCCTGCTGATGGATGCGGTTGATCAGGTCACCCCGGTCGTACGGCAACAGCGCCCGCACCTCGACGGACGGACGGGGTAGCAACTCGTCGACGCGGGCCTTCAGCACCGCGACGCCCTCGCCGGTGCGTGCCGAGACGAAGACCGCGTCGGCGAAACGGCTTCGCAATGCGGCCAGGGTCACCGGGTCGGCCTGGTCGATCTTGTTCACGACGAGCTGCTCGGGGATGTCGGCGGCACCGATGTCCGCTAGCACGACCCGCACTGCGGTGATCTGCCCGAACGGGTCCGGGTCGGCACCGTCGACCACATGCAGCAGGATGTCGGCGAGCACGGATTCCTCAAGCGTCGACCGGAAGGACTCGACCAGGTCGTGCGGTAGGTGCCTGATGAAACCGACCGTGTCGGTGAGGGTGTAGACCCGGCCGTCGGCGGTCTCCGAGCGCCGGGTGGTGGGGTCGAGGGTCGCGAACAGCGCATCCTCCACCAGCACACCGGCGCCGGTGAGCCGGTTCAGCAGCGACGACTTCCCCGCGTTCGTGTAGCCGACGATGGCCACCGAAGGGACGAGATGTCGCCGGCGCTCCTGTCGCTTGGTCTCTCGCACAACGTCGAGTTCGCGAAGCCGACGGCGCAGGACGGCGATGCGGGACTTGATCCGGCGTCGGTCGGTTTCGATCTTGGTCTCGCCCGGCCCTCGGCCGCCGATGCCGGCGCCAGCGGCGGCGCGTCCGCCGGTCTGTCGGGAGAGACTGCCACCCCAGCCGCGCAGGCGCTGCCGGAGGTACTGCAACTGGGCGAGTTCCACCTGGGCCTTGCCTTCGGCGCTCTTGGCGTGCTGAGCGAAGATGTCGAGGATCAGGGCGGTCCGGTCGATCACCTTCACTCCGACCCGGTCCTCCAGGGTGCGCAGCTGAGCGGGCTCTAGTTCGCCGTCGCAGATCACGGTGTCCGCACCGGTGGCGAGCACGACCTCACGCAGTTCGTCGACCTTGCCGCGGCCGATGTAGGTGGCCGGGTCAGGGCTGCTGCGACGTTGGACAAGGCCTTCCAGCACCTGGGAGCCCGCCGTCTCGGCCAGCTGTTTGAGTTCGGCCATCGCGTTGTCACCGTCCACGTCGCTGCCCGTGGTCCACACGCTGACCAGGACCACCCGTTCCAGCTGCAGTTCGCGGTATTCGACTTCGGTGATGTCGGTCAGCTGCGTGGACATGCCGACCACGCGGCGCAGCGAGTGTCGCTCGGCCAGTTCGAGCTGGTCGCCGTCGGTTTCGATCAACTCCGGATCGGTGTCGCCCTCGAGCGAGTGTGTGTGGGTCATCGTCGGCCCACTGTGGCAGAACCGGCGGTGTCGGTCCAACCCCGGTCCAGGCGCACCGTCCCGCGCGCCACGATCACCGCGGGCCCGACCAGCCGCGCTCCCTCCGCGGCCAGCAGCACCTCCAGCCGCCCGCCGGGCACATCGACCGTCCAGCGACCTTCCCGCGCTCCCGCGTGAAACGCAGTCGCCGCTGCGCAGGCCACGATGCCGGTTCCGCACGACCAGGTCTCACCCGAGCCGCGCTCGTGGACCCGCATCCTCAGGTGTCCGGGCCCCACCAGCTGGACGAATTCCGCGTTGACCCCTTCGGGGAACCGGTCTTTGGGAGTCCAGACCGGGGGTGCGTGGAGGTCCAACGCATCGAGGTCGTCCACTGGGGCCAGTGTCGACACCACGTGCGGGTTCCCCACGTCAACCGGCACACCCTGCCAGGATCGGCCCGCCAAACTCACCTCCACTCGGTCCGGGTCGACGCGAACCGGCCCCATGGTGACGTCGATGCGGGAGTCATCAAGGAGAGTGCCGGTGCGTACCCCCGCCCGGGTGCCGACCGTGATTGTCCGCCCGGACGCGAGGCCCTCCTCGACGAGGTACTGGACGAAGACGCGCAGCCCGTTCCCGCACATCTCGGCGATCGAAGCGTCGGCGTTGCGGTAATCCATGAACCACATCTCGGGATCGCCCGCCCAGCCGGGGAGGTGTCCAGCCCGGACTGCGCGCAACAGACCGTCCGCGCCGATGCCGGCCCGCCGGTCACACAGGAACCGGACGTCATCATCGGTCAGGTGCAGCGTGTCATCAGGGTCGGTGACCAGCACGAAGTCATTCAAGGTGCCATGCCCCTTGGCGAAGGCGACGTCACGCATGCACCACTCCTGATCGTCGGCGTGCCTCGACCCTATCGCGGACCGCCGAAGCGACCGCCCCGGGGGTGTCCTGGTCACCGGCGGGCAGCCAACCGATCCTCGGGTCGCGGCGGAACCAGCTCAGCTGCCGGCGGGCGAATCTCCGCGTCCCGATCAGGGTCGACTCCTTGGCCTGGACCTCGGTGATCTGCCCATCCAGGAAGGCGAGGATCTGGCGGTAGCCCAGCGCGCGGGAGGCCGTCCTCCCCTCACGGAGACCCTTCGGGACGAGACCGTGGACTTCCTCGACGAAACCGTCAGCCCACATCCTCTCGACACGCGACTCGATGCGCTGGTCCAGTTCGGCGCGGGGCAGGTCCAGCCCGAACTGCAGGACATCGGGAAGCGCGTAGTCCCACGAGGGCAGGGCGGGTGTGAACGTGCCCGTGAGCTCGACCACCTCCAGCGCACGCACGATCCGGCGTCCATTGCCGGGCAGGATCCCTGCCGCTGCCGTGGGCGCGAGCTCGGTCAGCCTTCGGTGCAGGGCTTCCGGCCCGTGTTCGGCCAGCTGCGCCTCCAGATCGGCCCGCACCGCCGGATCGGTCCCGGGGAACTCGAAAGTGTCAAGGATCGCGTGGACGTAGAGCGCGGAACCGCCGACCAGCAACGGGACGACCCCCCGGGCTCGGCAGTCCTCGATCCGCTCCCGCGCCAGAGCCTGGAACAGCGCCACACTGGCCGACTCGGTGACCTCCATGATGTCGATCAGGTGGTGCGGGACCCCGCCCTGCTCGGCAAGCGTCGGCTTGGCGGTGCCGATGTCCATGCCGCGGTACACCAGCATCGAATCCGCGTTGACGATCTCGACCCCGACGCCCGCGCGGGCCAGCAACCGGGCGACCTCGACGGCCACGGCGGTCTTCCCGCTCGCGGTCGGCCCGTTGAGCGCCAGCACCGGTGATCCTTCCATGGAGACATTGTGCCAAGACACCTCGCGGCGCCTTGGCAGAGCGGGACTCGGTGGAGTACAAAGGGGTTTGCAGTCGGGAGGGCCCCGGCGCCGGACAGAAAGGGGGTCGCATGGACATCGTCGAACAGATCAAGGGTGCCGTGGCAGGCCACGAAGAAGAGATCAGCCAGGGAATCGACAAAGTCGGTGACATGGTTGACCAGGCAACCGGCGGCCAGTACGTGGCCCAGGTCGATCAGGCCCAGGACTTCCTGAAGTCCCAACTGGGCGCCGATGAGGCAGCCAAGTAGGTCCGATCGATCGATCTGCACAACGACGAACCCGAGGGGCCGGCCCAAAGCCGGCCCCTCGGCGCATGTCCAGGGTCCGTCAGCCCCGTGCCGGCATACCCAGGCCGACCCTCGGACGGGTCTCCTGCTCAGCCTGGCGTGCCGCCCAGGCGTCGCCGCCGCGCGTCCGCACCAGGCGGGTCAGCCCGGCGTCGGCATTGAGGTGGTGCGGCGCAGCGTGGGTGACCTCCACCTCCGCGATGTCACCGGGGCGCGGCCGGAGCGCGTCATCCTTCGGCACGGTGACGTGCACCAGGCGGTTGTCCCGGGCTCGGCCCGACATCCGCGCCGTCGCGGCGTCCTTGCGTCCTTCTCCGTCGGCGAACATCACCTCGACCCTGCGGCCCAGCAGGACGCGGTTCTCCGCCCAGGCGACATCTCCCACCAGGTCGACCAGGCGCTCGTAGCGCTCTTGCACAACCTGCTTGGGGATCTGGTCGGGCATCGTGGCCGCTGGAGTCCCCGGCCGGATCGAGTACTGGAAGGTGAACGCGGCCGAAAACCTGGAGGCTCGCACGACGTCGAGGGTGTGAAGGAAGTCGGCCTCGGTCTCGCCGGGGAACCCCACGATGATGTCGGTGGTGATCGCCGCCTCGGGCATGGCGGTGCGAACGCGCTCCAGGATTCCCAGGAAACGTTCGCTGCGGTAGGAACGCCGCATGGCCCGCAGGACCGCATCGGAACCTGACTGCAGCGGCATGTGGAGCGAGGGCATGACGTTGGGGGTCTCGGCCATGGCGGCGATCACGTCGTCGGTGAAGTCCTTCGGGTGGGGCGAGGTGAATCTCACGCGCTGCAGATCCTCGATGTCGCCGCATGCACGCAGCAGTTGCGCGAAGGCGGTTCGGTCGCCGAATTCGACCCCGTAGGCGTTGACGTTCTGGCCGAGCAGGGTGATCTCCTGCACGCCCTGGTCGACCAGCGCGCGGATCTCGGCGAGGATGTCGCCGGGCCTCCGATCGGTCTCCTTGCCGCGAAGGGCAGGGACGATGCAGAAGGTGCACGTGTTGTTGCAGCCGACGCTGATCGACACCCACGCCGCGTAGGCCGAGTCCCGGCGCGTGGGCAGCGTCGAGGGGAACCGTTCGAGGGCCTCGACGATCTCGACCTGCGATTCCTGCTCGATTCTGGCCCGCTCGAGCAGCACGGGCAGCGACCCCAGGTTGTGGGTTCCGAACACCACATCGACCCAGGGGGCTTTCGCAACCACGACGTCGCGGTCCTTCTGCGCCATGCAGCCCCCCACCGCGATCTGCATCCCGGGGTGGGCCGCCTTCACCGGGGCCAGATGGCCGAGGTTGCCGTAGAGCCTGTTGTCGGCGTTCTCTCGCACAGCGCAGGTGTTGAAGACCACGACATCGGCTTGGTCATGCTCACCGGGGCGGCGGTAGCCGGCGTCCTCCAGCACGCCGGCGATCCGTTCAGAGTCGTGGACGTTCATCTGGCACCCGTAGGTCACCACCTGGTAGGTGCGCGGACGCGGGTTCGTCGGTTCGCTGAGGACTGCCATGGTGGGCATACCTTACCCGGGAGCCCGCAGCGCCCTGGAATCGGGATTGCTCAGCGGGCCAGTGCCACCGCTCTGGACTCGCGGACGACAGTCACCTTGATGTTGCCCGGATAGATCAGTTCGTCCTCCACCTGGCGTGCGATCTCGCGGGCGATCGTCTGGGATTCCGCGTCACTGACCTGCTCCGGAACGACCATCACGCGCACTTCGCGTCCGGCCTGCATGGCGAAGACCTTGTCCACCCCGGCGTGGCCACGGGCGATCTCCTCCAGCCGCTGCAGCCGCTTCACATAGATCTCCAGGCTCTCCCGGCGGGCACCGGGACGGCTCCCGCTGATGGCATCCGCGGCCTGCGTCAGGATCGCTTCCACGGTCTTCGGCTCGACCTCATTGTGGTGTGCCTCGATCGCGTGGACGATGTCGGGGTGTTCGCCGAACCGGCGAGCAAGGTCGGCACCCACCTTGGCGTGGGAGCCCTCGACCTCGTGGGTGAGCGCCTTCCCGATGTCGTGGAGGAACGCGGCACGCCGGCAGACATCCACATCCAGGCCGAGTTCGGCAGCCATGAGTCCCGCGATGTGGGCGCACTCCACCAGATGGCCCAGCACGTTCTGGCCGTAGGACGTCCGGTACTTCAACGCACCCAGGGTCGGCAACAGCCCGGGCTCAAGGTCGGTGATCCCGACCTCGGCCGTCGCATCCTCGGCGGCGCGTAGGCACAGCTCGTCGATCTTGCGCCGACTGCGCTCATGAACCTCCTCGATCCGCGCCGGATGGATACGGCCGTCGGCAACCAGTTCGGTCAAGGTGAGCCGAGCAGTTTCGCGACGCACGGGGTCGAAACACGACAGCAGGACGCTCTCGGGAGTGTCGTCGATCATCACATTCACGCCGGTGATCTGCTCGAACGCTCTGATGTTGCGCCCTTCTCGACCGATGATGCGGCCCTTCATGTCGTCTCCAGGCAGCGGAACCGTAGCGACGACGGACTCGGTCGTCTGCTCGGCCGCCAGACGCTGGATCGCCCCGACGATAATCTCTCGCGCCTGCCGCTCACCGTTCTTGCGCGCCTCCGCCTCGATCTCGCGGGTGAGCTGGGTGGCATGCAGCCGGGCTTCACGCTCGACCTGGGCCATGAGCTCCGCCCGTGCGGCCTCCGCTGTGAGCCCGGCCACCTGGGCGAGCGCCTCGACCCGGGCAGCCTCCGTCCGCTCCAGTTCAGTCGTTCTCCGCTGCAGATCCGCCTGCACCTCGTCGAGCTGCGACCTCCGGCTCTGCACCGCACCGAGTTCACGGCTGAGGCGTTCCTCCCGCTGGTTGAGGCGCTCCTCGCGCCTGTCGAGTGTGGCCTGCCGGCTGCGCAGTTCCTCCTGCCCAGCGCGAAGCAGGTCGGCTACCTCCGATCCCGCAGCCGGTGCGTTCCCAGCTGACGCCCCGGCATCCGGCGGCGTCACGACCGCTGTCCCCGGCGAGGTCGCGACAGGCTCCTGTGGCTCTGAGTCGCCCTGCGAATCGTCGGCACTCGGACCGTCGTCGCCTCGGCCCTTCCTGCCCGGGCTCGCGTCCGTCTTCTTCTTCAAGGACGGAAGGCGCCCGCGCTCCTGTTGCACGGCCCGCCTGGCTGCCTGACGAGCGGCCTTCTGCTGTTGCATCCGCATCGTCCACACAAACAGCACAACCAGCGCCAGGACGGCGACGCCCAGGAGAACCGTGGCTGTCCCGAGCAGCATCGTGGTGTCCATGGGGTCCTCCTTACGCGGGGTGAAGGGACGCCAACAGCACCATCAACGCATGCGGCACAAGGCCCGACGGCCTCTCGGCCGACGCCAGGCAGTCCGGAGGATCCGGAATACCTCGTATCGCGGGGTCATAATCCCCAGGTGAAATTCAGTCGCAAAAGGTGAAGGTCCGAAGACATCCCAACCGCAGGCTAAGCCTCGATGACGGGATCCGCAAGCAAACACCTCGCTCGCGGCGGAGAGCCCCCTTCCACTCAGACGTCCTCGCCCGCAGACTCCAGGTCCGCACCTGAGTCGGAGAACGGATCCGTCGCTAGTCGATCTCCAGCTAGGACGTCCCGGACGACCCGCATCGTCACGTCGCTGCTGAATCCTCGACGGGCCAGAGCGCCCGCGAGTCGCCGGAAGCGGACGGGGCCCGCAGCCCCGGCCAGGGACGGCAGACGTCGTTCGGCAAACCGTCGCGCCGTCTCGTACTCCTGCTCCGCGCTGATCCCCGCGACGGCCTCAACGACGAGGTCGCGGTCGATCCCCTTGTCAGTCAACTCGCGCGCCAGCACCCGCCTCCCACGATGCCTGCGAGCCTGGCCTGCAATCCAGTCGTGAGCGAACGCTGCGTCGTCCACCAGTCCGACCTCGGCCAGCCTGCTCAGGACTTGTTTCGCCGCAGCGTCCGGTACCTGGCGGGTGGCCAGGGCTCGCCTCAACTCCTCCTGCGTCCGGGCCCGGACGGTCAGCAGGCGCAGCGCGATCTCCCGACCCACCGACACCGGATCGGCCGCTCCCTCGCCTGCTCCTGCAGCAGGGTCGGGCGAGGGTCGGCCCGGGTGCACGGTCACGTCAGAACTCCACCTCGCCTGTGATCGGGTCGATGCCCTCAGGCACGTCGCTGTTCACACCGATGCCAAGGCGGGCGAGGATCTTCTGCTCGATGTCAGCTGCGACATCCGGGTTCTTCTTGAGGTAGTTGCGCGCGTTCTCCTTGCCCTGACCGAGCTGATCCGCCTCATAGGTGAACCACGCGCCGGCCTTGCGAATGAGGCCCGCGTCCACTCCCAAGTCGATCAGGCTGCCTTCACGACTGATCCCATGCCCGTAGAGGATGTCGAACTCAGCCTGCTTGAACGGGGGCGCCACCTTGTTCTTGACCACCTTGACGCGGGTGCGATTGCCCACCATTTCCTGGCCGTCCTTGAGCGTCTCGATCCTGCGGACGTCGAGCCGGACCGAGGCGTAGAACTTCAAGGCCCGGCCGCCTGTGGTGGTCTCCGGGGATCCGAACATCACGCCGATCTTCTCGCGCAATTGGTTGATGAAGATGGCAGTCGTCCCGGCCCCCGCCAGCGCGCCGGTCATCTTGCGCAGCGCCTGGCTCATCAGCCGCGCCTGGAGACCCACGTGGTTGTCGCCCATCTCTCCCTCGATCTCGGCCCGGGGAGTGAGTGCGGCCACGGAATCGATCACGATCAACGCCAGCGCTCCGGAGCGAACCAGCGTGTCGGCAATCTCCAACGCCTGTTCACCGTTGTCCGGCTGGCTGACCAGGAGGGAATCGGTGTCCACGCCGAGCTTGGCGGCATAGTCGGGGTCGAGCGCATGCTCGGCGTCGATGAAGGCACAGATCCCACCGGCAGCTTGGGCGTTCGCGATCGCGTGCAGCGCCACGGTGGTCTTGCCGCTGGACTCCGGGCCGTAAATCTCCACCACGCGCCCCCGCGGCAGACCACCGATTCCCAGCGCGACGTCGAGCGCGATCGAGCCGGTCGGGATCACTTCGATCGGTTGCCGGGTCTCCTCGCCCAGACGCATCACCGAACCCTTGCCGTGCTGCTTCTCGATCTGTGCGAGCGCCGCCTGGAGGGCCTTCTCACGATCTGCGACCGCCATCACTGTGTCCTTCCTGCCGATACTGCGGACTGTCATCCAACGCCTCCAAACCTAGGCACACTCTCAGACAAAACGTCACGAGACGGTCCGCCTGTGGATAACTCGCCCCGTCATGTCGATTGTCCACAGATTAGCCGAACAGGTGTTCGAAATAGGCGGGACGCGCCGATACTGCTGGGCATGAGCGAAAACGCCTCGAGAGATGTCGGTTCAGCGTTCGCTTGGAGGGAGTTCAAGCTCCTCCCAGGCGGCGAGCCAGATCTGGCGGCAGGCCGTGCCGGACGCCAGCGCTTCGGAAACCGTCCGCCCGCCAAGCCCGGCCATCACCAGCCGCTCGGCCCAGACCACGGCGTAGCCCTTACCCAGATGGCGCTCCAATCGGGCCCACAGCTCCGCTTCACGCACAACGATCCGTGTCAGGCCGCCGCGATGCGGGCATCGCGAACCGGAAGCGTGGTGACGCTGCCGGATGCTTCGATCTTGTCCGACGTCCGACGCAGCACCTGCGAGAGGGGCACGTCAAGGGCTGTGCAGATGGCGTTGAGCAGTTCGCTGGAGGCCTCCTTCTGGCCCCGCTCGATCTCGGAGAGGTATCCCAGAGAGACCCGAGCCCGCGAGGAGACCTCACGCAAGGTCAGACTCTCGGCCATGCGCAACTCCCGCAGGGACTCACCGAGCATCTCTCGCATCAGCACCGGCTTGTCGCGGACCTGCTGGATCATGGCGGTGACTCTACCTGTCGGCTTGAGGAACATGGTCACCCGATACAACGCCGAGCGAGTCGCCACTGTTCCCCTGCCGGGTCGGACCATCACCCTCAGGCCACCCCATCGGACCGGAGTGACGCCGTCAGACCGGGGACACCATGGACAGCAGCATGTCCAATGCGGTCTCCACGGTCTGGTCGCGGATCGCGATCCGATCGCCCGAGAACTGGAACACCCGGCTCTGCAGGAAGTGGTGTTGCGAACCGATCCGGGGGCCGGCCACGCAGATCCAGACCTCCCCCGGCTCGTGACCCTCCTGGGGCGTCGGCCCGGCGACCCCTGAGACCGCGATCGCCCAGTTCGAGCGCGTCAAGGCCTGAATGCCGACCGCCATCTCGGTCACCGTCTGCTCCGAGACCACCCCGTAGGTGTCGAGGATCTCCTTGGGCACTCCTGACAGCCGGGACTTCATCAGCAGGTCGTAGGCGATGGCCCCGCCCAGGTAGATCTTCGACGCGCCGGGGACGGCGGTGATCGTCGCGCCGATCAGGCCACCAGTGAGGGACTCCGAGGTCGACAGTGTGATCCCGCGCTCGGTGAAGATCTTGACCACCTTCGAGGCAGCCGCATCCAGCGAGTCACTCATGTCTTGTCTCCAGACTTGGCCAAGGATTCCGCGCGCAGTTCGTACGCGTCGCGCACGTACTGCAGACCGGAGATCACAGTGAGGATGACAGCGGCCGCCATGGTGAGCCAGGCCAGCCACTGGACGAAGACCGGCATGGCCGGCAGGTACGGGAGGTAGAGGATGAGGGCGATCGACTGCAGGACCGTCTTCAGCTTGCCTCCGGCTTTGGCCGACATCACCCCGTACTTCAGCATCGCGATCCGCATCCAGGTGATGCCCCATTCGCGGAGCAGGATCACCAGGGTGACCCACCAGGGCAGCTCTCCGAGGATGCTGAGACCGATGAACGCCGCCCCGGTGAGGGCCTTGTCTGCGATGGGGTCCCAGATCTTTCCGAAGTCGGTGATCAGGTTGCGGGCACGGGCGATGCGTCCGTCAAGGGCATCGGTGACGATGGCCACGATGAAGGCCGCGGTCGCCCCCAACCGCCAAGTGACGTCCTGCGGGTGGGCGAAAAGCAGCCACACGAAGACCGGTACCAGCACCAGGCGCAGGACGGTCAGTGCGTTCGGCAGGTTCCACGGGCTCGGCGCAGCCGGTGCTGGCGAATCCTTGGCCGTCATCGGTCCTCCTGCCTGGCGACGAGGTCGACCCCCTCCGATGCCACGACCCTACCCCAGACCAGCTCGCCCGCCGCCACACGGCCAGCAGGACCAATGAGGGTAGTGATGCCGTCCGCCTCGGGCCCCTGATGTGCAGCGCGAGCCTGCCAGATCCCGTCGGCATTCAGCTCCTCCACGAGCAGGTGGACGATCTCCCCGATGCGGTCCTCCGCGCGTTGGGCGACCAACTCGTCGGTGATGTCACTGAGCCATTCGACGCGCTCACCGATCTCCTCAGCCGACACCTTCCCGGGCAGCGAGGCGCCTTCGGTGCCGTCCTCGTCGGAGTAGCCGAAGACGCCGATCGCGTCGAGCCGGGCCGCCGACAGGAAGTCCGCGAGCACCCGCACGTCATCCTCGGTCTCACCGGGGAAGCCGACGATCACGTTGGTGCGGACGCCGGCCAGCGGCGCGTGCTGCCTGATGCCGTCCAACAGGTCGAGGAAGGAGTCCGGGTCGCCGAAGCGGCGCATCCGGCGCAGCACGGACGGCGCCGCGTGCTGGAACGGCAGGTCGAAGTAGGGCACCACCTTCGGGGTGCCGGTCATAGCCTCGATCAACGAGGGGCGCATCTCCGCAGGCTGCAGGTAGGAGACCCGGATCCACTCCAGCCCATCCACAGCGGACAACCCGCCCAGCAGGCCTTCCAAGGCCCGAAGCTGGTTCAGGTCCTTGCCGTAGGAGGAGGAGTTCTCCGAGACCAGCACCACCTCTCTGACCCCGCTGTCGGCCAGCCAGCGGGCTTCCTCGATCAGGTCGGACGCCGGGCGGGATACGAAGGACCCGCGGAAGGACGGGATCGCACAGAACGCGCACCTGCGGTCGCAGCCGGAGGCGATCTTCAACGGCGCGGTCGCGGCCCGCCCGAGGCGATGCCGGAGCACGCGCGGGCCGCTGGCCGGGCCCAGGGCGGCTGAGCGGTCACCGTGGCCGGGAAGCGCGACCTCCGCGGCGGCGGACGGGCGGGACGCGGGTGCGATCGGCAACAGGGTGCGCCGGTCGAATGGGGTGTGCGCGGCGTGGTGACCGCCCTGGAGGATCCACCGGAGCCGGTCGGCGATGTCGGCGTAGTCGTCGAAGCCGAGCACCGCATCCGCCTCAGGCAGGGACGCGGCGAGCTCGGCGCCGTAGCGTTCGGCGAGGCAGCCGACCGCCACGACCGCCCGGGTCGGACCCTGACCTTTGAGGTCGGCCGCCGCGAGCAAGGTGTCGATCGAGTCCTTCTTGGCGGCGTCGATGAAGCCGCACGTGTTCACCACGATCGCCGTCGCCTGGGCGGGCTCGTCGACGAGGGCGAATCCGCCCGCCGCGAGGCGCCCGGCGAGTTCTTCGGAGTCGACCTCGTTGCGGGCGCACCCCAGGCTCACCAGATGGACGGTCGTCGGGGTGCTCACGACGGGCCACCCTACCCGACCCCGGACGGGCTACCCCTCCCGCAGGTTGGCCAGCACCTCGTCCAGATCGTCCGGCTTGACCAGCACTTCGCGTGGCTTGGAGCCTTCGGACGGGCCGACGACCCCTCTGGTCTCAAGAATGTCCATCAGCCGGCCGGCCTTGGCGAAGCCCACCCGCAGCTTGCGCTGGAGCATCGAAGTCGAGCCCAACTGCAGGTTGACCACCAGCTGAGCGGCCTCGAGCACGAGTTCCAGGTCGTCGCCGATGTCCTCTGAGACCGCCTTGCCCGACTCGGCGGGCGCGGCGACGTCGTCGCGGTACTGGGGAGCTAGCTGTTCGCTCACGTGGGTGACGACCGAACGGATTTCGGCTTCGGTCACCCAGGCGCCCTGCACGCGCAACGGCTTGGACTGGCCCATCGGCAGGAACAGGCCGTCGCCCTGTCCGACGAGCTTCTCCGCGCCGGGGGTGTCGAGGATGACCCGTGAATCGGTCATCGACGAGGTGGCGAACGCCAGCCGGGACGGGACGTTGGCCTTGATCAGCCCGGTGACCACGTCGGTGGACGGACGCTGGGTGGCCAGCACCAGGTGAATGCCGGCGGCTCGGGCCAACTGGGTGATCCGGACGATGGAGTCCTCCACGTCGCGCGGCGCGACCATCATCAGGTCGGCCAGCTCGTCGACGATGACCAGCAGGTACGGATAGGGCGCCAGGACCCGCTCCGAACCCGGCGGCAGCTTGACCTGGCCTCCGCGCACGGCCTTGTTGAAGTCGTCCACATGCCGGAACCCGAAGGCGGCCAGATCGTCGTAGCGCGCGTCCATTTCACGCACGACCCACTGCAGCGCTTCGGCGGCCTTCTTCGGCGAGGTGATGATCGGCGTCACCAGGTGCGGGATGCCCTCGTAGTGGGTCAGTTCCACGCGCTTGGGGTCGATCAGCATCATCCGGACCTCGTCCGGAGTGGCCCGCATCAGGATCGAGGTGACCAGGGAGTTCACGAAACTCGACTTGCCAGAGCCGGTGGCGCCGGCGACCAGCAGGTGCGGCATCTTGGCCATGTTCGCCACGACGTAGCCGCCCTCGACGTCCTTGCCCAGCCCGACCGTCATCGGGTGGTGGTCGTTGCGGGCCCGGTTCGAGCGCAGCACGTCGCCCAGGGAGACGATCTCCTTGTCAGCGTTGGGGATCTCGATGCCGATCGCGGACTTGCCCGGGATCGGCGAGAGGATCCGGACGTCGGCCGAGGCGACCGCGTAGGCGATGTTCTTGCCGAGCGCAGTCACCTTCTCGACCTTGACCGCGTTGCCCAGTTCCACCTCGTAGCGGGTGACGGTGGGGCCGCGGGTGTAACCGGTGACGGTCGCGTCGATCTCGAACTGGCGCAGCACCTCGGTGAGCCTGCCGACGATGGCGTCGCTGGCCTGGCTCCGCGCGCGCGGCACCGAGCCCGGCTTGAGCAGCCCGGGGTCGGGGAGCAGGTAGGCGATGTCCCCCGACAGCTGCAGTTGCTCCCCGCGAAGCGGCTCCGGCGAGAGGTTCGGCACCTCCAGTGGCTGCTGCGAAGCCTTGCCCGCGGTCACCGGCTTGCGGACCGGCTCAGCCGGCGCCTCGACGATCGGGATCGACGGCTCGTCAGGCTCCTCGGCCACCAGCGGGGTGTCGTACGCCTTGGCGACGCCGTAGTGGATCGGCTTGGGCTGAGGTTTGGGGAACTTGTCGCGGAACTCGGCCAACCGGACTGGGATCTCGTGGATCGGGATGCCGGCGATGACCAGCACACCGAACGCCGTGACCAGCGCCAGCACCGGGATGGCCAGCCAGACGGTGAGGAGCTGCACCAGGAAAGAAGCGGCGACGAAGCCGAGGAATCCCCCTGCGGCGCGGATCAGCTCTGGCTCGGAGCCGGCCGGGAGCCCCTTCGCGATGTGGATCAGCCCGGCGACGCCGAGGCCGGTGGCGGTCCAGCCGACCACCTGCCGGCCGCTGGGACCGTTGCGTTCGGGGTGCCGGAGCGTGCGCCAGGCCATCCCGGCTGCCAGCACCGGGACGGCGAAAGCCAGCGAGCCGAGAATCGTCGTCACGATCACATGGACCGTCGAGCCCAGCGAACCCGGCAGGCCGAACCAGAACTCACCGGCCACCACCAGCGCGATGATGACCAGCGCCAGGCCGGCGCCGTCGCGGCGCAGGGCCGGATCGAGGTCTCGTGCGCTGCTGCCGATCGCCCGGGCGGTCGCGCCGAGCGCCTTGGCCAGCCCGCGCCAGGTGACGGCGATGCCGCGGCCGACCGCGCCCACGAACCGGCTCAGCCCGGACGGACGCCGCGCGCGCGAGCGCGCGGAAGGTCGGGAGGGGGTCTTCTTACTTCCGGACGCTCGGGAGGCAGGCTGACGCGCGGACGCGCCGCTGCGGCTCCGCGAGGGGGAAGACGCGCGGGTCGCCATGGGACGAAGGGTAGGCGAAGATCGGACCTTGTCCCACCCCCCACGCCGGGAGCGGCCGGCTCAGTCGGTGAAGTGCCGCCAACCCGGCGCGGCACCGTCCCAGGCCGCCCCGTCGACCAGGACGCCGGGCTCCCCGGCCAGCACGCGTCCGATGATCCGCCAGCCCGCAGGGACCGCGGACGGCTCGAAGCAGGCCGCGAGCGCGTGGTCGTCCCCGCCGGTCAGGATGAACTTCAGCGGGTCGCCGCCGCCGATCGCGGCCGCCACGACGCGTTGCGGCTCGGCGACGTCCAGGGACGCGGTGCGCACGTCGATGCACACGCCCGAGGCGCGCGCAACGTGTCCAAGGTCGCCCAACAGACCGTCGGAGATGTCGATCATCGCGCTCGCCCCGGCCTGGGAGGCCACGATCCCCTGGCCGTACGGCGGTTCGGGCACCCGGTGGGCCACCACGACCGCCCTCGGGGAGCGGAATCCGCGTCCCAGGACGGCCAGGCCGGCCGCCGCCCAGCCCAGCCTGCCGGCGATCGCCACCACCTGCCCGGGGCGGGCTCCGGCCCGGCTGACCGGCGCGCGTCCCTCCATGTCCCCCATCACGGTGCAGGAGACGACGATGTCGCGCGAGCGGGACAGGTCTCCGCCCACCAGCAGGATGCCGGCCTTGGCGCACTCGACACGCACGCCCGCTTCGAACTCGCTCACCCAGGCGACCTCGAGGTCGGCCGGCATGGACAGGCTCATCACCATCGCGGTGGGACGGGCGCCGACCGCTTCGAGGTCGGCGACGCTGGAGGCGACGGCCTTGCGTCCGACGTCGTGTGGGCTGGACCAGTCCCGCCGGAAGTGGACGTGCTCGACCATCGTGTCCACCGACACCGCGACGTCACCGCTCACCCGGAAGACCGCGCAGTCATGCCCAGGTCCGAGCACCACGGCGTCGCTGGCGGGCAGACCCGCTGTGATCTGGTCGATGAGGGCGAACTCGCCCCGGTCGTGGACGGTCTCCGCCGCCATCAGCGCAGGCCCATGGGGCGCGTGAGTGCCAGTTCGATGAGTTCGCTGATCAGTTCGGGGTAGGACAGACCGCTGGCGGCCCACATCATCGGGAACATCGAGTGGCGGGTGAACCCGGGCATCGTGTTGATCTCGTTGACGAAGGGTTCGCCCTCGGGCGTGACGAACAGGTCCACCCGGGCCAGCCCCTCGACGAACATGGCCTCGAACGTCCGGCCGGCCAGGGACTGGACCGCAGCCAGGAGTTCGGAGGTCACATCGGCTGGGACCTCCAGGCTCACCTGTTCCTCGGGCAGGTACTTGGCCTGGAAGTCGTAGAACTTGTCCTGGGTGTGCACCACGATCTCTCCGGGCAGGGACACCCGCGGTGCCCCGCTGGAGATCCCGCCGATGACGGCCAGCTCGATCTCGCGCGCCCCGACGAAGCCCTTCTCAACGATCACCTTCGGGTCGTAGCGCTGACCCTCGGCGATCGCCTCCACCAGCTGGTCGGCGGAGTCGACCTTCGAGATCCCGAGGCTGGAGCCGCCCCGGGCCGGCTTGACGAAGACCGGGAAGCCGAGCTCGGCGATCTCGGCAAGGCTCTCGGCCCGGTGGTTCTCCCAGGTTCGGGTGGTGATCGTCACCCACGGGCAGACCGGCAGCCCGGCGGCCACCATCGACCGCTTCATCAGGTCCTTGTCCATGCCGATGGCGCTGGCGGCCACCCCGGACCCGACGTAGCGGAGGCCGAGCATCTCGAACATCCCCTGGATCGTGCCGTCTTCCCCGAACGGGCCGTGCAGCAGCGCGAACGCCACGTCGATGTCGGCGACGTCGACCAGCCGGTCCCCCTCGCGAGTCGCGACCTGGCCACCGTGCGGCCCGCGCAGGAGCACCGCCCCGGGACGGTCCTCGTCCAGGCGGGGCAGGGTTCCTTCGGTGATCTCCAGAGCGGCCATCTCCCGTGCGGTCACCCGCACCCAGCGGCCGGTCGGGGTGATCCCGATGCCGGTGACGTCGAACCGCTCGGGGTCGATCGCGCGGCACACCCCCCCGGCGGTGAGGCAGGACACGTCGTGCTCGGAGGAGACCCCGCCGAAGATCAGGGCGACCCGCACCCGCGGCGTCTCGGAACTGGTGGTCATCGGTCCTCCGGACTGGTAGGCGGCAGACTCAGCCTATCGGCCCGGCGACGACGGCCAGGCTCACCTTCTGGGCGTTGGTCGGGGCACCCGTCGGCCGACGCGCATGTCGTAGCGTTCGTCCGGTGCCGGCTCGCCGCGGATGCCTGCGACGATCTCGGTGATCGCGTCCATGATGCGCGCCCCAGCCTCCACGACGGCCGCCGAGTCGGTGCGTCCGGCCAGGTCGGACAGGTCGACCGGCGGGCCCACGCGGATCCGCATGGTCTTGCGCGGGAAGAGGCGCGGCCAGACCAGGGTCTTGCCCGGCATCACCTCGTTGGCCCCCCACTGGCCCACCGGGATGACCGTGCAGCCGGTCTTCAGGGCCAACCGGGCCGCACCGGCACGGGCGGTCATCGGCCACGTGTCAGGGTCGGCGGTGATGGTGCCTTCGGGGTAGATCAGCACGCACTCGCCGGCGGCGAGGGCCTCCGCAGCGTGGATCAGCGAGTCCGCCGCCCGGGACGTGTTCCGCTCCACCGGGATCTGGCCGCAGCCCCGGGCGAGGCTCCCCAGCAACGGAACCTTGAAGATGTCGACCTTGCCCAGCGCACGTGGCCACCGTCCATTCCAGATCAGGTAGTGCGCCAGCGCCGGCGGGTCGAAGTTGGAGATGTGGTTGGCCACGACCAGGATGCCGCCCGATGCAGGCAGGTTGTCGGCTGGGCCCCAGTCCTGCCGCGTCAGCCCGCGGAGGATCCAGCCCCCGACAAGGGCAAGGCGCCGATACGTCGGCTGCACCGGGGACGGGTTGGCCTTGCGCAGGGGCATCAGTGCGTGGTTGCCGGTCATCTCGCACCTCTTCGTGGGACGGGGTCGCCCCAGCCTATCGGCTCGATGATCGCCGGGCTTGAGGCGGCCCCGGACCGCGATGGCTGAGCTTGACGAGCCCGTTCGCCCCCCAACGATGGCTGAGCTTGACGAGCCCGTTCGCCCCCCAACGATGGCTGAGCCTGACGAAGCCCCGTTCCCCGGCCCTGGAACCTTCGCCCGCTCAGGAGCCGTCCGCCCCCAACGAAGGCTGAGCCTGACGAAGCCCCGTTCCCCGGCCCTGGAACCTTCGCCCGCTCAGGAGCCGTCCGCCCCCAACGAAGGCTGAGCCTGACGAAGCCCCGTTCCCCGGCCCTGGAACCTTCGCCTGCTCAGGAGCCGTCCGCCACCGTTTGTCAGCAAAGCCACCAGATGTCCGGCAGCAAACCTGACAACCGGTGGCGGATGGTCCACACCGAGGGCGGATCGGCCACACCGAGGGTCGCTCACCGGGAAGCCGTCCGGACGGAGGCAGGGGCACGGTCGCCAGCCACGCCAGAATGGAGCCTCCAACGGGGTCAGGATCGTTTCCGGCGACCCTTCGTCAGGCTCAGGGATCGTCGCTAAGGCCTGGACCCGTTCGCCATCACCAACGACGGCTGAGCCTGACGAAGCCTCCGTTCCGGATGCTGACGACCCTTCGTCAAGCTCAGGGATCGTCGGCGGGCCCTTCGTCAAGCTCAGGGTTCGTCAGGCTCAGGGATCGGGCGGCGAGCTCAGCCGGCGGTCTTGACCGGCAGGGTCTTCGGCAGCCAGGACGGACGGCGCGCCTCGTACTCGGCGATGGCGTCGGCGTGCTTCAGGGTGAGGCCGATGTCGTCCAGGCCCTCCAGGAGGCGGTGCCGGGTGTAGTCGTCGATGGCGAACTCGAAGACGTTGTCGGCTGCCTCGATGGTGCGGTGCCGCAGGTCGACGGTGATCGCGATCCCCGGCTCGCTCTCGGCGATCTCCCACAGCTTCTCGACCACGTCCTGGCTCACGACGGCGATCACCAGCCCGGCCTTGCCGGAGTTGCTGCGGAAGATGTCGCCGAAGCGGGAGCCGATCACGACCTTGAACCCGTAGTTCTGCAGCGCCCAGACGGCGTGCTCGCGCGAGGAGCCGGTGCCGAAGTCGGGGCCGGCGACCAGGATCGAGCCGGCGGCGTAGGCCGCGTTGTTCAGCACGAACTCCGGGTCGTTGCGCCAGGCCGCGAACAGCCCGTCCTCGAAGCCGGTGCGGGTGACGCGCTTGAGGTAGACCGCCGGGATGATCTGGTCGGTGTCGACGTTGCTGCGACGCAGAGGGACGGCGATACCGGTGTGCGAGGTGAACTTGTCCATCAGTGTCTCCTTACAGGACGGCCGGCGAGCTCAGGGTGCCGCGCACGGCGGTGGCCGCGGCGAC
>CAZPCM010000041.1:0-23674 GCA_964585085.1 uncultured Propionibacteriaceae bacterium
GAGATCGCGGTGGTCATCGGCGGGCGTCCTTGTCTCGGGTGAGGTAGCGCTGGATGAGGGAGACGGCCAGCACGATCACGAAGAAGACCAGGGAGATCGCCGAGGCGTAGCCGGTCTGCTGTTGCTGGAAGCCGGTGCGTACGGCCATGAACACCACGGTCGAGGTGGAGTCGAGGGGGCCGCCCTGGGTCATGATGTTGACCTGGGTGAACAGGGAGAACGCGGCGATGGTGATGGTGATCAGGATGAAGATCGCGGTCTGTCGCAGCCCGGGCCAGGTGACGTGGACGAACTGCTGCCACTTGTTCGCGCCGTCGAGGGAGGCGGCTTCGTAGAGCTCGCCGGGGATGGTCTGCAGGCCGGACAGCCAGATCACCATGTGGAATCCACAGGCTTGCCAGATGGACATCACGATGAGTGCGAACAGGGCGGTGTTGGGGTCGCCCAGCCAGTCCGGGCCGATGATGCCGACCTTGGCGAGCAGGGCGTTGATCAGGCCGTCCTGCTGGTACATGAACAGCCACAGCATGGAGACCACGACCATCGAGGTGACCACGGGCAGGAAGTAGACGGTGCGGAAGAAGTTGACCCCGCGCATCTTGGTGTTGATCAGGACGGCCAGGCCCAGGGCGATTGCCGACTGCACCGGCACGATGACCAGGGCGAACATGACCGTGTTCAGCAGCGACTTCCAGAAGGTGTCGTTCTCGAAGAGCCGGACGAAGTTGGCCACGCCGACGAACTTGGCGGGTTCGGGGGAGATCAGCCGGGCGTTGGTGAAGGCCAGCACGAAGGTGAGGCCGATCGGGATGAGCAGGAAGGTGAGCATCAGCACCCCGGCGGGCAGGAGCATCAGCAAGGCGGTGGTACGGGAGCGCTTGTCGCTCTTCTTCAACGAATGGGTTGTGCTGGTCGTGGCGGTCTTGGGGGGAGAGTCGGCGGCGGTGGCACTCATGGCGGGTCTTCTCTCAGCGGGTCGGCGGCGTGAGGGAGCGGGCGGCCGGGGCGCAGAGCTTCGGCCGGCCGGGTGCAGGTGGTGCGGGGGCGGGGTCCGGGACGCGGCCGGCGGATGCCGCGTCCCGGAGGCTCGTCACTTGAAGAAGCCGTTGGCTTCCTGGTTGGCGTCGATGTTCTTGACCGCCTGGTCGAGGGCGGCCTTGGGCTCGGCGCCGGCGAGGATGTCCTGGGCCACCTTGGTGAACTCGGTCGCGATGAACGGGTAGCCCGGGGTCTCCGGACGCATCACGGTGAACCGCTTGGAGATTTGGCGGAACACGTCGTTCTTGCCGCCGGGCTCGAAGCCGGGCACCATCGCGGCCGCGGCGTCCGTGGTCGGGATGTTGTTGGTGTCGGTGGACACCTTGGCGACGTACTTATCCGCTGCGGCGAACTTCATGTACTCCAGGGCCCCGGCGGAGTCGGCGCAGCTGGTCGAGATGCCCCAGGTCCACGAACCGCCACCGATCTTGCCGCCGTTGCCGAAGTCGACCGGCGGGGCGAACAGGACGTCGTCGCCGAACTTCTCCCGGGTCGGGACGGCGGTCCAGCTGCCGTTCCACAGGAACGCGCTCTTGCCGTTCATGAAGTCGGCGGCCGGGTCGGCGCCTGACTTCTTGGGCATGTAGCCGTCCTTGGCCATGGCGGCGAACCAGGTCGCCCACTTCACCGCGGCTTCGCCGTTGAGCGCGCCCTCGGCCGAGGAGTAGTCGGTCCGGTTGATCAGGTCGCCGCCGAAGCTCTGCAGCTGCGGGGAGTAGCCGTAGGGCCACCACTCGCCGGTCCAGCCGGTGGCCATGTCGGCCGGGTAGTCGAAGTCGCCGGAGGCCTTGACCTTCTTCAGCGCCGCCATGAACTCATCGCCGGTCCACGGCTGGTCGAGCGTCGGCGTCCGGATGCCGTACTTCTTCAGGATGGACTTGCGGGTCACCCAGGTCAGGGCCACGTCGTAGTAGCCGTAGGCGTAGGTCTTGCCGTTCCACTTCGCGACCGTGGACGGCAGGAACTTGGACAGGATGTCGTCCATGCCCTCGATCGGGGCCAGATAGCCGGCCCAGGCCCAGTTGGCCACGTTCGGCTGGTCGATGTCGAGGATGCAGGGCAGCTTCTTGGCGGCCGCGGCGGCGACCACGGACTGGTTGTAGGAGTCCTGCGGGAAGGCCTGAAGCTTCACCTTGTACTTGGTCTGGCCGGCGTTGAAGTCATCGACGATGGTCTGGATGGCGCCCAGCTCGCCCTTGTTGCCGGCGTTGTGGGTCCACATGGTCAGCTCGGCCGTGCCGCCGGCGGCCTGGGTGGCGCTGCTGCCGCCCTTGGAGCAGGCGACGGATGTCAGGGAGAGCGCAGCGGCGACGGCGGCGACGGCCAGCTGCTTGAGGCGTAGGTTCACGGTTCCTCCGGGAGGGTAGAGGGGTCTGCTTCGAGCCCTGTTTCGTGTGTGCTAAAAGGATTTAGCTCCTTCAAGGTAGCACCGCTCGACGGGACCCGTCAACTGTCTGCTATAACGTTTCCACAACGGACGAGATCCGCCCGGCAGGGGGGCGCTGTAGAGTGTGCGCTGACCACTTGCCGGCACGCCTCGGGGGAACGATGAAGAAGCGGGCGACCTTGGCCGATGTCGCGGCTCTGTCCGGTATGTCGACCACCGCGGTCAGCCTGGTGCTCAACAATCGGCCGGGCTCGCGGCTCTCCGAGGAGACGGCCGAGCGGATCCGGACCGCGGCCAGGGAACTGAACTACCGGCCCAACCCCGCGGCCCGGAGCCTGCGGGTGGGAAAGACCCGGACGATCGGCTTCATCTCCGACGACGTCACGGTGACCCGCTACGCCTCGGCCATGATTCGTGGCGCCCTCGACGTGGCGGAGGCGCACGAACACACCGTGCTCATCGCCGAAACCGGGAGCAACCCGAAGCGGGTGGAGCAGGCGCTTCGCGCGATGGTCGACCGACGGGCGGATGGGGTGATCTTCGGGTTGATGGGCGCCAAGGAGATCGACGTCCCCACGATCCCCTATGACGTGCCCGCGGTGCTGTTGAACGCCACCTGCCCGGCCGGGCTGCCGTCCGTCCTGCCGGCCGAGCGCGAGGCCGGCTACCAGGTCGCCAAGCTGCTCATCGATGCCGGCCATCGGCGCATCGGGCTGATCGGGTACTCCGACGAGCTCTGGGCGCAACCGCGGTTGTCAGCGACGGTCGGCGACCGGTACGCCGGCATCTTCGCCGCGCTCGACGAGGCCGGGATCGACCTGGTGGCCCGGGTCGAGGAGAAGGTGTGGGAACCGGAGACCGGCTACCGAGGGATGTGCGAGATCCTCGACAGCGGTGAGTACCTCACCGGACTGATCGCCCTCAACGACCGGGTGGCGTTCGGCGCCTACCAGGCGCTGGCCGAGCGTGGCCGACGGATCCCCGACGACCTGTCGATCGCCTCCTTCGATGACGACGTGATCGCGGCCTACCTCCGTCCCGGGCTGACCACCGCGCAGATCCCGTACGAGGTCATGGGCCGCCGCGCGATGGAGATGCTGCTCGATCCCGAGAGCCCGACGGGCCAGGTTCGGGTGCCGATGCCGCTGATGGTGCGCGGGTCGGTGCGTCCGGTCCAGGGCTGAGCATGGGCACCTGGGAAGGCGGGACGCCGGAGCGTCCGGCGACCTTCTTCGACGGCCCGGACGACTTCCGGGCCTGGCTGGAAGTGAACTACGCGACCTCGTCCGGACTGTGGATGGGGCTGTTCAAGAAGCACGCCGCGGGTCGGGGGTTGACCTATCGGGACGCCCTGGACGAGGCCCTCTGCTTCGGCTGGATCGACTCCGTGGTCCAGCGGCTCGACGACGATGCGGTGCGGCAGCGGTGGACGCCACGCAAGACGACGAGCGTGTGGAGCAACGTGAACGTCGCTCACGTCGAGCGGCTCATCGCCGAGGGCCGGATGCGTCCGTCGGGGCTGGCTGCCTTCGAGGCCCGGGGGACCGATCGCCAGGGGCTCTATGCCTACGAGCAGTCCGAGGCCTTGCAGTTCCCGTCCGACTACGAGGAGCAACTGCGAGCGGTCGGCGAGGCGGCCGCGTTCCTGGAGCGGGCGCCTGCTTCCTACCGCAAGCAGGTCATCTACTGGGTGCTCTCGGCGAAACAGCAGGCGACCCGGGACCGCCGGATGGCGGAGTTGGTCGACGACTGTGCGGCCGGACGCCTGATCCGCCCGCTGCGGTACGGCGCGACGCCGTCCTGGGCGCGGTGAAGCCTTTGTGCCGGTTTTGGGGGTGGTGAGGTTCCCCCGCCGGGCTCTTTGGGTGGTGAGGTTCCCCTGCTGCCGGGTCTGGGCGGCGGCGCTACGTGAAGCGCGCGACGCTACAAGGAATGCGCGAGGCTACAGAGGCCTCAGGGGTGCGGTGAGTTCTTTGTAGCGTCGCCTCCGCCTGCCCGGCCGTCGCCCCCGCCACCGGGGCCTCTGCCGTCGCCCCCGCCACCGGGGCCCCTGCCGCCGCCGGGGCCGCCCGGCGGCTCATATGCGGACGGCGAGCCCGGGGGTTGCCAGGGCGGGGTGGCCGGGGACGGCGGTTGGGCGGCAGGAGACGCTCCCGGCGGAGCCATCCAGAGCGGGGGAACCGACTGCGGACCGGGAAAGTGCGGAGTCGACGCCGCCGGGGACGAAGGTTGCGGCGGCGCGGCCGGGTACCGGGTCACTGGGGAGACCTCGCCGCGGACCTTTCGGGCCCAGCCCAGCAGAGCCAGAATCGCGGCTCCGATCGGCGTCACCACACCCAGAACAAGTGGCCACTGGGTCTGGATCCAGAACCAGGTCCGCTGTAGAAAGGACGCCTCAACGGTGATGTCGGTGGTGAAAGAGACCTGATTGGCCGAGGAGTAACTGGGTAGCTCGTTGACCTGGAGGCTCGGCCGAAGGTCGAGCCGAAGGGTCGCGTCCGTCGGCTCGTTGGCCGTCACCGACCACGACCACTCGACCACGCCACTGGGGGTGAATTCCTGCGTGATCCACCCGTTCCCTTCGGCCTCGCTGTCGACGCTGACCTCCAGGCTGTCGCTCAAGGGCGTCAGCCTGGCCGCCAACCGACACCGGACGAAGATCTGCGCCGTTCCGGTGCTGCCGCCCTCGGCGTCGATGACCTGGTCGGCCGGCAGCGGATTGTCACGGATGTCGACGGCAGCCTCGTAGTTGACCGATTCACCTAGCGGGATGGTCAGTTGCTTGGGATAGGTGACCCGACCTTCACGCCAGTCGCTGAGGCCCTGCTCGCACTTGTGCTGGAATTCGCGTGCGGCGTCCGGAAGGGGCTGTTCGCCCGATCCCGGCTCCCCGGGGGCGGTGGCGGACCCGCCTGCGCAGCCGCCGAGCAGCAAGCCCACCAACGCGGCGGCGAAGGCGAGCCGCCGTGGCGAAGGCGTCGGTGTTGCTTCGGTTCGCATGCCGCCCCTTTCGGTGGTGCAATGCCATGGTAGGCCGAGCAGCCCTCCGGCCCAGGGTGTCGCCCTCGATGGTGCTGCGAGGTTGAGGCGATCGTGGATGTCATTGGCGCCGGGCGTGCTGACCCGGTTCTGATCGCTGGGAGCGTGCCCGTACTCCGGGCACTGTTGGGCGTGCCCGTACCCCCATGGCTGGGCGTGCCCGCCGGGCGGGCCGGGTTCTGATCGGTCGGGTGCGTGCTCGTACCCCCCCGGGCTGGGCGCGCCCGCCGGGCGACGGGGCGGCCGTCCGACCAGCCACGCAGCGGGCTGGCGCAGGGGGTGACAATCAGGCCGCCCGCCTGGACCTCCCAGGCCAGCTGCGGAGCCGCTGGGCGACTTCTCCGAGGCGTCCGCTGCCGGCCACGTCAAGGCCCGTCGCTGGATGTCCAAGGCCAGGACAGGGCGCCACACGTTGCACCTACGGTTACGTAACCGGTAACTTAGAGTCAGTCAGGCCATTCGACGGGACCATTACACCCCACCAGCCACAGCCGCCAGGCGCCGTGCACCAGAGCCACCAGGAGTACTCCGTGTCCGTTACCGCAGGCGAGGACTTCGTCCAGCTTCTCGACCCCTCGGGCAACCGGGTCGACCACCCCGACTTCAGTTTCAGCGGGGACGACGCCGTGATCGCTGGACATCTGCGCGACATGGTCCTGTCCCGGCGCCTCGACACCGAGGCCACCGCCCTCCAGCGCAAGGGTGAGCTGGGCCTGTGGCCGCCGATGCTGGGCCAGGAGGCTGCGCAGGTCGGATCGGCGCGAGCGGTTCGCGTCCCTGACGAAGTGATCCCGTCCTACCGTGAGCATGGCGTGGCGTGGTGCCTGGGGATCGACCCGCGGGACCTGCTGGCCACCTTCCGCGGCACGACGATGGTCGACTGGCCATCGGTGGACAAGCACTTCCACATCTACTCCTTCGTGATCGGAACGCAGACCCTGCACGCGGTGGGGATGGCCATGGGCATGCAGCGCGATGGGCTCGTGGGCAATGCCGACCCCAACGAGAACGGCGCGGCGATCGTCTACTTCGGCGACGGTGCGACCAGCCAGGGCGACGTGAACGAGGCCTTCATCTTCGCTGCTTCCTACGCTGCGCCGGTGGTGTTCTTCTGCCAGAACAACCAGTGGGCCATTTCGGAGCCGATCGCTCTGCAGTCGAAGATCCCGCTCTACCGGCGGGCGGCGGGCTTCGGCTTCCCCGGCGTCCGCGTGGACGGCAATGACGTCCTCGCCGTCCAGGCCGTCACTGAATGGGCCTTGGATCGCGCGCGCCGTGGCGAGGGTCCGACGCTGATCGAGGCCTACACCTATCGGATGGGCGCCCATACGACCTCGGACGACCCGAGTAAATACCGACGCGCGGAGGAGTTGGAGGCCTGGAAAGCCCGCGATCCCATCACGCGCGTCACGAATTACTTGCTGGGCACCGGCGCCATCGACCAGGCGTGGCTCGCCGACCTGGCCGCCGAGGCTGATGCCGTCGCCGAACGCCTCCGCGACGGGTGCGTCTCGCTCCCGGAGCCGAGGCTTCCTGACATGTGGGATCGCGTGTATGTCGACACCCCGGCCGCGCTCGAGCGCCAGCGGGCCGGCTACCTGGCCTATGAGGCCTCCTTCGCCACCGAGGAGAACTGATGACCACGATGACCATGGCCAAGGCGCTCAACGCCGGGTTGCGTCGGGCCCTGGCCGCCGACCCCAAGGTGATGCTGGCCGGGGAGGACATCGGCAAGCTGGGCGGGGTGTTCCGCGTGACAGAGGGCCTTCAGGCTGAGTTCGGACGCGACCGGGTGGTCGATTCCCCGTTGGCCGAGTCCGGCATTGTCGGGACGGCCGTGGGGTTGGCCCTGCGCGGCTACCGCCCGGTGGTGGAGATCCAGTTCGACGGATTCGTCTTCCCGGCGTTCGACCAGATCGTCTCCCAGGTGTCACGGCTCCACTTCCGCTCGCACGGACGGCTGAGGGTCCCGATGGTCATCCGCATCCCCTACGGCGGGGGCATCGGGGCGATCGAACACCACTCCGAGTCGCCCGAGGCCTACTTCGCGCACACCCCGGGGCTGAAGGTGGTCACCTGCTCCAACCCCCTGGACGCCTACTGGATGATCCAGCAGGCGATCGCGTCCGATGATCCGGTGATCTTCTTCGAGCCTAAGCGCCGTTACCACGAGAAGGGCGAGGTCGACACCGAGACCGAACCGATGCCGCTGCACGCGGCGCGGGTGGTCAAGCCCGGACGCGACGCGACCCTGCTCAGCTACGGGCCGATGGTCCGGACCTGCGTGGAGGCGGCACTGGCCGCCGCGGAGGAGGGCACCGACCTCGAAGTGATCGACCTCCGCTCGCTGTCCCCGCTCGATGATGATGCCATCGTCGAATCGGTCCAGCGGACGGGCCGGGCGATCGTCGTCCACGAGGCCGTCGGATCATTCGGGGTGGGCGCAGAGATCGCCGCCCGGATCGGGCAGCGCTGCTTCTATGCGCTCCAGGCGCCGGTCCTCCGGGTCGCCGGCTACGACCTTCCCTACCCGCCCAGCCGGGTGGAGGATGGCTACCTGCCCGACCTCGACCGGGTGCTCGACGCGGTCGACCGGTCGCTGGCCTACTGAAAGAGGGACCCGATGCGCGAATTCAACCTGCCCGATCCGGGCGAGGGCCTGCTGGAGGCCGAGATCGTGCACTGGCACGTGGCCGTCGGCGACACCGTGGCGGTCAACGACATCCTGGTCGAGATCGAGACCGCGAAGTCGCTGGTCGAGTTGCCCTCGCCCTTCGCCGGCGTGGTGGCCGAACTGCTGTTCGCTGAGGGCGCCGAGGTCGAGGTGGGCACGCCGATCATCCGCATCGCCGAGAGCGCAGCCGAGCTCTCCGGCGCTGCCCCCGTGACCGGCGTGGTGCCGTCCGTCGCCGCAGCGGCACCGGGGCCTGAGCGATCGGTCGCGGCTCCCGCGAGCGCGTCCCCGGCCGTCTCCGCTGCCAAGGTGCGGACGCCGGAGCCTTCGGAGGCGTCCGTTCCCCGGGCTCACGCTCCGGAGCCCGTCGCCCAGGCGGAGCCGGTGCAGGTGGAGGTTGCCACGGCCCCCGAACCGGGCGCGCCGGTTGTGGAGGGCACCGTCCACGACGCTGCCGGCGCCGCCCCGCCCGCGGCGTCGTCGGCACTCCTGGTCGGCTACGGCGCCAAGACGGGAGCGGTCAGTCGCCGCCCGCGCAAGGCCCCGCCCGCCACGGTGGTCCCGGCCACCGACCAGGTCCACGGCTCCTACGACACCGGGACCCCGGTGTCCCGCCGCACGGACGAGGTGACCCCGTCCGCGCCGGTCACTGCCCAGGCTCAAGGCGAGCCGCTGCCGGCGCCCGGCCGTCCACCGGTGAAGGAAGCCGGGTCGCGTCCGCCGTTGGCCAAGCCGCCGGTGCGCCGGGTGGCCCGGGACCTCGGGGTGGACCTCAACGCCGTCCTGGGCAGCGGTCCGGGCGGCCTGATCACCAACGAGGACGTCATCGCCGCGGCCGGAAGCCAGGGACGGGTGAACGCCCAGGCGCCCGCGGACCGCCGAATCCCGCTGCGCGGGGTGAAGCGGGAGATGTACCGCTCGATGACCGCCTCGCTGCAGATCCCCCAGGCCACCGCCTGGGTGGACGTCGACGTGACCAACACGATGGCGCTTCTGGAGACCCTGAAGTCACGCCGCGAATTCGCCAACCTCCGGCTCTCGCCGCTGCTGATCTTCGCCAAGGCCGCCTGTCTGGCCATCGCGCGCAACCCGGAGATCAACTCCTCCATCGATGAGGAGGCCGAGGAGATCGTCCTGCACGGCGATGTGAATCTCGGCATCGCCGCAGCCACACCGCGAGGCCTGGTGGTGCCGAACATCAAGAAGGCCAACCGGATGAGCCTGCTCGAACTTGCTCAGGCCCTCAATCAGATGGTGTCGGTGGCCAAGCAGGGCAAGGTCCAGCCCTTCGACCTGCGCCAGGGCACGTTCACGATCACCAACATCGGCATCTTCGGGATCGACGCCGGCACGCCCATCCTCAATCCCGGCGAGGCGGCGATCATGTGCTTGGGCACGATCGTGCGGCGTCCGTGGGTGGTTGGGACCGGTGAGAACGAGCGGATCGAACCGCGGTCCGTATGCACCGTGGCGCTGACCTTCGACCACCGGCTGGTGGACGGCGAGGCCGGCTCGAAGTTCCTTGCCGACGTCGCGACGATCATGGCCGACCCGGGGCTTTCGCTGCTCTACTGAGTTTCGGTGGCCGCAGCGATGGTGTCGTGGACGGATCGGGTTTCCACGCCAGGTCCGGCCGTCGCAGCCTGACGGCGGCCAGCCCCGACCAGGCTCTGGGATTGATCTCGTCACGGCGGCGTCAGTCCGGGGGAAGCGGTTTGACGGTGCCGAACGGCGGAGGGACGATGGCCCCATGACCCGAACCGTCGCACTGGAATCGTGGTGAGCCCGCGGGCGTCCGTCCTGGTGACGGCTGAGGAACTGCACCAGATCCTGGCCCGCGACGCCGGTGCGGTGCACCTGCTCGATGTCCGCTGGACCCTGGGCGAACCCGCCGGCGCCGGACGTGAGCGCTACCTCGACGGACACCTTCCCGGCGCGCGCTTCCTCGACCTGGAAGCTGTGCTGACCCGGCCATCGTCCGACCGGACGCTCGGACGCCATCCGCTTCCCGACGCGATGACCCTGGAGCGGGGCCTCGGCGAGCTCGGCGTCGGGACGGACAGGCAGATCGTGGTCTACGACGAAGCCGGCAGCTTCGCCGCGGGCCGCGCCTGGTGGGTGCTTGGTTGGGCCGGCCTCGACGTGCGCGTGTTGGACGGCGGGATCGCCGCCTGGCTGGGCGTCGGCGGGCGTCTGGAGTCGGGTGAGGCGATCCTCGGCCAAGCCGCCGAACTCCGGCTGGCCACCGGGAACCGGCCCGTCATCGACGCCGACGCCGCAGGCGCGTTCCCCACCAGCGGGACGCTGATCGACGTTCGCGCCGCTGAGCGCTTCCGCGGCGAGGTCGAGCCGATCGACGCCCGCGCCGGACACATCCCCGGGGCCATCAATGTGCCTGTGGCAAGGCTGTTCGACGCCGAGGGCAGGCTGCCGGACGAAGCGTCCCTGCGGGAGATCCTCGGTTCCGCCGTGGAGGGGCCGATTGCGGTCTACTGCGGCTCGGGCGTGTCAGCTGCACAACTCATCCTCGGCCTGGCGACCCTGGGCATCGAGGCGCCCCTGTACCCGCCGTCCTGGTCGGGCTGGTCGGCCAACCCGGACCGTCCGATCGCAGTGGGGGCGTAGCCATGCGGTCCCCGACACTCGCTGAAACCAGTCTGATCAACATCCGGGCCAATCTGGACGCGGTTCGCGCACGGGTGGGTCCGCGGCTCGTGCTGGCCGCGGTCAAGGCGGACGCGTACGGCCACGGCGCGGTGGCGGTCGGACGGATGATCCAGGAGACGGGCGCCGCTGACTGGCTCGGGGTCGCCACTATCGGTGAGGGCGTCGAGCTCCGCGAGGCCGGGGTGACCCTGCCGATCCTCAAGCTGTCGGTCGCCCGCGGTGGCGCCGACGTGGAGGCCGCGGTTCGGCAGGGCATCGACCTCGTGGTCATCGACGAGGCGTCCGTCGTCGAAACCGCGGACGCGGCCGTCCGAGCCGGCCGGCGGGCGTCGGTCCATCTCAAGATCGACACCGGGATGCGCCGGATCGGCTGCGAGCCGGGCGACGCCGTCCGCCTGGCCCGCCTGGTCGACGCCAGCCCGGTGCTTGGCCTGGCCGGGCTGATGTCACACCTGCCGATCTCGGACTCTCCTTCTGGTGATGAATTCACGCGCTCCCAGATCAGACTCTTCGCGGACACGGTTGAGGCTGTCGAAGCGGAACGCGGCCGCGTCCCTCTGCGGCACCTGGCGAATTCAGGCGCCGTTCTCGGACACCCGGATGCGTGGTTCGACCTGGTCCGCCCCGGGATCATGATCTACGGCTCCTACCCCGATTCCCGGGCCTCCCGGACGGTCGAGCTGCGGCCCGGCCTGCGCTGGACCACGACGGTCAGCTTCGTGAAGCGGGTGCGCGCGGGGGAGACGGTCAGTTACGGCCGCACGTGGACGGCTCCGCGGGACACCTGGATCGCCACCGTGCCGGTCGGTTATGGGGACGGCTACTCGCGGCTGTTGTCGAACCGCGGCCGGATGCTGATCGATGGGCGCTCCTATCCCATCGTCGGCCGGGTCTGCATGGATCAGACGATGCTCGATCTGGGTCCCGAAACCAGCGTGCGCACCGGGGCTGAGGTGGTGCTCGTCGGACGCAGTGGCGAGGTGGAGATCACGGTCGCCGAGGTGGCCGAGTTGCTCGGCACCATCCCCTACGAGGTCACGTGCCTGATCAACCGCCGAGTGGGGCGCGTCATCGCCTGAGCAGCGGTCGAATCGCCGCCGTCCGTGGTCACGTGCCTGATCAACCGCCCGAGTGGGGCGCGCCTTCGCCCCAGCAGTCGAGTGGCCGCTGTTGAGCTCGGACCCCGCTCCGCCCCCGGGCCGGCGGTCACCGGCTCATGCGGGGATGCTGGGACGCCCGCGGAGCACGAACTCCTTCATCGCGTAGGTGCCCAGGCCGTAGGTGATCCAGCCGTCCATCGCAGCGCCCACTCCGCCACCGACCAGCGGAATCCGTCGCACCAGGATCACTGCGGCGTGTTTGCCGCCGATGCGTGCGGCCAGGGAGCCCATCACCCGTTCGCTGATCGCCCTGTCCAGGGACGGGTCGAACATCGGGGCTGTGGCGACGGCCAGCGGAGTGGTGGGGACTTTGTCCTCAGCGACCAGCTTGCGCACTTCGTCCTCACCGAGCATGGCCAGGGTCAGTGCAGCACGGACCCGTCGGTCGTCGACGTCGTAGCCGCGGAGGTGAGCGATGCCGGCCATCATCCGGATGCCGAGGGCGGCCATCCCGGCGATGTTCGCCGGGAAGCCGACCGGGATCGTGACCAGTCCGCCGACGCTGGTCAGGAAGCCTTGAGCCGAAGCCAAGCGGACATGCTGGGCGACGAGCGCGTCGATGGCGGCATCCCGGTCGCCGCGGTCCTCCAACTGCCTGGCCGCCGTCGCCTTGGCGCCGGGAAAGCCGGAGCGACCCTCGATGGCCACTTCGATGATCGCTCGCAGGAGGCCTCCGGCGAACTCCGGTGCTCGGGTGACGAGTTGCTTGCCGACATCTCCCGCGGTGGCCATCGTGTTCCCTCTCGGACGGACTGGGACGCTTCTCAAGACTACGTGGCTGAGAGCGCGGCGATTCTCCCGGGAGCTCTGAGCCCCCCGGCCTGTGGACGGACCTGGCGCCGGCCAACCGGTCTGTCGGGAGGCGAGTGGCACAATCCAGACATGGCACGCTCTCAGATCTTCGGCCCCAGCGAACGCTGGCCCGCCCAGGACCTGATCGCGTTCTCCAGCGAATTCGACGCCGGCCTCGTCGTCGAGGCCTACCGCGCCGGAGTCTTCCCCATGGCCCTGCACGGCACCGGCTTCGACGCTGACATGGGCTGGTGGTCACCCACGCGCCGCGGCGTGCTTCCGCTGGACGCACTACGGGTGACCCGCTCGCTGCGGAAGTCCGCTCACCGCTACGAGACGACGATCGACCGCGCGTTCGGCCGGGTTCTCGCCGGGTGCGCCGACCCGTCCCGCGATCTGGGCTGGATCGACGCCGACATCACCCGCGTTTACTCCGAGCTTCATCGGGCGGGCTTCGTCCACTCCGTCGAAACCTGGGACGCCGAGGGCCGGCTCGTCGGCGGCCTGTACGGAGTGAATCTCGGCGGGATCTTCGCCGGTGAATCGATGTTCCACGACCCGGTTCATGGCCGGGACGCCTCGAAGGTGGCCCTTGTCGCGCTCGTGGAGTTCCTCGCCGACGAGTGGGCTGAGGAGCGGATCATCGACGTCCAGTGGCAGACCCCGCACCTGGCCAGCCTCGGGGTCATCGAGATCGAGAGGGACGACTACCTGGCGGTGCTGGACGAGGCGCTGGACGTCCCCGAACCGGCGTGGCCGAGACAGGCGGCGTCCGATGCCTGAACTGCCTGAGGTCGAAGCCCTGCGCGGGTTCCTGAACGGGGCCTGCGTGGGTCGGACCATCGCCCGGATCGACCTGACCGCGATCAACGCGCTCAAGACGTTCACCCTGCCGCCGTCGGCCCTGCACGGCCTGGAGGTGGACGGAGTCGTCCGCCGCGGAAAGTTCGTCGGCCTGTCCGCCGGCGGATTGTGGCTGGTGTTTCACCTGGCCAGGGCGGGTTGGCTGACCTGGCGCGCCACGTTGCCGGCCGCTCCCGCCAAGCCCGGACGCGGGCCGCTGGCGGCCCGGGTGGTCTTCGACGACGGCTCCGGGTTCGACCTCACCGAGGCCGGGACGCAGAAACGGCTGGCCCTCTACGTCGTCGCCGGGCTCGATGAGGTGCCCGGGATCGCGACCCTGGGACCGGAGCCGCTGGCCGACGACTTCACCCCCGAGTCGCTCCAGGCCATCCTGGTCGCCGCCGGACGGGCCCAGTTGAAGGGGGTGCTTCGTGACCAACGGGTCATCGCCGGGATCGGCAACGCCTACTCCGACGAGATCCTGCATGCCGCGAAGCTGAGCCCGTTCAAGCCCAGTGACGCGTTGTCGGCCGAGGAGCGCGACCGGCTCTACAACGCGATCCGCAACGAACTCGCCGAGGCCGTCACCCGTTCCACCGGCTTGGCTGCCAGGGAACTCAAGGGCGACAAGAAGGCACGCCTGCGCGTGCACGGCCGCGCCGGTGAGGCCTGCGAGGTGTGCGGCACGACGATCGCCGAGGTGTCCTTCGCCGACTCCTCGCTCCAGTACTGCCCGGGCTGCCAGACGGGCGGACGGCCGCTGGCCGATCGGCGGCTGTCCCGCCTTCTGAAGTAGCACGGCAGGTAACGAAGTGGTTCGGTCAGGTAACGAACCGGTTGCGGCCGCGAACAGCCGACGGGACGGGCCAAGGCGGCCGGTAACCTAGGGCCACCGGCCGCTCGCCGGGCTCGATCACGAGGAGCACCAATGCCGGCACCAGGGGCTTCAGCGCGCGTCCGCGCGGCCACGAATGCGCCCTGGGTGGTTCGCCTGCGTCGAATTTTCGATGCGCCGTGGTCGCGTGATCACCGCCGCGGCGTCGCCTTCATCGTCACCAGCGCCCTCGTGACGATCCTCGTCGCGGCACTCGGCCCCTCCTGCGTCGCGCTCACCCTCGGCCCACGGGACGGCTTCCTGCCGCCGTGGTACCTGCCGGTGGACGCGGTCGCCGTCAGCGAATGGGTGGCTGTCCCCGCCCTCTGGGGCGGGCTGTTCCTCGGGGCGGTCGGGCTGTGGATCAGCTGGCGCGCCGTCGGCGCCGGCTGGCGTCCCAACAACCGGAAGCTGTTCGGACTCGGCGCCCTGCTGAGCCTGCTCACTGCGCTGGTCCCCCCGCTAACGTCGGCGGACGTGCTGATGTACGCGGCCTACGGACGGCTGCAGGTGATCGGCCGCAATCCTTATGACATCACCCCCGCGATGATCTTCCGCGAAGAGTTCGACCCGGTTCTGCGCTGGACGGAACGGCCCTGGCAGGACACCCCGAGTGTGTACGGGCCTTTCGCGTCCGCCTCGCAGTGGCTTGCCGCGAGCCTGGGCGGGGAGAACATGCACGACACCGTGTTCTGGCTGCAGATGCTGGCCGTCCTGCCCTTCCTGGCGATCGGCGCGATCGCGGTGAAGATGGCCCACGACGACCATCGCACCCAGACCCGCGCGGTGCTGTTCACCGTGCTGAACCCGATCATGATCTGGTCGGTCGTGGCCGGGGCGCACAACGAGGCGCTCACCCTGATCTTCGCGATCGTCGGGCTGTGGTTCATGCGTCGCAACGCCTTCCTGACCGGTGTCTTCATCGGCTTGGCCGGGACGGTGAAGGTGTCGCTCGTCTTCTACGGGATCGCCATGGCGTGGGGCTATCGACGCGATTGGCGCAAGCTGCTGGCGCTCGGGCTCGGTGCGCTGGTTCCTCTGGCCATCGCCTACGGACTCGTGGCCCCGCAGGCCCTGCTGGCCGCCGGACGGAACACCGGCTACATCTCCGCGGGGTCGTGGGCGCCCTGGGGCTTCGGCATCCTCTCGTTCGTCTTCGGCGAGGCCTTCGCCCGATCCGCGGTCTCCCTCCTCGGCTGGGGGGGAATGGTGGCCATCGGGTGGATGCTGACGCGGGTTCTGCCCTGGCAGGCGGTGCCCGGGCCCGAGCCGATCGCCGATCCGGAGCGCGACCCGCTGACGATCGCCGTCCGGACCGCGGCCGTCCTCACCGCCGCGTGGCTGGTCACCTCGCCGTACACGCTGAGCTGGTACGACCTCACCACCTGGGTGCCGTTGGGCCTGCTGGCCGCCTCCCGGCTGGACGCGCTGATGATCTGGCGTGGGGCGTGGCTGTCGGTGGCCTATGTGACCGGCCGTTCGGTGGAGTTCACCGATCCGATGCTGTCGCTGGCGTTCGTGATGCGGGACGCGTTGTGCTCGGCTGCGCAGGTGCTGGTGATCGTGGCGATCGTGCACTGGTGGTGGACGTCGGGACGGGAACTCCCCTCACTGGTGCGTTTGAAGAGCGCCTGGTACCTGCTCTGGCACCGGCACCAGCCGGTGCGCGCCGACTGAGCCGGAGCCAGGCTCCGACCGGCACGGGATCCCCGTTACGCTGTGCCGGTGCTCGGATACTTCGGTCCCGCCGGGACCTTCACCCACCAGGCGCTGCTGACCTTCACCGACGAAGCGGCGCTGCCGTTCGCGACCGTCGCGCAGGCGCTGGACGCCGTGCGGACCGGGGCGGTGGAGGCCGCGCTGGTGCCGATCGAGAACTCCGTCGAGGGCGGCGTCACCGTGACGCTGGACAACCTCGCTTCGGGCCGGCGGCTGATGATCGTCCGGGAGGTGCTTCTGCCCGTCCAGTTCAACCTCTACGGGCGCCCGGGCACCAACCTGGAGGACGTGCGGCGCGTCCTGACCCATCCCCACGCAGCCGCGCAGTGCCGGGAGTGGCTCGCGGCCAACCTGCCGAACGCCCACGTGACCGAGGGCGGTTCGACGGCGGCGGCCGCCGAGGAGGTCGCCGACCCGGGCTCCAAGTTCGACGCCGCGGTCTGCGCCGAAGTGGCTGGGCGGATGTACGGCCTGGAGGCGCTGGCCACCCAGATCGCCGACAACGAGTACGCGGTGACGAGGTTCGTCCTGGTGTCCAGGCCGGCATCCCCGCCTCAGCCAACCGGCGCGGACAAGACCACCCTGGTCGCCTTCATGCACGCCGACCATCCCGGTGCCCTGCTGGAAATCCTGGAGCAGTTCGCGGACCGGGGGGTGAACCTGTGCCGGATCGAGTCCCGCCCGACCAAGACCGTCCTGGGCAACTACTGCTTCTCCATCGACGCCGAAGGCCACCTGCGCGATCCGCGCCTGGCTGAGGCGATGCTCGGCCTGCATCGGATCTGTGCCGACGTCGTCTTCCTCGGCTCGTACCCGAGGGCGGACGGGGTGCGTCCGATCCTGGCCCGGGGCTTCACCGATGAGGATTTCGCGGCCGCGCGGGACTGGTTCGCCACGTTGGTGAACCCTGAGGACGAGTTCTGATCGCTGCTTCCTGCAGGTGGGACGGACGGGGCGCCCGCCGAGCGCGCGGCTAGCCTGAGCCCGAACACCGGTGGGACACCGGGGCGAGGGGGATTCTCTGTGACTGGGTTTGCGGGCGCGCCGTCGATTCCTGGATTGGAGTACGTGCGTCTGCTGGGGGAGGGCGGCCAGGCGCAGGTCTTCCAGTACGCCCAGCAGATGCCGCAACGCCAGGTCGCGGTCAAGGTGTTGCGCGATTCGCTCGGCACCCCGGAGATGCGGGCCCAGTTCCTCGACGAGGCCAATGTCATGGCGATGCTGGAGCACCCCAACATCGTCACCGTCTACTCGGCCGGGGTGACCGGCGACAACCGTCCCTACCTGGTGATGCAGTACTTCCCGCAGGCGAGCCTGGGTGAGCGTGTGACGCGTCAGCGGCTGCGGGTCGAGGAGGTGCTGCGGATCGCGATCGCGATCGGCAGCGCCGTTGAGACGGCCCACCAGGCCGGAGTTCTGCACCGCGACATCAAGCCGGCGAACATCCTGGTCAACGCGTATGGGACGCCGGCGCTGGGTGACTTCGGCATCGCCGCCCGGAGCAGGGTGAACTCGTCGGGGGCATCGGTCTCCCTGCGCTGGGCACCTCCGGAGGCGTTGAAGGCGGACGGGCAGTTGACCGTTGCGTCCGACATCTACTCCCTCGGCGCCACCATCTGGCACCTGCTGACCGGACGGGCCCCCTTCGCTGAGGCCGCCGACGTCAGTGCCCAAGCGCTGGCCGCGGCGATCCTGCACCAGCCGCCGCCACGCACCGGGCGCCCCGACGTTCCGATGGCCCTGGAGAACCTGCTGGCGCGGGCGATGGCCAAGGACCCGGCCGAGCGCCCGGCCACGGCGTTCGATCTGGTTCGGGAGTTGCAGACGATCGAACGCAACCTCGGCTTCAGCCCCACCGCGGCGCCGATGGGCGTCCAGGCTCCCGGTGACACGTACCAGATGTCCGCGATCGCCTTCGAGCGGATGTACGGCCACGGCGGCGCCGGGACCTCGCCGGACGCCGACCGCACCTCGCCGGCCCCCGTCGTCGCGCCGATCCCGGGGCAGCACCCGACGGCTGCGGGTGTTGCGGGCGCCGCGGGCGTGGCGGGAGTGGCGGCGGCCCTCTCCGGGGCCGGTCCGGAGGCGACCAGGGCGCGCACGCCTGAGGTGAATCCGGACGCCACCATCGTGCGTCAGCCCCTGGTGAACTCGGACGCGACCACGGTGCGGCAGCCGATGTCCAACCCGGACGCCACTGTGGTGCGGCAGCCGGCCGGTGGCGCACCCCTCTCTCCGTCGGGCGCAGTCGGCCCGTCGGCCGACCTCACCGCTGTCCGTCCAGGTGGCGCGTTCGCGCCCAGCATGATGGACCCGACCAGGCCCTCGGGCTTCGTCCCACCCGGGGCGTACGGGGCCCCCGGCTCCTACGGTGCGGCCGGGCCCTACGGCGGGCCCGGCGCGACCGTGCCCTTCGCCACGAAGGGTGATCCGGGTGGTCGGCCGCGCCGGACGCCCTGGTTGCCGATCGCCGCGGGCGTCCTGGCTCTGGCCGTGATCGCCGGCGTGGGACTGATCGTGATGCGACTCCTGCCGTCCAAGACCGACACGGCTGCGGCGACCACGGCCGAGCCGGCCGCCAGTGCGTCGACGGCCGAGACGGTTCCCTCCCAGCAAGAGACCACGGAGGCCCCGGCCGCCCCGGCAGGTCCCGCGCTGCGGGTGCTGAAGACGATCGGTGGGGTCGGCGGCAGTAAGGACGACCCGCCCAAGTATGGACCGACCGATCTCGCCTTCGACGCGGGAACGGGACGGCTGTTCGTCTCCAGCGACGATTCGTCCAGCCTGGCCGTCATCGACGCCGCCAGCCGGAAGAAGGTGGACTCGGTGAAGATCGGCGGGGGGACGAGCGCCGTCGCGGTGGATTCCGACGGCACGGTCTACGCCTCCTACGTGGAGTCGGGCGAAATCGCAGTGATCCTGCCGGGGTCCCTGGCTGTCGATGACCGCATCCCGGTCGGGGCCGGTCCGTTCCGCATGTCGATGGACAGTGCGGCCAACCGTCTGTACGTGTCGATGGCGCCGAAGGGTGCCCCCAGTTCGGTCGTGGTCATCGACACATCCTCCCGCACGTGGCTCAGCTCCCTCGATGCCCGGCCCGGACCGGCAGGCATGGCGGTGGATCCGGTGCGGCACCTCCTCTACGTCACCAACCGCGCCAATCCCACCGGCACCGTCTCGATCGTGAACACCTCAAGCGGGAAGACGAGGACGGTCAAGGCGGGCAATCATCCGTTCCGGGTCGCGGTGGATTCGACGTCAGGACGGGCCTGGGTGGTCAACGCCCACGGTGAATCGCTCACCGTGATCGACGGGGACTCCCACAAGTCGGTGAAGACCGTGCACATGGGGGCAGGCCAAGACCCGTGCGGCGTCGCCGTCGATCCCAAGGTCGGGGTCGTTTACGTCACTACGTCGATGGGCGGTCGCCTGTACGCCTTTGACGCCGCCACCTACGAACCGCTGGGCGATGTAGGGGTCGGTTCGGGCGCCTGCGGAGTCACGGTGAACCCCGACTCCGGCGAGGTGTATGTGGCGAACAAGTACGACCACTCGGTGTCCGTGCTCGGTTCGTAAGGGCGGGCCTCGGGTGTCGGGGTGACTGCGCCGATGAGAACTCCCGGTTGGCCTTGTGCAGGCTCGCGAGGGCTCCCGTGCGGCCCGGCGTCGACCCGGCTTGTGGCGCCCGAGCTGGGCCGGCCCCGGCTCAGGCGCCGGTCGCCTCCAGGCGCTTGAACGGCTTGGCGACCACGGTGACCGCGCCCGTGGTGGAAGCGGCCATTGGCTGGGTCTTCCGTCCGTCGACGGTGATCCTGGCGGTCGGGGCCAGCCCGAAGAGTTGGACCGTCACCTGCCGGTAGGTGTGGTCGTAGTCGCCCGCTGAGGTCCGGGTGAGCACCAGGCCGTCCTTGGTCGACCGGCACCCCGTTGAGGTGCGCCGGGAGTCCCCCTTGCGGTAGGCCAAGCCGTCCCCGGCGTCCTCGTACCAGATCGAGATCCCGTCCCCTCGGTAGACCCGGAGTTCAAGCTGGGTGGGGACGGGGTCGGACGTGCTCTGGCGCACTGGCCACAGCGGAAGGGTGCGGCCGGCGCGGACGAACAGCGGCAGCCGGTCCATCGGCGCAGCCACCGTGATCACGCGGCCGCCGGCGTGCTTGGCGCCGGACCAGAAGTCGTACCAGTCACCGGCCGGCAGCCGGACCGATCGCGACGTCGCCCCCCGTTGTACGACGGGGGTCACCAGCAGTGATTCACCGAGCAGGAACTGGTCCTGCACGGATCGCAGGTCGCGGTCGGCCGGCTCGTCGAAGAACAGCGGGCGGACGATCGGCAGCCCGGTCTCAGCGGCGTTCGCCGCCTCGCTGTAGAGGTAGGGCAGGAGCCGGTAGCGCCACTCGATGGCCTGCCTGACCCGGCCTTCGGTGATGGACCCGAAACTCCACGGCTCGCGTGGCCGGGAGGTATTGGCGGCGTGGGTGCGGAAGAAGGGCAGCATGGAAGACAGCTGGATCCACCGCGTGAACAGCTCGGCGTCCGGATCGCCGCGGAAGCCGCCGACGTCGGGGCCCGAGAACGGCACACCGCTCAGGCCGAGGTTGACCACCATGGGGATGACCAGCCGAAGGTGCTCCCAGGAGCTGCGGTTGTCGCCGGTCCACGTGGTGGCGTAGCGCTGCACCCCCGCGTGACCGGCACGGGTGATGTTGAACGGACGCCGGTCCGGACGGGCGGCGAGGAGGCCGTCCCTGGTGGCCCGGGCCATCTGCATGCCATAGACGTTGTGACCGCCGCCGGAGTGGGTGACCGGCGTCCCGTCCCCGTCGTGCAGGGCGCTGTCCGGCATGGTCTTGCCGATGGGTTCGCCGCGCTCGCGGAACAGCGACGGTTCGTTCATGTCGTTCCACACGCCGTCGAGGCCAACTCCGACCATCTCGGCGACCCGGCCCGCCCACCAGGTCCGGGCGCGAGGGTTGGTGAAATCCGGGAACTGGCTCCCACCAGCCCAGACCCTGCCGGCGACGGGTTGGCCGTTGGTGTCGGGGACAGCGAGCTTCTGCTCGCGCAGCTGGACGAAGGCGTCGTAGGTGCTGTCGACCTTGATGCCCGGGTCCAGGATCGCGACCGTCTTGAACCGCTGGGCGTGCAGCGACTTCAGCAGACCCTCAGGGTCGGGGAACGCGGTCTTGTTCCAGGTGAAGCACCGGAAGCCGTCCATGTAGTCGATGTCGAAGTACAGCGCGTCGCAAGGGATCTGACGGGTGCGGAACTGGCGCGCCAGCGTGGTGAATTCTTGGGCCGTCTTGTAGCTCCACCGGGACTGGTGGTAGCCCATCGCCCAGATCGGCGGCAGGTCCATCCGTCCCGTCAGCCCGGCGTAGCCGCGCAGCACTTCGGCGGGATCGCCACCGGCGATGACGTAGAGGCGGAGCTCACCGGCCTCGGCGGTGAACGTGACGCGATCCTCCTGGTCGGCGCCGAGATCGGCCCAGCCTCGGGCCGGGTTGTCCCACAGCAGCCCGTAGCTCACCTCGTCTCGGACGCCGAGCAGGAACGGAATGCTGAGGTAGAGCGGATCGTCATCGGGGTAGTACGAAAGGGCGTCGGTGTTCCAGAGCCGGACGCGCTTGCCGCGCAGGTCCAGGCTCAGGGCGCGTGTCCCGAGACCGTGGCAGGACTCCTTCTCGGCCAGCGAGTGCGTCCAGGACAACGGGCCGTCTTTGGCCTTGAGGTCGAACACCGCGCGGTCCAGCACCACTTTGCCGGCAGTCGTCTTGATCGAGATGGCTGCCCGGCGGCGGTCGACGCTCAGACGCAGCTGGGCTGAACTCACCGTCACCACGTCGCCGGCCTGGCTGGAGTCCACGAGCGGACGCGCCGCGTCCGGTTCCTCCACGGAGTAGGAGTGGATCTCGCCGAGCTCGCCGGTGGGGCTGATCCGCAACCGCACGGTGGTGGCGGTGATGAATTCCACCGTGACGGTTCCCTCGTCGGTCGCAATCACCTGGCCCCCGGCGGGTGACGGTGAGCCGGTGGGCGAGGGTGTCGGGGGGGTCGGGAGCTGCGGCATCGGGATGGGGCTGCAGCCGGTCAGTCCGAGAGCTGCGGCCGCGGCGCCCGCGCCCATGATGGAACGACGACTCATCGACAAGGACCCCCCGGACATGGCCCAACCCTATCCGCCGACGCAGCGGCAGCCCGCTGCGTCCGTCGCGGGGAAGCACTCCTGGCAGCGCGGGGTCACCGGCCCGATCGAGTTGTCTCATGTCCGGTGGGCCGGGGGCCAGTCCCTTGGGGTGGTCGCCGTCGGGACGATGGCCCGTCGTCGGGCCCGGCGCTACAGGTAGTGCGCGACGCTACTGAGGGCTCTGTAGCGGGATGCCTTCTCTGTAGCGCGGGGCCGTTTGTGTAGCGCGGGGCCGTTTGTGTAGCGCGGGGCCGTTTGTGTAGCGCGGGGCTGGCCTTTGTGTAGCGCGGGGCCGTTTGTGTAGCGCGGGGCTGGCGTTCGTGTAGCGCGGCGCCGTTTGTGTAGCGCGGGGCTGGCCTTTGTGCAGCGTGGCCGTGTGCAGCGCGGCCGTGTGCAGCGCCGCCCGGTGTAGCGCCGCCCGGTGTAGCGCCGCCCCTATTCGGGTAGCGCGGCTGCACGGGTATGTGCGCTCCGGCGCTGTCCGCGCGGCGTGGCCACTGCCTGCAACGCGGGCCTGGAGCGCGGCCATGGGCAGGCGGCGGGAGTCGCTCGCGTCCCGGTCCCGGCTGCCACACGCGACCGGGACGGCGCCCACCGGAGCCGGGGGCGCAGACTGGTCCGCAGGCCCGGCGATAGGCTGACCCAGTGATCGATCCCAAGTTGCTGCGCACCGATCCGGACCGCGTCCGGCGAGCCCAAGCGGCCCGCGGCGAGCCGATCGCCCTCGTCGAGGACCTCGTCTCCGCCGATGAGACCCGGCGTGCCTCGATCGCCGCGTTCGAGTCGCTGCGCGCCGAACAGAAGGCGTTGGGACGGGAGGTCGCCAAGGCCCGGGGTGAAGAGAAGGCCGCCCTGCTGGCCCGCACCCGCGAACTGGCCGGCCAGGTGAAGGCGGCCGAGTCCGACTCGGTGGAGGCCGCGGCCCGGTTCGACGAGCTGATGGCGCTGCTGCCGAACCTGGTGTTCGACGACGTCCCCCGTGGCGGCGAGGAGGACTTCGTCGTCCAGGAGACCGTTGGGACGCCCCGCGACTTCGCCGCCGAGGGTTTCGCCCCGCGCGACCACCTCGAACTCGGGGAGATGCTGGGCGCCATCGACATGGAACGCGGCGCGAAGGTCTCGGGCTCCCGCTTCTACTTCCTGACCGGGCCGGGGGCCCAGTTGGAGTTGGCGCTGATCAACCTGGCCATGTCCAAGGCGCTGGCGTGGGGTTTCACTCCGGTCCTTCCGCCGGCGCTGGTCAAGCCGTCGGCGATGGAGGGCACCGGCTTCCTCGGCCAGGCCGCCCAGGACGTCT
>CAZPCM010000042.1:0-12449 GCA_964585085.1 uncultured Propionibacteriaceae bacterium
CGACGCCCTCATCCTTGACGTAGGCCAACAGGTCGTCGGCGCCTTGGAACATCTTTCCTCCACAAGTCAGGGGTTGGATCGCTGTCAACGCTACGGATCGGGAGTAACCAAGGGGTTGCGTCCATGTTTCAGGCGTGTAACACGGGGGGCTAGGCTCGGCCCGATGAGCGACTCCGAGCACCAGCCCTATCCTGGCGAATCGCTGGGCCTGCCGCCGAGCGGACGCGGGTCGCTGGCGTCCTGGCGGTCGCGCATCGCAGCCCTGATCCTCGACTGGGGAGCCTCGATGATCGTCGCGGTCACCCTGTTCGGGGTGGGTGTCCTGCGGGAGGGCGGATGGAGATCCTGGATGATCCTGGCCGTCTACTTCATCGAGAGTGGCCTGCTCACAGCACTCACGGGAGGCAGCTTCGGACAACTGCTGGCCCGCATCGGCGTCATGCGCGTGGACGGCGGGCCGCTCGGTTTCGGACGGGCAGTAGTCAGGGCCGCCCTCATCAGCCTCGTCCTGCCGACGTTGGTCATCGGCGCCGAGAGGCGAGCGCTGAACGACCTCGTCCTCGGCACGGTTGTCGTCAATCGGCGATGAGAGGCCTACCACAGATTGCGCTTCGGTAACGATGGCCTTACCCGTTGGTGGTCACATTGCCCATGCCGGGAGCCGCGGGTAGCTTGGTCCAAGCTCATCCATCGGCCTGGCCGGCATTGTCGCCTGCCCGCGCATCGCAGGGCCGATCTATTCACTGGAGGGAACATTGGGCACCAAGAAGCTCCTTGCTGCGGCTGCCGGCGTGCTCGCCGGGGCGCTGGCCCTGACGGCCTGCACCCCGCCCACGCCGAACGCCAGCCAGACGGCGCTGAGTCAGAAGACAACGCTCAGCGTCATGTGGAACCAGGCCTTCTACTCGGGCAATGGCGTCACCGGCTACGGCAACGCCACGGCCAACAACAACATCCTGTACCTGACAAATGACAGCATCACCTATTACGACAAGGATCTGAACCTCGTCAACAACAAGAGCTTCGCCACCTACGAGAAGCTCTCCGACAACCCGCTGAAGGTTAAGCAGACGATCGCCGACACGGCCATGTGGTCAGACGGCACGCCCGTCACCGCCGCGGATTTCATTCTCGCCTACGGTGCGCAGAGCGGTCTGTTCAACAACTACACCGCCAAGCTCGATCCGGATTCGGGCGACGTCAGCAAGGCGAACCAGGGCGACAAGGTCTATTTCAATTCCAGCAGTGCCGGCTGGGCTCTCATCAAGGAATTCCCCACGGTGAGTGCGGACAACAAGTCCTTCACTTACACCTACACCAAGCCTTTCGCCGACTGGGAGAAGAACCTGTTCACCCCCGGGCTGCCGGCGCACATCGTCGGCAAGCGCGCGTTGGGCGAGAGCGATCCGGCCAAGGCCGCCCAGGCCGTGCTGAACGCCTTCAAGGGCAAGGAAAACACCGCGCTGTCGAAGATCTCCAACTCTTGGAACGGGGACTGGAACTTCGCCGAAATGCCGACCGACAAGGATCTGCTCGTCGGTTCTGGTGCTTACACCATCAGCGAGTTCAAGAAGAGGCAGTACCTGACTGTCACCAAGAACCCCAACTACAAGGGTGAGCACACGGGGGTCGTCGACTCGATCACGGTCCGCTACAACGAGGATCCGCAGGCCGCGGTGCAGGCGTTGCAGAACGGTGAGGTGCAGCTGATCTCGCCGCAGTCCACCCAGGACATCCTCAAGCAGTTGCAGACAGTGAAGAACGTCAAGGTTCTCACCGGTGACGAAGGCACCTACGAGCACGTCGACCTGGTCTTCAACAACGACGGCCCGTTCGACCCGAAGACCTACGGCGGCGACGCCAAGAAGGCCCAACTGGTGCGGCAGGCCTTCCTGTTGACCATCCCGCGGCAGAAGATCGTCGACACCATCATCAAGCCGCTGAACCCGGACGCGGCGCTGCGGAACTCGTTCACCACCGTCCCCGGTTCCCCCAACTATGACGCGGTCACCGCGGCCAACGGCATGGGCACCACCTACGGGTCGGTGGACATCGAGAAGGCCAAGGCGCTGCTGAAGGAAGCCGGTGTCACCGGCCCGACCGTCCGGATGCTGTACGCCAAGCCGCACCCCCGGCGCGTCCAGGAGTTCCAGCTGATCAAGGAGTCGGCTGAGCAGGCCGGTTTCAAGATGGTCGACGGCGGCGACGCCAACTGGGGCCAGAAGTTGACCGGCACCGCCAAGTACGACGCGTCATTGTTCGGCTGGCAGTCGGTGTCCACCGCCGTCAGTGAGAACGACGCCAACTACCGGACGGGTTCCATCCCGAACAACTTCGGCGGGTACTCGAGCAAGGCCGTGGACACCATCCTGGACAAGCTCCAGGTGACCCCCGACGCAACCGCGCAGGGCGCGCTGCTCGGCGAACTGGAGAAGCACCTGGTGGACGACGCGTTCGGCCTCACCATCTTCCAGTTCCCCTCCATCACCGCCTACAGCGACAAGCTGTCGGGCATCGACCCGATCACCATCGCGCCGACCATCTTCTGGAACTTCTGGACCTGGAAGATCTGAGGTAGGCGGATTGAGCGCCGGGACGGGGCGCCAGGGTCACACCTGGCGCCCCGTCCATGTTCGTTCACCGTTGACTCTGTAGTCTTCCTCCGGTACCGCTACCCACGAGAGTCCCGACATGGTTCGCTTCCTGGCCCGACGAACGGCCCTGGCGCTGGGCATCCTTCTGGTGCTCTCAGCGCTGATGTATTTCATGCTGGACGTGGCGATGGACCCGTTGGATGACCTGAGAACCTCGACGGCCCCCAACCGCGCAGAGTTGATCGAGATGCGGGTGAACGCCCTCGGACTGGATCTCCCCTGGTGGGAGCGCTACTGGGTCTGGCTGAGGCACTTCGTCACCGGCGATTTCGGGATCGCCTGGCGCACCCAGCAGCGGGTCAACGACATGCTGCCGGGAGCCATCGCGACCTCGGTCCAGTTGGTGTTCGCCGCCACCATGATCGCGATCGTGCTGGGTGTCCTGGTCGGTCTGATCAGCGCCCTTCGCCAGTACACGACCTTCGACTACTCGATCACTTTCGTCTCCTTCGTGCTGTACGCGCTGCCGGTGTTCTGGGTGGCCGTGCTGCTCAAGCAGTTCATGGCCATCGGCTTGAACGACTACCTGAACAACCCGACGATCAGTTGGCCGGCCGTTGTCATCTTCTCGGTGGTGTGTGGCCTGTTCTGGGCCGGCGCACTCGGCGGTGACAGGCGTAGAAAGCTGATCACCTTTGGCGCTGCCGCACTCGTCACCCTCGCCGTCCTCGCCTACGTATTGCTGTCCGGCTGGCTGCTGGACCCCCGGATCGGCTTCATCGGCGTCACGGTGCTGTCCCTGGCCTGGGCGTTGGCGGTCAGCATCGTCTTCGCCGGCGTCAACAACCGGCGCGCCTTGTACGCCGCCTTGACCACCGCCGGGGTGGGCGTGGCCTCCTACGTCGGGGTGCAGTGGCTGTTCTACTTCGTGGCGGCGGACTGGCTGCTGATCTTCGGGCTGCTTCTGTTCGCCATCGGCTGCGGTGTGCTGGTCGGTTGGCTGTTCGGCGGCCCGGACCGCGCGGTCTCCATGCGTGGTGGGGCGTTGGTGGCCGTGGGCGTCTCGCTGCTCGTCTTCGTCGACCGCATCATGCAGGGCTGGCGGATGTACGTCGATTCCAACGCCATCAAGGGACGGCCGATCGCCACCATCGGCTCGGAAACACCGGGTCTGGGCGGTGACTTCTGGATTCAGCAGTTGGACCGGTTCACCCACCTGCTGTTGCCGACGGTCGCCCTGGTGCTGATCTCCTTCGCTTCCTACACCCGGTACCAGCGCGGATCGATGCTGGAAGTGCTCAACCAGGAGTACATCCGGACGGCCCGGGCCAAAGGCTTGACCGAGCGGGTGGTCATCGTCCGCCACGCCCTGCGGAACGCCCTGTTGCCGCTGGCCTCGGTGATTCCGGTCGACATCGTCAGCCTCATCGGCGGCGCGGTCATCACCGAGACCATCTTCGGCTGGTCCGGTATGGGCAAGATGTTCGTGGACTCCCTGCGCGGGAGCGAGCCCGACCCGGTCATGATCTACGTGATGATCACCGGTGCGTTGGCCATGGTGGCCAACCTGGTCGCCGACTTCCTCTACGCACTCCTCGACCCTCGGATCCGGGTGAACGCATGACCACTCCACTCAACGACACCCAGTCCGACGACCTCGCCGGCTCGGGACGCGGCGACAACGCGATCGAGGTCAAGGAAGTTGAGGGCCTCTCGCAGGGCCAGATCGTCTGGCGGCGGTTCCTGCGGCACCGCGGGGCGATGTTCGGCGCGGTACTCCTGCTCACGGTGGCCGTGCTGGCCCTCTCGGCGATGGGGGTCGGGCAGATCCCCGGGTGGTGGAAGTACCACGACTACACGCGAACCTCCGAGGTGCTCAACGGCGGTGCCCCGACCCTCCAACTGCCCGGGTGGCTCGGGGGGCCCGGGTTCGTCATCGGCGACCATCCGTTCGGCCAGGATGAGATCGGACGGGACAACTTCGCCTTGGTGATGAAAGGTGTCCAGACCTCCCTGCTGGTGATGGTGGTGATGAGCCTGGTGGCCCTGGCGATCGGGGTCACCGTGGGAGCACTGTCGGGCTACTACCGCAAGTCCACCGATCAGGTGCTGATGCGGATCACCGACCTGGTGATCACCCTGCCCGTGATCGTGCTGGGCGCTGTGCTCGGCAAGCTGGTGTCCACTTTGCCGGACAAGCTGGACGCCAGTCAGGAGACCCGGGATCTCATCGCCAACAACATGCCGGCGCTGCTGGCGGTGGCGCTGGGCATGATCCTGTGGCCGAGCCTGGCCCGACTGGTTCGGGGCGAGTTCCTGTCGCTGCGGGAGCGCGAGTTCGTTGATTCGGCGCGGGTGGCCGGGGCCAGCGACTGGCGGATCATCACTCGGCACATCCTGCCCAACGCCATCGGGGTGATCATCGTGAACACCACCCTGCTGATGAGCTCCGCGGTGGTCCTGGAGACTGCGCTGAGCTTCCTCGGTTTTGGGATCAACCCGCCGTTGGTCTCGCTGGGCAACCTCATCTCGCAGTACCAGGGTGCGTTCGCCACCCGTCCCTGGCTGTTCTGGTGGCCCGGCCTGTTCATCATCCTGATCGCCTTGAGCGTGAACTTCATCGGCGACGGCCTGCGCGACGCGTTCGACCCCAGGACCAAGCGCATCCCGTCCGACCGCGAAATGCGCAGGGCCATCCAGAAGTCCGCACCGGTCGCCGCGTCAGAGGAGGCGAAATGAGCCACACCAGTGTGACAACCGGCCTTGACGAGTCCGCACGGTTGTCGAAGCGGATCGGGGACACCCCGGTCAGCAGGGGCGATGTCATCCTCCAGGTGCGCGATCTCGGGGTGAAGTTCTGGGTCAACGGCGAGTGGTTCGACGCCGCCGAACACGTCGACTACGACCTGAGGGCCGGCGAGGTCCTGGCCATCGTGGGCGAGTCCGGCTCGGGCAAGACGCAGTCGTCGATGAGCTTGATCGGCCTGCTGCCGGCGAACGGACGAGCGACCGGTTCGGCACTGCTGAAAGGGACCGAACTCATCGGGTTGAGCGGGTCGAAGCTCCGTGAGATCCGCGGCAACGAGATCGCGGTGATCTTCCAGGAGCCGATGACGGCGCTGAATCCGGTGTACACCGTCGGCTTCCAGATCGTCGAGACCCTGCGCACGCATTTCGTGATGGCCCCGGCTGCGGCCAAGGCACGGGCGCTGGATCTGATGCGGCTGGTGGAGATCCCCGAACCCGAGTCGAGTTTCGACAAGTTCCCCCACCAACTCTCCGGAGGGCAACGCCAGCGCATCATGATCGCCCAGTCGCTGGCGTGCGATCCGAAGTTGCTGATCGCCGACGAGCCGACGACCGCCCTCGACGTCACGGTCCAGGCCGAGATCCTCAAGCTGATGCGCGGGCTGCGCGAGCGGGTGGAGGCGGGCATCATCCTGATCACGCACGACATGGGCGTGGTCGCCGACATGGCCGATCGGATCATCGTGATGAAGGACGGTCGGGTGGTCGAGCACGGCACCGCCGACCAGATCTTCAACGACCCGCAGCATCCCTACACCACGTCACTGCTGGCGGCCGTTCCGCACCTGGGCTCGATCACCACGCGCGAGCAGCTCGGGACACCGCGATCGATGGTCTCCGACGGCACTCACCCGGTGCCACTGATGCCGGGTGACTCCGGGGTGACGCCGGCACTGCTGATGGAGGATGTCGCCATCGACTACCCCAAGCAGGGCCGCCGTCCGGTGTTCCGCGCCGCTCACCACATCAACCTGCGCATCGACCCTGGACGCGTGCTGGGACTGGTGGGGGAGTCAGGCTCGGGAAAGACCACGATCGGACGTGCCGCGGTGGCGCTGCTGCCGGTGGCCGAGGGCCGTCTGCACGTCGCGGGCCGGGACATCACCCACGCGAGCAACGCCGACCTCTACCCGTTCCGACGCGATGTCGGCATCGTCTTCCAGGACCCGGGATCGTCGCTGAACCCCCGGCTGCCGGTGGGGGAGTCGATCGGCGAGCCGCTCTACCTCCACGAGAAGCTGCGGGGCGCCGAGTTGTCCCGACGGGTGGAGGCGCTGCTGGACAGCGTTGAACTGCCGCGGGCGATGCGCAACCGCTACCCGCACGAGCTGTCGGGCGGACAGCGGCAGCGGATCGGCATCGCTCGCTCGTTGGCCCTGGAACCGAAGCTCCTGATCGCTGACGAACCCACCTCGGCGCTGGATGTCTCCGTGCAGGCCAGGGTGCTGAAGCTGTTCGCCGACCTCCAGGAGCGCTACGGCTTCGCCTGCTTGTTCATCAGCCACGATCTTGCGGTGGTGGAGATGCTCAGCAGCACGATCGCGGTGATGAAGGACGGCCGGCTCGTCGAGGTCGGCCCCACGAGCGAGATCGTGAGCAACCCCCGACACCCGTACACCCAGCGGCTTCTCTCAGCGGTACCTGTGCCGGACCCGGCCGAGCAGAAGAAGCGTCGGGAGTTGCGCGACGCGATCATCGAGAGCCAGCACATCGTCTCCTGACGACGCCTCCCGTGCGGCGCGTCAGCCCTCGATCAACTCGGCGAGTTCCAGCCACCGGGTTTCGAGGACGTCGTGGCGCTGGGTCGCGTCGTCCACTTCGGCCTGCAGTGAGGTCAGCTTGCCGTAATCGGACGCGTGGTGGGCCATCTTGACGTGCAGCTCTTCGATGCGGGCGGCCAGCTTGCCCAGCTGCCCCTCCAACCGGGCGAGATCCTTGCGAGCCTGGCGAATCTGGGCGGCATTGGACGGCGCCGGTGCCGGAGCTGGGCCCCGCGGGGCGTTCTCGGCGGCCACTCGATGCCGGCGATGGGTCAGGTACGCCTCGACGCCGCCGGGAAGCAGGACGCAGCGCCCGTCCCCCATCAACGCGTAGGTGACGTCGCACACCCGCTCCAGGAAGTAGCGGTCGTGCGTCACCACGATGATGGTCCCGGGCCAGGAATCGAGATAGTCCTCCAGCACGGTGAGGGTGTCGATGTCGAGGTCATTGGTCGGCTCGTCCAGCAGGAGCACGTTCGGCTCCCCGAGGAGGAGCCTCAGGAACTGCAAGCGACGGCGCTCGCCGCCCGACAGGTCACCGATCCGGGTGACCAGCCGTTCGCCGGTGAAACCGAAGTCTTCGAGCAACGTCGACGCCGACGCTTCCCGACCGGTCGCCAGACGGGTCTCCCGCTTGAGCCTGTTCACCGAGTCGAGGACGCGTTCGCCGTCGTCGAGTTCGCTGACGGCCTGAGAGAGGTGACCGATCCGGAGAGTGCGTCCCTGCTTTACCCGGCCGTGGTCGGGTTGCAGGTCACCGGTCAGCAGGCGCAGCAGGGTGGTTTTGCCCGCGCCGTTGACTCCGATCAGTCCGATGCGATCGCCCGGACCGATCGACCAGTCGAGGTGGTCGAGCAGCAGTCGGCCGCCGATGGCGTAGCTGACCCGGTGCAGGTCGAAGACATCCTTGCCGAGTCGGGACACCGAGAACTCACGCAACCGCAGCGAGTCCCGGGGCGGGGGCTCGCCCTGGATCAGGGCGTTGGCTGCGTCGATGCGAAACTTCGGCTTCGAGGTCCGCGCGGGCGCACCCCGACGAAGCCAGGCGAGTTCCTTGCGCAGCAGATTCTGCCGCCGGGACTCGGCGGAGGCCGCCTGCCTGGCACGCTCGGCCCTGGCCAGGACGTACGCGGCATAGCCGCCGTCATAGGCATCCACCACGGCGTCGTGGACCTCCCAGATCCTGGTGCAGATCGCGTCCAGGAACCACCGGTCATGGGAGACCACCAGCATGGCGGTTCCGGCCTGCCGCAGCGTGTTGAGATGCTCGGCAAGCCAGGCAACCGCCTCCACGTCAAGGTGGTTGGTCGGCTCATCCAGCACGAGCAGGTCGTGGTCGCCGAGCATCAGCGCGACCAGGGAAACCCGACGACGCTCCCCGCCACTGAGCCGGGTCACATCGGCGTCGAGGTCGACCCCTTCCAGGAGATGGGCGACGATCGTCCGGCTGCGCACGTCGGCCGCCCAGGCGTGGTCGGGACGGCCGCCCACGATGACGTCGCGGATGGTAGCCCCCGCGGCGAACCGCTCGTCCTGGCCGAGGTGCCCGATCGAGACCGATCCGGTGCGGACCACCTGTCCCGAGTCGGGCTCCCGACGACCGACCAGTAGGTCCAACAGGGTGGTCTTGCCGTCGCCGTTGCGGCCCACCACTCCGATGACATCACCTGCAGCCAGGCCGAGGCTGACCTGATCGAGCAGGATGCGGGTGCCGAACGCGATGGAGATGCGCTCGGCGTTGACAAGGTTGGCCAACCTCAGCGGCCCCGCATGGCGCGGTTGGCGCCCTTCGGCGAGGGCAACGGGCCCTTGGGGAGCGGTACCTTCGGCCGGATGGCATCCAGTGCCTTCAGGCGCTGCCGAATCTCGGTGATCTGGACGGCTTCCAGGGTCTTGGGCATCTTCTTCAGGTGGTCGGCCAGCTTCTCCAGCGGAACCTGGCCCTCCTCGGAGCCCATCACCACTGTGGACACCTTGACGCCGTAAGCGACCTGCTCGTGCTTCTTGACCTCAGCGGCCAGGAGTTGCTTGAGCCGCCCCGCCGAGCCCTCACCGATCAGGACGATGCCGGCTGGACCGATCGCGCGATGGACCACGTCCAGTTGGCGCGTAGCGGTGATGGCCGGGGTGTAGACCCACTTCTTCTTGTCGAGCATCGCCAGGGCCACTTCGGCCGAACCGGGCTGCCCCGCGTAGCGCTTGTAGGTGGCCTTCTTCGCTCGGTCGATCAGAAGGTACAGGTCGACGGTCACGCCGGTCAGGATGCCCAACAGAAGCCAAGTCCACCACGGCTGCACCCAGATGCCGACCAGGGAGAGCAGGACTGCCGGGCCGAGGAGGCCGGCAAGCATCAGCGGATTGAGCTGGGGATCGACCTCCGCGGTGACCCGGTAGGTCTCCTTGATCTGGCGGAACCAGCCCCAGTCAGCGGGGTTGGTCGAATTCTTCTTGGCCTGTTTGGCGGCCTTGACGGCCGCCTTCTGCTGCGCGGCCAGGGCCTTGGCCTTCTCGCTTGCCATCATGCGCTCCGGGATTGTGCGGTGGCCCGTTCGTCACGGGCCTGGATTGCCTGTCGGTAGAGCCGGCCGGCGCGGTACGACGACCGTACCAAGGGTCCGCTGAGGACCCCGACGAAGCCGATCGAGGTGGCCTCCGCGGCCAGGTCGTCGAACTCGGCGGGGGTGACCCAGCGGTCGATGGGGTGATGCCGGGAGGAGGGCCGCAGGTACTGGGTGATGGTGAGCAGCTCCGCACCGGCGTCGTGCAGGTCACGCAGGGCTTGGGAGATCTCCTCACCAGTCTCGCCCATGCCCAGGATCAGGTTCGACTTGGTGACCAGCCCGTTCTCGCGCGACAGGGTGAGGACGCCCAGTGAACGCTGGTAGTCGAAGCCCGGACGGATGCGCCGAAAGATCCGAGGAACCGTTTCCACGTTGTGGGCGAACACCTCCGGGCGGGTGTCGAAGACCTGCTGCAGCAGGTCGACGCGTCCGGAGAAGTCGGGCGCCAGCATCTCCACACCGACCCCCGGGTTGACCTCGTGGATTCGGCGGATCGTCTCGGCGTACAGCCAGGCTCCCTCGTCGGGCAGGTCATCACGACACACGCCGGTGACGGTGGCGTACTTCAGGCCCATGGTCGCGACCGACTGGGCCACTCGCTTCGGCTCGGAGGTGTCGTAGCCGGACGGTTTGCGGGACTCGATCTGGCAGAAGTCGCAGCGCCGGGTGCAGGAGTCGCCGCCGATGAGGAACGTGGCCTCCCGGTCCTCCCAGCACTCGAAGATGTTGGGGCAGCCGGCCTCCTGGCACACCGTGTGCAAGCCCTCGGATTTCACCAGTTGCTGCAGGTCGCGGTAGTCCGGGCCCATCACCGCACGCGTCCGGATCCACTCCGGCTTGCGCTCGATCGGAGTCTCGGCGTTGCGGGCCTCGATCCGAAGCAGCCGGCGTCCCTGCGGTGTGACACTCACCGGGACATGATATCGGAGGCCGCCACCAGGCCGCTCAGACGGTGAGGCCGAAGGTGACGGCCGGCTCCTCTCCCGCGGCCAGGTCCGGCGAGGGCTGATACGGCTCGAACGCCAGCAAATCCGCCAGGTGCGGCTCCAATCGGCGGGCCACCTCGACCAGGGACGGCGGGCGGCCCGCCAGTTCGCCGGCCATCGAGGTCACCCCGGCGTCGCTGATGCCGCAGGGGACGATCCGTCCGAAGTCGCCGAGGTCGCTGGTGATGTTGAGCGCGAAGCCATGCATCGTGGTCTGCCTGGAAACGCGGATTCCGATCGCGGCGATCTTCCGTTCTGGACGCTCCGCCGTGGCCTCCAGCCAGACCCCGGTTCGGCCGGGGACGCGCCCGGTGCTGATCCCGTACTCGGCCAGCACACGGATCAGCGCCTCCTCGACCCGCCGGACGTAGTCCACCACTCCTGCACTGCGCGGGATGGGCACGATCGGGTAGCCCACCAGTTGCCCTGGGCCGTGGTAGGTGATCTTGCCACCGCGATCCACGTCCACCACCGGGGTGCCGTCGATGGGACGTTCGTGCGGCTCGGTGCGGCGCCCTGCCGTATAGACCGGCGGATGTTCGACGTACAACACGGTGGGCGGCAGTTCCCCGGCCGCCACTCGGGCGTGCACGTCGCGCTGCAACTCCCAGCCGAGGTGGTAGTCGGTCAACTCCGGTGGGTCGTCCAGCAGGCCGACGTAACGGAACAGGAGCGTCACAGTCCGAATTCGGCTCCGAAGTCGCCCTCCTCCAGACGGGCCTTGATGAAGCTGAGGTAGCGAGCCGCATCGGCGCCGTCCACCAGGCGGTGATCGTAGCTCAACGAGAGGTACATCATGTCCCGCACAGCGATCACTTCACCGAGATCAGCGTCCCGAATGACCATCGGACGCTTGACCAGAGCTCCGGTGCCCAGAATGGCCACCTGGGGCTGATTGATGATCGGGGTGTCCATCAGGGTTCCCGCGGAGCCGTAGTTGGTGATGGTGAACGTGCCTCCAGCCAATTCGTCGGGGGTCACCTTGTTGTCACGGGTGCGTGCGGCCAGGTCGGCGATCTTCTTGGCAAGGCCGGCGACGCTGAGGTCGCCGGCGTCCTTGATCACCGGGACGAGCAGGCCCTTGTCGGTGTCGACGGCGATTCCGAGGTGCTCGGCTGCCGCGTAGGTGATCGTCCCCGCCTGGGTGTCGATCGTCGCGTTGACCTTCGGGAACTGCTTGAGGGCTTCGACAGCCACCTTGCAGATGAACGGCAAGTAGCTCAGTCCGACACCCTCGCGGGCCTTGAAGGCGTCCTTCACCTTGGCCCGGAGGCGGGAGATCGCGGTGAAATCCACCTCGACCGTGGCGGTCAGTTGCGCGGACACCTGCAGGGACTCGACCATCCGGCGGGCGATGGTCGCCCGCAGCCGGGTCATCTTCTCGGTGGTGCCTCGCTTGGAAGCATCCGGTCCGGGTTTGGCCGCCGGTGTTGGGACGGCGGCCGCGGGTGCTCCTGCTGCAGGTGCGGAGGGGGCCGGCGCGGAGGGTGCAGCTGGTGCGGCGGGGGGCTGCGCGGCGGCCGCCTCGGCGGCGAGGCGCGCAGCCTCCGCGGCGGCCCTCTTGGCGGCCTCGGCGGCAGCCAAGACATCCTGTTTGCGGATACGACCTCCGACGCCGGTGCCGGTTACCGCGGACAGGTCGACGCCGCTGGCAGCGGCGATCTTCCGCACGACGGGGGTCACGTAGCCGGCGTCCTCGGGCTCGTCGGCCGCTCGGCGGGCGGCCGAGGGTGCGGGTGC
>CAZPCM010000042.1:12549-23642 GCA_964585085.1 uncultured Propionibacteriaceae bacterium
GGTGGCTACCTCACTGGCATCGCCGATCACCGCCAGGACCGAACCGACGGCTGCTGTCTCGTCCTGAGCCACCTTGATCTCGAGGACGACACCGGCCACCGGCGACGGGATCTCGGTGTCGACCTTGTCGGTCGAGACCTCCACGAGCGCCTCGTCGGCCTCAACGCGGTCTCCCACCTTCTTCAACCACCGAGAAACGGTGCCTTCGGTAACGCTTTCCCCGAGGGCGGGAAGGGGGACGGGAGTTGACATAGCACGTGCTCCTTCGCTTCATGGCCGATCCAAGGGCCAGACTATCCTCGCATCCACGAATGCGCGTGTGCGCAACCTGGGTTTCCCACTCCGCGGCCAGACGCAAACGGCGTTGCTTCCGCGGCCGTTCGGGGGGCGATGGCTGATAACAGCCGGCAGCCATAATGGGCGTGTGGGTTGGTTCTCTGGGCGCCGCAGCGCAAAGCGGGAGCGTCGTGGCTCCGAGGTGGAAGCGGCGACGATGGCGCATCTTGAGGAGTTCGTCCGCACCCGCCACGGAGTCGAGGCCTTCATCGAACAGCCCACCACCGTGACGTCGGCGACGATGCTGCTCATCGCCCATGACGGGGAATGGACGCGCCGAAGCGTGTCATCGGTGGCCTGGGCTCGACGTTTCGCCGCCGAGCACGGACTGCCGGCCTACGACGCGGGCGTTGTCGGCTATCCGCAGCGAATGCGCGACTTCAACGCCCGACACCGCCGACCCAAGGGCTGAGCCCGCCCAGGTCAGCCCGGCAGGACCTCGATCCGGTCGATCTGGTCGACGATGGCGAGCACGGCCCGGAACGCCTCGATCAGGGCGGCGCCCAGGGCGGCTCCGGGGGCTGGTGAGGTGGCTTTCATGATGGACGCCGCGGCTCCGCCGCAGGCGTACAGCCCGGGAAGTGGCGTGCCGTCGGCGCGCAGGACGCGGGACTCGGCATCGATCAGCAACCCGCCCTTGGTCCCCTCGTCGCCGGGGTAGACCCGGACGGCCCAGAACGGCGGCTTGTCGACCTTGCCCAGCGACGGGTTCTTTCGCTTTCCGGGCTCGACCATGGCCTTGTCCCAGGGGGATTCCCCGCGCCCGAAGTCGAGGTCTCGGCCCTTGGAGGCAAAGCCGTTGAAGCGGACCACCGTCCCCAAGAGTCCCGCGCGGTCGATGCCCAGCAGCTGAGCCAGTTCGGTGACGGTGTTGGCGCGGACGATCTCTCCTGCGTCCAACGCCTTCCGGGGCGTCGATCCTGCTGCCCACGGCCCCAGCGCGTGGGCTTGCCGATGCCGGTTGTCGATCACGAGGAAGGAGGGGACGGCCCGGACCCCTCGGCTACGTTCGTAGAGTTGGCGGCCGGCGATGACCGAAGGAGAGGCTTCATTGAAGAATCGGTCGCCGGCCTGGTCAACGATCACGCCGTGCGGCATGGCGCGCGCGTGGTCGATCGCGTGGGCGCGCCCGTCGACGGTGATCACCGGTACCCACCAGGCTTCGTCAAGGGCCGCGGTCGCGGCGCCGTGGGCCACCGCCAACTGGAGAAGGTCGCCGCGGTTCCCCACCCCGCTGGTCGTCCATTCGGTCTGCGTCGGCAGCGGGAGGTACTCCTCCCGCAACTCCTGATTGGCTTCGAAGCCACCGCTGGCGAGGATCACGCCGCGTTGAGCAGTAACGGTGACGTCCCGTCCGTCCTTGTGAACGATTGCGCCCGGCCCGGCGCCGTCGTCCAACAGGTCGAGCACCTGGCTCTCCAGCCAGATCTCGACACCGTTGGCCGTGGCCCTGCGCAACAGTTCGGCGACCAGGGCGGCGCCGCCGGACGAGGTGTGATCGCCGCGGCGAAGGAGCCGGCCTACCGCGTCCCGGCCTGCGACCAGCAGCCCTGCGGCACCGGAAGCCGACGTGTGGGGGCCGCAGACTCGGACGCGCGCGGCCCAATCCCCCAGGATGCGGCGGTCCATGGGCAGGCTGTGCAGCACGCGGCCCTGCTTCTTGCCACCCGGCGCGGAAGGATCGTGATCGGGCACCCCTTTGACGGCCGCCAAGGGCAATTTCGATGAGGTCAGCCACCGGCCGAGGTGGCCCGCCGTCCGGATGTAGGCCGCGCGCCGTTCTGCGGTCGAGGCGGCGGTCGGTGCCCCGAGGATGTGGTCGAGATAAGTCTCGCCGTCTTCGACGGAGTCGGTTGCGCCGAGTTTGGCAGCGAGGTGATTGCCGGGCAGCCACAAGTGCCCGTCACCGCAGGCGGTGGCGCCGCCCACCGAGGCGCTGGCCTCGACGATGATCACCCGTTGTCCGAGTCCGCGGGCGGCCACGGCCGCCAGCAGGCCTGCCGCCCCGGCCCCCACCACGAGGACGTCGGTGTCAACCGTTTCCATGCTTCCTCAATTCGCCAGAGAGTGGGCCAGAGCGACCAGCGTCCGAACTGCCACGCCGGTGCCGCCCGTCGGAACGTAACCGTACGGCGTGGAGGCGTTGAACGCCGGACCGGCGATGTCCAGATGTGCCCAGGGAAGCCCATCGGGAACGAACTCGGACAGGAACGCCGCGGCCGTGAGAGCCCCGCCGCTCTTGTCGCCGGTCGACTTGATGTCGGCGACCTTGGAGTCCAGCTTGTCCCGCGTCCCTTCGGGGATCGGCAGCTGCCAGAAGGACTCGCCGGCCGCCTCGGCTGCGTCGAGGACGTGATCGGCGGTCTGGTCGTCGCTGGCCATCAGGCCGGCCACGCGGTCTCCGAGGGCGACGATGCAGGCCCCGGTGAGCGTCGCCACGTCGACGACCATGTTCGGTTCGTCCTCCATCGCTCGGGTCAACGCGTCCGCGAGCACCAGTCGTCCCTCAGCGTCACTGTTGCCGTTCTCGACGGTCTTTCCGCCATACATCGTCAGGACGTCCGAGGGACGGTAAGCGGTGCTGGAAGGCAGGTTCTCCGCGAGTGCCGCGAACGCGGTGACCCGGATCCGCAGCCCCAACTCTGCGATCGCGGCGATGGCTGCCACCACGGCAGCCGCGCCCGACATGTCCGACTTCATCGTGTACATGCCTTCGGCGGTCTTGAGGTTGAGCCCACCGGAATCGAACGTGATGCCCTTGCCGACGAGCGCGAGGTGGAACTTCGAGCCGCGCGGGGCGTAGCCAAGGCGCACGAGCCGTGGCTTCCGGGCGGAGCCGCCGCCCACCGCCATGATCCCGCCGTACCCGTCCTTCTCCAGTGCCTTGTCGTCCCACACGTCGACGGACAATCGGGCCTGCCTGGCCAAGCTCCTGGCCTCCTCGGCGAAGGATTCGGGGAACAGCAGGTTAGGGGGCATGTTGACCCAGTCGCGTGCCTGGCAGACCGCCGTCGCCGTCGACACTCCGACATCGAGGGCGTGTCGGGACTCAGGCCGCTTCGGCGTGGAGACGACCTGCACCTGTTCGACACCAGCCGGCCTCTTCGACCCCGACGGGGGCCGGTAGGTGTAGGACCCGAGCAGGGACCCTTCGACAACGCCCTTGATCACTTCCGGCTCGGTGATGTCGAGGCTCACGGCCACGGTCAGCGGCTTGTCGCCAGGGAGCCCGGCTGCAGCCCGCAGGGCAGTCCCGGTCGCGCGGCGCACCTGTTCGGGGGTGACGTCGATGTTGCCAAGACCGACCACGATGAGCCGAAGATCGCCAGGAACCGGCACCAGGATCACGGTGCCCGGCTTCGACGAGCCACCCAGGCCCGCGACCAGCGCCTCCAAACCACGCCCCATCGCTTTGGCGACACCACGACTGATGTCGTCGGGGACGCCGACCATGACATCCTTGCCAGCCGTCTCGGCCATCCCGACCACCAGCACATCAGCGTCCTTGCCGACGGCGGTGGAGAGCGAGACACGGGGGAGGGCGGAAGCGGGCACGATCGATCCTCTCTGGCACGCACTGCGACGCGGCCACGGTGGTGGCCTTCATAGGCTAGTGCGCCCGGGGATGAGCGACGAGGGGGCCGGGCATGGATTCCGGCGCTCACGAGGGGCAGACTGCGGTGGTGACCTCCTTCACGTTCTCCACCGCGCGTCAGATCATCTTTGGCGCAGGCCGGGCCGAGCACCTGCCAGGGATCGTGGCCGCGCTCGGCAGGCGACCCTTCGTCTGCACCGGTTCGCGTCCGGATCGCCACGCCGGCCTCTTGAGCGGGCTCGACGAAGCCGCGGTGTTCGCGATCGATCGCGAACCGACCTTCGAACTGATCCGGCGTGGGACGGACGCCGCGCGCGACCACGGCACGGACGTGGTGGTCGGCCTGGGCGGCGGATCGGTCATGGACGCGGCCAAGATCATCGCGGCGCTGGTCGCGAACGGCGGGGATCCGCTGGACTACGCCGAGGTCATCGGACGCGGACTCCCGCTCGCCAAACAGGCCTTGCCCTGCGTAGCGGTGCCCACGACCGCCGGTACCGGGTCCGAAGTCACAGCCAACGGTGTGTTGACCTCCACGGATCGCCAGGTCAAGGTGAGCCTCCGGTCGCCGTCCATGCTGCCGGTGGTCGCCCTGGTGGACCCGGCCCTGACCCTCGACTGTCCGCCAGCGGTGACCGCGCACGCCGGCCTCGATGCGCTCGTGCAGTGCATCGAGCCCTTCGTCTCACCCTTCTCCACACCGCTCACCGACGGGTTCTGCCGGGAGGGCATCCGGCGGGCCGCGCGCGGTCTGCGCCGTGCCTTCACCCACGGCGACGACCTCGACGCCCGCATCGACATGAGCCTGTGCTCGCTGCTCAGCGGCATGGCCTTGGCCAACAGCAAGCTGGGTGCGGTGCACGGCCTGGCCGGACCTCTGGGAGGGCTCCTCGGTGCGCCGCACGGTGCCCTGACGGCCGCGGTGATGGTCCCCACTGGTCGGCTCAATCTTGCTTGCCTACGGGCCGCGGACCCCGTCCCTGGCGCGATGGACCGCTATGCCGAGGTGGGTGAGCTGCTGACCGGCGTGCGGGACCCCGAAGCCGGTCTGGACTGGTTCGCCGAGACCGCCGAGGCCCTCGGAGTGGTCGGTCTCGCAGCGGCGGGGCTCACTGCGGACCAGATCCCGGCGGTCGCCGACGCGGCGAGTCATGCGTCCAGCACCAAGGGCAACCCTGTTCAACTGTCGTCGGTGCAACTGGCCGACATCCTGCACGCGTCCCTGTGACCGGCCGAGGAGAAGAGATGACCGTGCTGCGCCGATCCCCCCTGCACGACCGTCACGTCGCGCTGGGCGCCAAGTTCGCCGAGTTCGGCGGCTGGTCGATGCCGCTGCAGTACACCGGTGTTCTCGCCGAACACCGGGCCGTCCGCTCCAGCGTGGGCGTGTTCGACGTGAGCCACTTGGGCAAGGCCCGGGTCGCCGGTCCGGGGGCGGTGGCCTTCCTCAACGGCATCCTCACCAACGACCTCGACCGGATCGGCGCCGGGCAGGCACAGTACACGCTGCTCTGCGCCCCGGACGGGGGCGTGTTGGACGACATCATCGCCTACCGGCTCAGCGACGACGAGGTGCTGCTGATCCCGAACGCGGCGAACAACGCCACTGTCGTCGCGGCCCTGCGCGCCGAGGCGCCCTCCGGCCTCGCGGTGACCAACGAGCACGAGGCGATCGCCGTCATCGCAGTCCAGGGACGGGCGTCGCGAGAGACCCTGGCAGCGATCGATCTCCCGACCGGTCACGGGTACATGGACTTCGGCGCAGTGACCTGGCGGGGCGTCCCGCTCACCGTCTGTCGGACCGGCTACACCGGTGAGCGGGGGTACGAACTCCTGGTGCCGTCCCAGGCGGCCGGGACCGTCTGGGACGCGATTCTGGCCGCCGGGTCAGGGCTGGGCATCGTCCCCGCCGGACTGGGCGCCCGGGACACGCTCCGCACCGAGATGGGCTACCCCTTGCACGGCCAGGACCTGTCTCAGGAGATCACTCCGCTCCAGGCCGGCCTGGGCTGGGCGGTCGGCTGGTCCAAGCCGTCCTTCCATGGCTCCGAGGCGCTCCGGGCCGAACGAGCGGGCGGTCCGCGACGACGCTCCCGCGGCCTGCTGGCAACTGGCCGCGGCATCCCGCGTCCGGGCATGGCAGTGATCGACTCGACCGGCGCCGAGGTGGGTAGGGTCACCTCGGGGACCTTCTCGCCGACCTGCGGCAGAGGCATCGCCCTAGCTCTGCTGGCGCCCTCGGTGGAGATCGACGACCGCGTCCGGGTCGCTGTGCGGGACCGGCTCGAGGAGTTCGCGGTGGTCAAGCCGCCTTTCGTGACTCCCGGCGTCCGCCAGGCCTGAGGCCCTGTCAGGCCTCCAAGCTCATCGGTCCGTACACGATCCGGTCCTCCTCGAGCAGGACGACTCCCGAGACACCGGCGTCGGCGAGATCGAGGTAGAACGCGCCCAGCCACGCCTCAGCGGAGCCCTGGTCGGCGAATCGCTGGTCGAGACCGAGGGCTGCGCGCTCCGGGTCGGTCAACTCCGGGACGCTGCGCCAGGAGTAGGCCACGTCAGATCTTGTCGCCCGGCTTGACCCGCGGAGCCGGGATTCGCAGTCGCCGCAGGTTGATGGACCGGTTGATGGCGTAGGCCAGCAGTCCCTTCAGCGGGGTGTCCGGCAGGCGCTCAGCGGCCAGCTTCTTGAAGTCCCGCCACATCAGGAACAGGTCGAAGGCGATGAAAGCGAAGATCGCCCAGGTGAAGTACGACACCACGCTGACCGCCGCGGTGCCCAGGGGGCCGACGATGAGCGAGAGCGCCAACGTTCCCATCAGGAGGGGCATCGACCAGCCGGCGAGGCCCTTGCGAGCGTCGACGAAGTCGCGCACGAGCACCTTGCCAGGCGTGCCCTCGGCTGCCCTGAACTGGGCGTCGCGCATCGCGTTCTGGGCCTGGCGCTGCTTCTGCTTGGCCTCCTTGGGGGTGAGGCTCGGATTGAGGCGCTCCCGACGAGCCGCTTCCGCCTCCTTGCGCGAAGGCGTCGGGGCGTCCTTCTTCACCGGCCGACCCGACTCGGCGGCCAGAGGGGCCTCAGGCTGCTCGGGGGTCGACTCGTTGCGCTGGTTGGGCCGGAAAAATCCCACGTCACATCCCCTGGCTCGGCTGACTCCTGATCGCTCAATCCTAGGTCAGGCCGGCCGGACGCGGACGCGCGTCCGCGTAGGGTGGTGAACTCACTGTGGCGATGCCGGCGGACGGAGGGCGATGGCGGGTTTCCTGCAGCGACTGCGGCGGCTGTTGTCCGATGAGCCGCCTGAGCGGGTCGATCCCGCCGACGTGCGGACCGGTCTGGAGATCGCCTACCAGCGGCAGTTGGCCGCCCTCCGCGAAGGACGTGCCCTGCTCGCTGACGTGACGGCCGCTCTGCGACGACTCGACCTCCAGATCGCCCGGGTGTCGCGCGAGAACGATCGCTGGGCCAGGTTGGCCCGTGAGGCGGTCGAGCGGCACGACGACGAAGCGGCCCGTGCCGCGCTCACCCGGCGTCAACTGCACTTGGCCGACCTGAGCGCCCTGGACGCGCAGCGCCGGGCCACCCGTGGCGAGGCGGACACGATCGAACGGGCGGTGGAGGCACTGCGCGCCAAGGCTGAGCGTTTCCGGACGCGTCGGGAAGCCTTCCTGGCTGACGCGCAGTCGGCCCGAGCTGGAGCACGCGCCGAGGAACTCCTTGCCTCGGCACACCGTGACAGCGAGCCGCTGGACGCTCAACTCGCCTCAGCGCAGGCCGCTGCTGTGGAGGCTGAACTCGCAGTCCTCGCCGAGGCTGCGGTCGAGCCCTCCCTGACGTGGACGCAGCGGCCGCGGGTCGTCGTACTGAGTGACGCCGTGGCCGGACTCGACTCCGGCCAGGCCGGGGCGGCTCTGGCCCGTGGCTGGGCAGCGGGGTGCCAGGTGGCCGTCGTACCCGTTGGGGTGGGCGGCCTGAGCCTGGCACGGTGCCTTTCGGTGTTGCTGCGGGGCGTCTTGTCGGAGGACGGCCACCGGTGGGTGGTGCGGTCCGCCGACACCTTGGCCGTGGGCCTGGTTCAACCACCCGGACGAGCGTGGGCGCCGGAGTCGACATCCTCGGACCTGGGCGACTGGCTGGCCCGGAGCCTGACGGCACCGGCGAGCCGTCCGCGCCGGGTCGTGGTCGACCTGACCGGTCTGGAGTCCCACGACGCCGGAGCGGGCCTCCTGGCCGGGCTCGGGGCCGTCGCCGACGCCGAGTTGCGGCATGGCTTGTCCGGACTCGCGAGTGTCACCAAGGTCGACCTGTCCGCCGTTCGTGACCAGCTGTCCGGTGTCGAACTGATCGGGGTCCTGCGTGGCGATGAGGACAGCGCCGCCCTGCTGGGGCTTCGCGGCGCGATCGCCGCGCGCGGTTACCAGGCGCGACTCGATCCCGCTGAGCTGCTTGCGGCGGAGCGGACTGCGGGGGAGTGGGCCAGGCTGCTGGGCGGATCTTCGGCGGACGGACCGGGGGCCGGCGCGGCCGGTGGCGCCGGGCTGGCCGTGCGCGTGCTCGGAGGGCGTCTCATCGACGGCCCTGGCATCTGCGGCGAGCTCGCCGAGCTGGCTGTGACGCTGGCCGCGGCCGATCTCGTGGTGACCGCCTGCGATCGCTTCGACGTGGGAAACCGGGGAGGACCCATCGTCGGCCGGGTCGCCGAGTGGGCCGAGGCGGCCGAAGTTCCGTGCCTGGTCTTCGCCGTGACCTGCGAACTCAGCCGGCGCGAGATGCGCAGCTTCGGGATCGAAGCGGCCTACCCGGTCCCGATCGGGGCCGACCAGGACCCGGCGGAGGTCCTCACCTCGACCGCCGTCCGCATCGCGTCCAGCTGGCTATCGGCGGCCCGGCACGGGCGCCTAGACTGAGAGGAACCGTGGAATACCCGGCCGCCGCGTCGGGTTGAACCGGGCAGGCAAGCCGAAGGGATTGAACAGATATGACGGTTGATCAGCAGACAGTGACGGACGGGATCACCCTGACCGAGGTGGCCGCAGCCAAGGTGCGGGATCTCCTGGCCAATGAAGAGGTGGATGGGCTGGCGCTGCGCATCTCGGTCGCGCCGGGTGGTTGTGCGGGCCTGCGCTACCAGCTCTCGCTCGATGAGCGCGAGTTGGAGGGTGACGTGAGTCGTGATTTCTACGGCGTCTCCGTCGTCACCGATCGGATGAGCGCGCCCTATCTGATGGGGGCGACGATCGACTTCGTCGACACCATCGAGCAGCAAGGCTTCACCATTGACAACCCGAACGCCTCGGGGTCGTGCGCTTGCGGCGACAGCTTCCACTGAGTTCACAACTTCATCATGAGAATTGCTCATCGCGTCGCTTTCCGGGAAGCGACGCGATGAGGCTTGGGCTAGGGTTCGCCTAAGCGGAACGGCCGTCGGGGTCCGGCGTCCGGGGGCAGCCAGGAGTGTTACCGAAAGGGCCTGACGTGGGTGTGAGGAACCGTACGGCCGGAGCGCAATTCGCGGCTGTCGCCGTTGCGCTCGGCACGCTGGCGCTCGGAGGATGCAGCGCGGACACGGTCGCTCAGTGGCAGCGCGCGGGTCTCCCGGAGGCCGCCAGCGACCGGGCGCCGTACATCGGCAACCTCTGGGTGGGAGCCTGGATCGCGTCGATGGTCGTGGGCGTCTTCGTCTGGGGCCTCATAGGGTGGGTCGCTTTTCGTTACCGGCGCAAGCGCCACGACGAAACCCCACGCCAGACGCGCTACAACCTCCCCCTCGAACTGCTGTACACGCTGGTTCCGTTCCTGATCATCGGCGTGCTGTTCTTCTTCACCGTGAATGCGCAGAACGGTGTCCTGGCCAAAGAGAGCACCCCGCCCTCGCACACGGTGAATGTTGTCGGCCAGAAGTGGTCGTGGACGTTCAACTACCTGGAGTCGGCCAATCCGGCGGTCGGCGCCATCGTGCACGAGGCAGGTACGATCGATAGGATCCCTGACCTGTACCTCCCAGTGGATCAGCCGGTGCGGTTCAATCTCAGATCCGCCGACGTCATCCACTCGTTCTGGATCCCCGCCTTCTATTTCAAGATGGACGTGATCCCGGGCCACCCGAACTCCTTCGACGTCACCCCGACCAAGCTGGGCACCTTCAGCGGGAAGTGCGCGGAACTCTGCGGCACCTACCACGCCGCGATGCTGTTCACCGTCCATGTCGTGAGCGAGTCGGAGTACAACACCTACCTGGCCGGGCTCAAAGCCAAGGGACAGGTGGGCGAGATCAAGGCACCGGAATACCCCAACACCGTCCCGAGTGTCCCCAAGAAGGAGGGCGAGTGATGACCGTTGCCCGAGTGACGGTGGACGCGCCGAGCCAACTGGTCGAGCAGCGCCGCTGGGGAACGCTGGTCATGAAGCTCCTGACCAGCACCGATCACAAGGTGATCGGCAACATGTACTTCGTCACCTCGCTGGTGTACTTCGGCGTGGCCGGTCTGATGGCGTTGGTGATTCGCGCCGAGTTGGCGTTCCCAGGCCTCCAGTACGTCCATTACGAGACGTTCAACCAGCTCTTCACGATGCACGGCACCCTCATGCTGCTGATGTTCGCGACCCCGATGTTCGTGGCGTTCGCGAACGCGATCATGCCGCTGCAGATCGGCGCCCCGGACGTGGCCTTCCCGAAGATGAACGCCTTCAGCTACTGGCTCTACCTGTTCGGCTCGCTGATGGCCTGCTCGGGCTTCCTGTCGCCTCAGGGTGCCGCCAGTTTCGGTTGGTTCGCTTATGTCCCGCTGTCGGACGCGATCAACTCGCCCGGCATCGGTGGTGACCTCTGGCTGATGGGCCTCTACGTCATGGGCCTGTCGACGATCCTCGGCGCTGTGAACTTCATCACCACCATCATCACCATGCGCGCCCCTGGCATGACTATGTTCCGGATGCCCATCTTCACCTGGAACATCCTGGTGACGTCGATCATGATCCTGATCTGCTTCCCGGTTCTCGCCGCCGGCCTGCTGGTACTTGAATCCGATCGGCGTTTGGGGACCCACATCCTTGACCCCGCCACCGGCGGCGCAATTCTGTGGCAGCACCTGTTCTGGTTCTTCGGCCATCCCGAGGTCTACATCATCGCGCTGCCGTTCTTCGGCATCATCACCGAGATCCTCC
>CAZPCM010000043.1:0-22617 GCA_964585085.1 uncultured Propionibacteriaceae bacterium
ACCCAGAACCCGCGGATTAAAAGTCCGCTGCTCTGCCGATTGAGCTATAGGCCCCACGCGCATCGGCGCCTGATCAGCCTACCGGTGCGCCCCGGCCCAGCGCACGCGGACGCGGGAGGGCCCCACTCTCACGGTGACCAAGGCCCTGCGTCGGCCACGTCCAGTCCGGAATCGCCCCCGCGTCCGATCGCCGATGCACACTGGGAGCGTGAACGGCGCCTACTGGGGGATCTTCGCGGTGCTCGTCGTCGGCTCTGCCATCGTGGCCTACGGTTGGCTGTCCGATCGGGCCGCGACCAAGCGCCGGATGGCTGAGGCGACGAGCCCGCCCGCACGTGTCATCCCGGGGTTCCGCCCAACAGAGCAGCCGCCCGAGTACCTCTCCGAACTCCAGGCGTCGGTCCGTCCCGAGACCCTGCCCCCCACAGCTTTGGACTCCGACACGCGCCACGCCCTCACCGAGCGTCTCGCCGGCGCCCCCACGTTCCCCGCCGGCTGGCCGTCGCGTCAATTCATCACCGACGCAGCCACTGGCTGGTGCGTCCTCGACCATCCGCTGGTGCTGGTGTGTCTGGACCCGGTGCTGACCGTCCGGGAACTGCTCGTGGCCCTGGAGCGCGCACGATTCACCGGACGGTCGCTCGTCATCGTCACGCCGGAGGCACCCTCCGAAGTCGTGGCCACACTGCGCGCGAACATGACACAGGGGAAGCTTGCCTGCCTCATCCTGACCCTGGCCGACCCCGATTTGCGGCACCGGCTGGCCGACCTGACCGGCGGGCACCCCGTCTCGCGCCACGATCTCCAAGCCGGCTACCTGCCGGATTCTGCGCTAGGCAGCTGCGCCACGTGGGTCGCCGACGAGGACGACTCCTGGGTCCTACCCGACTGAGACCGGCGGCTCGGGGCAGCGCGTGCCGTCACCGAACGCAGGTCTCGACCTCGGCTGGAGGTGACTTCGACCTCGCCGGCGCCCTGCCGCGACCTCAGGCGTAGCCGAGGTCATCGAGTTCGTCGTCGTCGATCCCGAAGAAGTGAGCGACCTCATGCCACACCGTGATCCGAACCTCCGACACCACTTGGGACTCGTCGGCACAGGCCCTCAGGATCGGCCCCCGGAAGATCACGATCCGATCCGGCAACACCCCCGCGTACTGCGAATCCCGCTCCGACAAGGGGGTTCCTGCGTAGTAACCGAACAGGCCAACGTCGGTGGCCGCAGGCTCGTCCTCAATGATGAGCACGCAGTTCTCGACCAGCTGGAGGAAGCCCTCGGGAATCTCCTCAAGGGCCGTCTCGACGAGTTCCTCGAATCGATCCCGGCCCATCGACACTGCCATGGCACCACCCTAGGACCCGGTTCCCACCCGAATCACAACCCTGCCATTTCCGGCCAACGGACGGCGTGTCGCCTTGCGTTTGCCCAACTCTCTGTTCGTCGAAGCGGGACCTGGTTAGAGTCCTGAGCCAGTTGAGGCAGTCGGGACGGGTGTGACGAGAGCCACGGGGAAGACCCGGACCGCTGCCTCGCTGGACCCATCTGCCCCAGTGGCGACCCCAGGAGGAGACAATCGTGAGCAGGGCCGTTCGAGCGGCGAGGACGGCCTTGGCCTGGCTCCTCACGTCGCTCGTGCTGTCCGCAGCGACCGGACTCGGCACGACCGTGCGGGCTGAGGCCGCCGTCCAGGCCTACACGGCGACCGGTGCGGTGTACGTCAGGTCCGGCCCCGGCACGGGCAGCACAGTGCTGGGCACGCTGGCCCAGGGCCAGGCCGTCAGCGCCACCGGGCCTGCGGTGGAGGGCTGGCTTCCGATCAGCTACTCAGGCTCCACCGCCTACGTGTCCGCCGCCTACCTCGCGCAGGCCGCGGTCGATGGCCTTCCGCTGGTCACCGGGCCGGCGAGCACCGGGGTGACCGCTGTCAATCTCAACGCGAGGGCCACGGCCGGGCTCGGCGCCGAGATCGTCACCGTCCTGGCCAAGGGCGCCACCGTCCAACTCACCGGACGCACCCTGGGCGACTTCAGTGAGGCCTCGATCGACGGCACGCTCCGCTGGGTCTTCACCAAGTACCTCGCCTCCGCACCGGTGGCGCCAGCCGCCCTCAGCGCTGCCGGCACCGCGACGGGCGGAACCAACACCGCGATCACCACCACCGGGACGACGGCCGGCGTGGCCCTGCCTGCGATCAAGGCCACCATGGCGACCACCTCCGACCTGGCCCTGCGCACGTCCTCGGCGTCCAACGCCACCACCGCCGGGACGATCCCGGCTAAGACCCGGGTCGGCCTGACCGGGAAGCACGAGGCCGGCTACTCGCAGATCGTGATCGATGGAGCGCTGCGCTGGATCCTGACCGGGTACCTGACCCCGGTGCCCGGCGCGACCGCGCTGTCCCTCCCCACCGCCGTCGGCCTGCGCTACGTGACCTCGAACGGCGTCGCCGTCCGCGCCACAGCGGCGGCGGCAGCGACCCAGGTCTCCACGGTCTCCTATCGTGCGGTCCTGCAGGTCACCGGCGTGGTGAAGAGCACCTACACGCAGGTGATCTACTCCGGGGTCGCCCGCTGGGTGGCCACGTCGAAGCTGAGCGCCACCAAACCGTCCACGGCCAGCCTGGGCTCGGCCAGCCTGGACAAATTGAAGGCCTATGGGAAGACCCTGGTCGTCGACATCTGGAGCCAGTTCCCCGCGATCACGACCACCTATGGCTGGCGTTCGTACAGCGCCTACTCCTCCGACCACCCCAACGGCCGGGCCGTCGACTTCATGCTCCCCTCGTACAAGTCGAACAAGGCACTGGGCGACGCCATCGCGAAGTACGTCATCGACAACAACAAGCGACTCCACGTGAACTACGTGATCTGGCGGCAGCGCACCTACACGATCTCGCGCGGCTACTGGGTGTCGATGTCCGACCGGGGCAGCGACACGGCCAACCACTACGACCACGTGCACGTGTCCCTGTTCGACTGAGGGCGCAGCCTTCGGGACGGCCCTTCGTCAGGCTCCGGGAACAGGGATGAGAGCGGGTTTGGGTCGTCCCGGCCCCGGGCCGTATAGTTCACGGGTCAGGTCCCCATCGTCTAGCGGCCTAGGACACTGCCCTTTCAAGGCAGCAGCGCCGGTTCGAATCCGGTTGGGGATGCGAGATTTCGCCCTCGCCACGAGGTTGGGTTATAGTTTCGTGGCTGGTCGGAGACGATCAGCCAGGCCATCAAGGCCCCGTAGCGCAGTTGGTTAGCGCGCCGCCCTGTCACGGCGGAGGTCGCGGGTTCGAGTCCCGTCGGGGTCGCTGAAGCAAGCGAGTGCTTCATGGCCAGGTAGCTCAGATGGTAGTAGCGTTCGCCTGAAAAGTGAAAGGTCGCCGGTTCGATCCCGGCCCTGGCCACAACTCTCTTTCCCCTTGTCACGCCGTTGTGCCCAGCGGCAGGATGGCCCCATGGACGGCTTCACCAAACGCCGGGAGGGCGCCCCGAGGGGGTTCTTCGCCTCCGAAGCCGCCGGGCTCAACTGGCTGCAGGTACCCGGAGGGGTGCGCGTGGTGCGCCCCCTGGCAGTGACTGCCACCTCCATCACCGTGGAACGGGTGCACCCGGGACGCCCCACCGTCGCCGCCGCCGAGGAGTTCGGACGGCGCCTGGCGACCACCCACGACGCCGGCGCCGCGGCCTTCGGCGTCGGCCCGGACGGCTGGACCGGCGACGGGTTCATCGGCGAGGCGCCGCTGCCGCTGCGTCCGGACCGCCAGTGGGGACGCTTCTACGCCGAGCAACGAGTGCTCCCCTACGCCCACCGCGCCCTGCGACAGGGCGACCTCGGCCCCGACGACGAACGCGTCTTCGACACTCTCGCCCACCGGCTCGCCGAGGGTCGCTACGACGACGACCTGCCGCCGGCCCGGATCCACGGCGACCTGTGGTCGGGCAACGCCCTCTACACCTCCGAGGGCGTGGTGCTGGTCGATCCCGCCGCTCATGGGGGACACCGGATCAGCGACCTGGCGATGCTCGCGCTCTTCGGCGCCCCGCACCTGGCCTCGACCCTGGCCGCCTACGAGGGAGCCACCGCCCTGCCGGACGGCTGGCGCGACCTACTACCGCTGCACCAGGTGCATCCCCTGCTGGTGCACACCGTCCTGTTCGGCGGTGGCTACGGCTCCCGAGCGGTGGCCGCCGCCCGTGCCGTCCTGTGACGGGTTGGGCACGTACGCGTCCAGCCAGCGTCCGATCTCTGCGAAGAAGCGCTTCCGGACCGGCGGCGCGGAAAGGCTGAGGTCGTGGAGACCGTCGGAAATGCGGACGATCGTCACATGCCCGCCCAACTCGACCGCGCGAGCCCGGATCCGCTTGACGTCCAGCACGACGTCCGACCGGGTGGCGCGCTCGGTCCAGGTTCGGCTCAGGTCGCTGGTCGCCGAGGTGGCCACCAGCACCGGCGCGGAGATGTCCAGACCGGCGGCCACCAGATCGTGGGCACGCAGGACGGCGCGCACCCAGCCGACCCGGATCACCGGCTGGGCGACCTTCCAGGCCAGGTCGTAGGACCACTCGCCGCCGAGGGAGACGTGCAGGCTGCGCGCGTACACCCCGCCTTCATCCGAGACCGGCAGCACGGTCGACGGCGCACGCTCGCCGATGGTGTCGATGAACGGGACGACGACGGCTCGCAGCAGCCGCGAACCCTGCAGGTCCAGCCACGGCGAGTTGAGGATGAGCCCATCGAGCGCGCCCGGGCGCCGGTCCGCCCACAGCGCGGCGGCGAGTCCGCCCGTGGAGTGCCCCATCACGGTGATCGACGGGTAGTCGGCGGACAGCTGGTCGTACGCGGCGTCGAACTCGTCGAAGTACTCCTCCAGGTCCGTCACGTAGCCGGCGAACTGGCCCGGCCGCAGGCTCCGGCCGGCCCGGCGCAGGTCAAGCGCGAAGAAGTCCACGCCCCGGGACGCGAAGGAATCGGCCAGGTGGGTCTGGAAGAAGTAGTCGTTCCAGCCATGCACATACAGCACCGCCCGGGCGTGACCGAACGGACGCCGGCGCACCAGTGTTGCGTTCACCTCCACGTCGAGCTCGCCCACGGCAGGGACTGCGGACTCGAGGCCCAGGTCCATGGCCTCAAAGCCGTTCAGGATGTCGGGCCGCCAGCCCACGGGTCTATCCGCGCAATGGGTTCGACGACTCAGCCGATGCGACGGATCGAGTCGGGCATGCCCTCGTCGTCGTCATCATCGCGGTAACGATCGGCCAGATCGGCGTACTGATCGTCCTCGATGTCGTCATCCTCGCCTTCTTCGGGCGAGTCGTAACTGCCGTTCTCGTAGGAGTCGCCCCGCAACTCCCGCTCCAGCGACGCGAAGTCGGTGGAGTAGGAACGGTATTTCAGATCGCGAGCGACTTTCGTCTGCTTCGCCTTAGCCCGGCCGCGCCCCATGGTTTCGGGTCAGCCCCCTCGCCTGTCACAGCGGTCCAGCCGCTTGGAATCTGTGTGTCGTCGTGAGGCAAGGGTACCCAATGAACCGTCCGCCGCAAAAGAAGCCGATCACGGTGCGAGGTAGGCGCCGTGCAACCCCACCGACGCGCGCTCACCAGGTCGGGAATCGGCCCGTCCGGCGATCCAGGAGACGACGCCCCGGGCCGCGAGCACGTTCTGAGCGGCCGCAGCGGACGCCTCCGGCAGCACGATCGCCATCCCGACGCCCATGTTGAACGTGGCCTCCAGATCGCTCTGGTGCACCCCGCCGACCTCGCCGACCAGGCCGAAGATCGGGGCCGGAGTCCAAGTCGCCCGGTCGATGTCGACCGCGATCCCGTCCGGAATCACCCGGACCAGGTTGCCGGCCAGGCCGCCGCCGGTGATGTGGCTCATCGCATGCACCTCGCAGGCTGAAATCACCGCCAGGCAGTCCTTGGCGTACACCTTGGTCGGCGTGAGCAGTTCAGCGCCGAGCGCATGCCCCAGTTCGGGCACCTCGCGCTCGAGCGACCAGCCGGCCTTCTTCAGCAGGACGTGCCGGGCCAGCGAATACCCGTTGGAATGCAGCCCCGAGGACGCCAGAGCGAGCACCACGTCCCCGGCGACGACCCGTTCGGGACCGAGGATCTTCGCCTTCTCGACCACGCCGGTGGTGGCGCCGGCCACGTCGAATTCGTCCGGTTCCAGCAGGCCGGGGTGTTCGGCGGTCTCCCCGCCGAGCAGTGCCGCGCCAGCTTCCACGCAGGCCGCGGCGATGCCGGAGACGATGGCTGCGATCCGCTCGGGGACCACCTTGCCGCAGGCGATGTAGTCGGTCACGAACAGAGGCTCGGCCCCGCACACGACCAGGTCGTCCACCAACATGCCGATCAGGTCGAAGCCGATCGTGTCATAGACCCCCATCGCCTGGGCGATGGCCACCTTGGTCCCGACGCCGTCGGTCGAGGTGGCGAGCACCGGGTGGTCGTAGCGGGCCAGCGCGGAGGCGTCGAAGAAACCGGCGAAACCGCCCAGCGTCCCGAGCACCTCCGGACGGCGGGTTCGGGCCACCGAAGCCTTCATCAACTCGACGGCACGGTCACCGGCGGCGATGTCGACCCCTGCGGCGGCGTAGGCCGACCGTCGCTTGGCGTGTTTGTCATGACTCATAGGTGGCGTCCTCCAGACCCATCGCAACTGCTCGGCCCGCCGGGATCGGCACCGGATACACCCCGTCGAAGCAGGCCCGGCACAACTTCCTCTTGGCGATGCCGGTCGAGGCGACCAGCCCCTCCAGGCTGATGTAGCCCAGGGAGTCCGCGCCGATGGACCGGCAGATCTCATCCTCGGTCAGCCCGGGGGCGATGAGCTCGGCCCGGGTGGCGAAGTCGATGCCGTAGAAGCACGGCCACTGCACGGGCGGGGAGGCGATCCGCACATGCACCTCCGCCGCACCGGCCTCGCGGAGCATCTTGACCAGTGCCCGCTGGGTGTTGCCGCGGACGATGGAGTCGTCGACGACGACCAGCCGCTTCCCCCCGATCACGTCCCGGATCGGGTTCAGCTTCAGCCGGATGCCGAGCTGACGGATGGTCTGACTGGGCTGGATGAACGTCCGTCCCACGTAAGGGTTCTTGACCAGCCCCAGACCGTACGGGATCCCGGACGCCTCGGCGTAGCCGATCGCCGACGGCGTGCCCGACTCCGGGGTCGGAATCACCAGGTCGGCGTCGGCGGGGGCCTCCATGGCCAGCGTCCGTCCGATCTCCTTGCGCACCGAATGGATCCGGCGACCGGCGATCAAGGTGTCCGGACGGGCCAGGTAGACGTACTCGAACAGGCATCCCTTCGGATCGGGCTCGGCGAAGCGGACGCTGCGCAACCCGGCCTGGTCGACGGCGATCAGCTCCCCCGGCTCCACCTCTCGGATCAGCGTCGCGCCGACGATGTCCAGCGCGGCCGTCTCACTGGCCACCACCCAGCCCCTCTCAAGGCGGCCCAGAACCAAGGGGTGGATGCCCTGCGGATCCCGTGCGGCGAACAGTGTCGTCTCGTTGCAGAAGGCCAGGCAGAACGCGCCCTGCAGCCGGGGAAGGACGATCCTGGCCGCGGCCTTCACGCCATCGGCGGAGAACGCCGACATCAGCGCGGTGACAAGGGCGGTGTCGGAGGTGGAATCCATCCGGTCCTTGTGCGGGACGGCGTGGCCGGCGTCCGTCTCGGTGAGCCAGGCCTCCAATTCGTCGGTGTTGGTCAGGTTGCCGTTGTGCGCCAACGCCACACCCCCGGTGACGGTGGCCCGGAAGGTCGGCTGGGCGTTGCTCCACGTGCTGGCGCCGGTGGTCGAGTACCGGCAGTGGCCGACGGCCAGGTGTCCCTGAAGCGAGTTGAGGGTGGGCTCGTCGAACACCTGGGAGACCAGGCCCATGTCCTTGAAGACCATGATCCGCTCGCCGTTGCTGACGGCCATCCCCGCCGACTCCTGGCCACGGTGCTGGAGGGCGTACAGACCGTAGTAGGTGAGCTTGGCGACCTCCTCACCGGGCGCCCAGACTCCGAACACGCCGCAGGCGTCCCGGGGCGGCTGGTCGGCTGCGGCTGATGCGTCGGTCTGGTCGCCAGTGCTGAGCACAGGTTCACTCTACCGGGACGGCGGACGGGGTCACCGACCTGCCGGAACCAGGGGCTCCGCAGGCCGAGCGGCCGGGATCGGCTGCGGCGCGGCCTCCAAGGGCACCGAGCGCTCGTCCAACTCCCGCTCGGCGTCGACCACGCCCGCAGCGGTGGCCAGCTGGTAGGGAACGCTGATCGTCATCACGTTGGGCAACAGCCGCAGCCGGAACTTCAGCCGGCGGGCGCTCTGGTTGTGCAGCAGTTCCTCCCACCAGTGACCCACCACGTACTCCGGCAGGAACACCGCGACCAGGTCGCGCGGGCTCGTGCGACGCACCTTGGTGATGAAATCGATGATCGGCTGGGAGATGTCCCGGTACGGCGCGTCGACCACCTTGAGGTCCACCGGGATGTCGAGCGTGCTCCATTCTTCGCTCAGCGCCCTGGTCTCGGCGTGATCCACCTGGACGGTCAGCGCCGTGATCGACGAGGGCCGGGTCGCCCGGGCGTACGACAGCGCCCGGATGGCCGGCTGGTGCAGGTTCGACAGCAGCACGACCGCGTGCACCCGGCTGGGCAGAACCCGAGCGTCATCGCGGCGTCGGAGCTCTGTCTTGACGTGCGCGTAGTGCCGCGACACGGCCAGCATGCCCAGGCAGAGCACCGGGATCGCGATCACCACCAGGTAGGCGCCGTGGCTGAACTTCGTCGCCAGCACGATCACCAGGACCAGGCTGGTCAGGGCCGCGCCGACGGCGTTGATGGCCCGGGAGATCTGCATGCTGCGGCGCACGGCCGGCGACACCACGCCGACCAGCGCGCGATTCCAGTGCCGCACCATGCCGAACTGGCTGAGCGTGAAGGACAGGAAGACGCCCAGGATGTACAGCTGGATGAGCCGGGTGACCGATGCCTGGTAGGCCACGATGAGGGCGCCGGCGACCACGGCCAGCGAGATGATCCCGTTGCTGAAGGCGAGCCGGTCGCCCCGGTTGCGCAACTGGCGCGGCATCAGGTTGTGCTGGGCCAGGATCGAGACCAGCATCGGGAAGCCGTTGAAGGCGGTGTTGGCGGCCAGAACCAGCACCAGGGCCGTGGTCGCCTGCACGTAGTAGAACAGGGGTGAGGTGTCGCCGCCGAAGACCGCCCCGGCCAACTGCGCGACCACGGTGCGCTGGGGGTCGACCTCGCAGTTGCCGGCGAACCCGATCAGGTCACACGTGCGTTCGGCGACCTTCACCTGGGCGATCACGGCCAGCGCGGTGATGCCGGCGAACATCACGATGGCGATGGTGCCCATGGCGGCCAGCGTCCGGGCGGCGTTGCGTGCTTTCGGCGGCTTGAACGCCGGCACGCCGTTACTGATCGCCTCCACGCCGGTCAGCGCCGTACAGCCGGACGAGAACGCCCGCAGCGCGAGGAACATGATGCCCAGCCCGTTGAGTCCGACCAGCTCAGGGTGGATCTCGTAGTGGGCGCTCTCAGCGACGGGCGGGTGGCCCATCAGGGCCTGGGCCAGCCCCCAGCCGACCATGCCCAGAATGCCGACGATGAAAAGGTAAGTCGGGACGGCGAACGTCGTGCCCGACTCGCGCACGCCGCGCAGGTTCATCACCGTCAGCAGTGCGACGAAGCCGACGGCCAGGCCCACCCGATGCTCGTTGAGCATCGGGAAGGCCGAGATGATGTTGTCGACACCGGAGGCCACCGACACCGCCACGGTCATCACGTAGTCCACCATCAGGGCCGCGGCCACCACGATCCCCGCTTGCGGACCCAGGTTGTGCTTGACCACTTCGTACGAGCCGCCGCCACCGGGGTAGGCGTGGACCACCTGGCGGTAGGAGATGACCACGACCACCATCAGGAATACCACGCCCAGGGCGATCCAGGGCGTCAGGTAGAGGTAGGCCAACGCCCCGAGCGTGAGCACCTTCAGGATCTCCTCGGTCGCGTACGCCACCGACGACAAGGGGTCGGAGGCGAAGACGGGCAGGGCGATCCGCTTGGACAGCAGCGTCTCCTCCAAGTCGTGGCTGCGCATCGGGCGTCCGACGAGGAGCCGCTTGACGGTCGACATTTCCGGCATCATGCAAACGAGGCTAGGAACGACGCCGTTTGGGCCGCGCAAGGAATCCGCGTCCTGCTGTAAGGATTCTGCAAGGGTTCGTCACAGACGTAAGGTTCGGCGCGACGCTGGCGCCGGTGACTGCGAAGGGAGGACCGATGTCCCAGGGGCGCCTGCGGGTGTACCTCGGGGTCGCCCGTGGGGTAGGCACCACACACGCGATGCTGGACGAGGCGCAGCGCCGGGCCGCACGCGGCGCCGACATCGTGGTCGGTGTCCTCGGCCCGGTCGGCCCGGCCGCCCGTCCGCTGGCCGCGGCCCTGGAACGCCTGTCCCCTGACGGCGTCCTCGACGCCGACGAGGTGATCCGCCGCCGGCCACGGGTGGTGTTGATCGATGACCTGGCCGACCCCAGCCGTCCCGGCGGCCGTTCCCGTTGGCAGGACGCCGAGACCATCCTCGCTGCCGGCATCGACGTGCTGGCGACGGCGGACATCGACACCATCGAATCCCTTCAGCACGTGATCGAACAGATCACCGGGCTGCCACCGTCCGGCTCGATCCCCGACCGGGTCCTCTTCCAGGCCGACCAGGTGGAGCTCGTCGACATGGCCCCGGAAGCCCTGCGCCGCCGATTGGCTCACGGCGGGCTGATCCCGCCGGAGGAACTGGACGCGGCGCGCTCGGCCCGGTTCCAGCCAGCAGTGCTGACCGCCCTGCGCGAGACGGCGATGGCCTGGATGGCCGATCTGGTCGCCCGCGGTCGAGCGGCGGCCTCCGGAGCCCCCGCGGAAGTCCGCGAACGGTTGCTGGTCGCGCTGCCCGGCGGCACCGAGAGTGGACCGTTGCTGGAACGGGCGGCCCGGCTGGCCGCTCGCATGCCCCGCGCCGAACTGCACAGCGTGCATGTGCTGGGCAGCTCGGCGGACGCGGGGTCGGGACAGCGGGACGTGACCGACCTGCGCCGACGCGTCACAGACCTCGGCGGCACCCACCATCAGGTGATCGGTGACGATGTAGCGACCGCGGTCATCGACGTCGCCCGGGCCGAGCATGCCACTCAGGTGATCGTCGGGGCTCCGCGCCGGACGGGCTGGGCGGCCCGCGGCGCGGCAGCTCTGGGCTGGGGCGCGCCGAGCGTGGCGGGACGGATCATCCGGCTCGCTCCCGATCTGGACGTCCACGTGGTCCACACCCGCCCGGCGACACCCGCCGCAGTCCCCCGACGCGCCGACCTGCTGCCCCGGTGGCGCCGCGGACTGGGCCTGGTGCTGGCCGGCCTGCTGCCGGCTGCCTTGACGCCCGTCCTGACCCGCGCCGACGCGTGGGTCGGGCTGGCCGGGGACGCCCTGCTGTTCCTGCTGGCCGTGGTGATCGCGGCCCTGGTCGGAGGCCTGTGGCCCGCGGTGCTCAGTGCGGTTATCGGCTCAAGCCTGCTCAACTACTTCTTCATCCCCCCGCTGCACACCTTCGCGATCGGCGAGCCCCACAACGTGATCAGCCTGGTCATCTTCGTCCTCGTGGCGGTCCTGGTCGGCGCCGTGGTGAACCGGGCCGCGTCAGCCACCGAGCAGGCTGCCCGCGCCCGCACCGAATCACACACGCTGGCCGCGATGGCCGAGGGCACCCTCCGCGGCAAGGACGCCCTCTCGACCCTGCTGGAGCAGGTGCGAGCATCGTTCGGCATGACCTCGGCTTCACTGCTGTCACGGTCGTCGGCGGAGGACGCCTGGCAGGTCGTCGGCGCTGTGGGCCCGAATCCGCCGACCACACCGCGGGACGCCGACGTTCAGGCGCCGGCGGGCGAGGGTCTGCTCCTGGTACTCGCCGGCCGCTCGCTGGCCGCTGCGGACCAGAAGGTGGTGCGGGCCTTCGCCGCCCAGGCCCAAGCAGTGCTCGAGCGCGACAGGTTGGCGCGCGGTGCCGCCGCCGCGTCACGACTGGAGGCCACCGAACGGCTCCGGGACGCCCTGCTGGTGGCCGTCGGGCACGACCTGCGCACCCCGCTGGCGTCGGCCCGGACAGCGATCACCAGCCTGCGAAATCCGGATCTGCCCTTGTCGGACGCGGAACGGGCCGAACTCCTCGCGACCGCTGATGCCTCGACCCAACGGTTGGCCCGGGTGCTGGCGGACATCCTCGACCTGTCCCGGCTGCGTGCCGGGTCGCTCCAGGTGACCAGGGAGCCGGTCTGGCTGGACGATCTGGTGCCTCCTGCCCTCGACGAACTGGGGCCCGTCGCGGACGCCGTCCGGGTCATCTCGGCCCCCTCGCTGCCGCCGGCGCTGGCCGACGCCGCACTGGTCACCCGGGTTCTGGTGAATGTGATCGGCAACGCCCTGCGCTACTCCCCCGCCGACCGACCGCCGACCGTCACCCTCAGCGCGGCCGCCGGACGCGTCGAGGCCCGGGTGATCGACCGCGGGCCGGGCATCGCCGCCGAGGACCGGCAGCGGATCTTCACCCCGTTCCAGCGCCTGGGGGACACCGACGAGCGGGGACTGGGCCTGGGGCTGGCACTGTCCCGCGGGTTGCTGGAGGCTATGGAGGGCACCCTGGAACCGGACGACACCCCCGGCGGTGGGCTGACGATGGTGATCTCGCTCCCGGTGGCCGGTGAGCACGCCATCGAGGTGGTCGAGCCCGGCCAGCGCGAACGAGAGGACGGCCTGAGGTGACCTGGATCCTGGTGGTCGATGACGACCCGCAGATCAGGCGGGGCCTGCAGATCAACCTGCGCGCCCGTGACTACGACGTGGACACCGCTGCGACCGGACGCGACGCGCTCGCGCGCGCGTCGGCCCATCCCCCGGATCTGGTGATCCTCGACCTCGGCCTGCCCGACCTCGACGGCGTGGATGTGATCCACGGCCTGAGGAGCTGGACGGACGCTCCGATCATCGTGCTCTCGGGCCGGACCGGCAGCTCCGACAAGGTCTCGGCCCTGGACGCCGGCGCCGACGACTACGTGACCAAGCCGTTCGGGATGGATGAGCTGCTGGCCCGGATGCGCGCCGCCGCGCGCCGGATCACCTCCAGCGAGACCCAGGAAGGGGGCCTGGTCGCCTTCGGTCCGGTGAGCGTCGACCTGGGCGCCCACCAGGTCACCCGCTGGGATGGTGATGCCGCCGTCCCGATCAGACTCACCCCGACCGAATGGCACCTGCTGGAGGTGCTCGTCCGCCAGCCGGGCAAACTGCTCAACCAGCGATACCTGCTCACCCAGGTCTGGGGGGCGGCCTATGTCAACCAGCCGGCGAACCTGCGGCTCTACATGGCGCAGTTGCGGCACAAGCTGGAGCCGGATCCGTCCCGTCCGCGGTACCTGCTCACCGAGCCGGGGATGGGCTACCGGTTCCAGCCCGAACCGTGACTACTTCACGAACCGGATGTTGAGCGGGTAGCGGTAGTCCCGGCCGTTGGCGGTCTGGATGGAGGCGATGATCCTCAGGATCAGCCAGACCAGCGGGATCACCATCAGGAGGACGAACCCGACCAGCACGACCATCAGGATCGCACTCACGATCATCGAGAGGATGAAGGTGATCTCGAAGTTCAGCGATTCCACGGCGTTCGCCCGGACGCGGGCGCTCTTGGGCCCCTGGGTCAGCATGATGATCAGGGGTCCCAGGAAGCCCAGACCGACCGCACTGGCCACCAGCGCCGACCAGTGCGCGGCGCTCGCCCAGACGGCCTCCTCGCCCGGGGCCAGACCCGAGTAGGCGGCCTGGTAGCCGCCGGGGACCGGCTGCACCGGGTAGCCCGGCGCCGGCGGCTGCTGGCCGTAACCGCGGGCCGCCGGCTGGCCGGCGGTGAAGGGCGGCTGCTGGTACGCCGGCTCCGCGTGGGGGGCCTGGGCAGACTGGGCGTAGGGGGCCTGGGCCGGCTGAGCGTACCCACCCGGAGTCGGCTGACCGTACCCACCCGGGGTGGGTTGGGCGTACCCGCCCACGGTCGGCTGGGCGTACCCGCCCACGGTCGGTTGGGCGTAACCGCCCGCTGCGGGCTGGGGGTACCCACTGGGCGCCGGAGGCGCGACGGAGGCTGCGGGCAACGTGAAGTCGGTGACCTGCGCCGCCGGGGACGGGGCTGTCGGCTCCTCCTCCACGGTCAGCTTGGGGGCCAGGGTGGAGGAGATCAGCGGCTCGGCCGGCACCTGGAGCGCCGGCGCCCAGCCCTGGTCGGCGACTACGCCGGCGTCCGACGCCGGCGACTCGGCGACGTCGGTCTCAACGAGGCCTGGCTCTGCGACGTCCGACGCCGCAGCGTCAGGCTCGGCAAGAGCCGCGGCCTCATCGGTCACCTCGTCGAAGTGCTCCGATGACTGCTCGTCACCGACCGCACCCTCATCGAGGGAAGCCTCTTCCACGGGTCCACCCCAGGGATTGCTCGGGTTGTTCATCGTCTCCTCACCTTCTCCTCGCCTCAGACGGCCTTCGTCGACAGTTCGGCTCAACCTTGCATGGCCGCCGGAATGGGCGCTGCCCACAGTCTCCGGACCTCGGCCATGGGCAGGGCGAACAGGCCGTGGATCTCCAGGAACCCGGAATCGGTGACCTCGCCCAGCCGGGTCAGGGTCAGTCGCCGGCTCGCGCACAGGTCGGTGAACGCCGGCACCGATGCGGCGGGCAGGGAGACCAGCACCCGTCCGGGCGTCTCGGAGAACAACTGGACGCAGCGGTCGCCATCGGGCAGCGTCAAGGCCACCGACAGGTCGCGGCGCAGCGAGCATTCGACCAGCGCCTGGGCGAGGCCGCCATCGGCGAGGTCGTGCGCGGAACTGAGCAGGTGCGCCTTGGACGCGGCCACCATCACCTCGGCCAGCCGGCGTTCGTGATCGAAATCGGGTATCGGCGGCATGCCGCCGAGGTGTCCGTGCATGACCTCCGCCCAGGCCGTTCCGGACAGGTCATCGCGAGTGTCCCCAACGAGGAACACGGCGTCCCCCTCGTAGGCGAATCCCGTGCCGAGGCGATCGGCCACGTCGTCGATGACGCCGAGCATCCCCACCACCGGGGTCGGCAGGATGTTGCGGCCGTCGGTCTGGTTGTAGAAGCTGACGTTGCCGCCGGTGACCGGCGTACCCAGCGCCTGGCAGCCGTCCACGAGGCCCAGGATGGCTTCGCTGAACTGCCACATCACCTCCGGGTCCTCCGGGGAACCGAAGTTGAGGCAGTCGGTGATGGCCACCGGCTCGGCGCCGGAGGCGGCCACGTTGCGGTAGGACTCGCACAGCGCCAACTGGGCCCCGAGGTAGGGGTTGAGCAGGGCGAAGCGGGCGTTGCAGTCGGTGGCCAGGGCGATGCCCAGGCCGGTCTCCTCGTCGATGCGCAGCATCCCGGAATCGTCCGGCTGTGCCAGCACGGAGTTCCCCCGCACGTAGCGGTCGTACTGGTTGGTGACCCAGGACTTGTCGCACTGGTTCGGGGATCCCACGAGCTTGAGCAGCGTGGCAGCGAGGTCGTCGGGATCGGTCGCCCGGGGCAGGTTGTTCGCGCTGCGGGTGTTGAGATCGTCCAGCCACCAGGGTCGCTGCATCGGCCGGTGGTAGACCGGACCCTCATGGGCGACAGTCGCCGGGTCCACGTCAACGACCGTCTCGCCATGCCAGTCGATGATGAGCCGATCGCCCTCGGTGACCTCGCCGAGGACCGTCGCCAGCACGTCCCACTTGGCGCAGATCTCCATGAAGCGGTCGACGTTGTGCGGTTCGACCACCGCCATCATCCGCTCCTGGGACTCGCTCATCAGGATCTCCTCCGGCGCGAGCGTCGGGTCGCGCAGCGGCACCAGGTCGAGGTCGACGTGCATGCCGCCGTCCCCGGCGCTGGCAAGTTCGGAGGTGGCGCAGGACAGGCCGGCGGCACCGAGATCCTGGATGCCGGTGATGATGCCGGAGGCGAACAGTTCCAGAGTGCATTCGATGAGCAGCTTCTCCATGAACGGATCGCCCACCTGGACGCTGGGCCGCTTGGCCGGCCCGTCGGCGTCGAAGGTCTCCGAGGCCAGGATCGAGGCCCCCCCGATGCCGTCACCGCCGGTCGCCGCGCCGTAGAGGATCACCTTGTTCCCGGTGCCGGACGCGAACGCCAGGTGCAGGTCGGAGTGCTTGAGGACGCCCACGCACAGTGCGTTGACAAGCGGATTCCCGTAGTAGGAACCATCGAAGACGACCTCGCCCCCGACGTTCGGCAGGCCCAGGCAGTTGCCGTACCCGCCGACTCCGGCGACGATGCCGGGCATCACACGGGCAGTGTCGGGCGCGTCGAGGGGGCCGAAGCGCAACGCGTCCATCACCCCGATCGGACGGGCGCCCATCGCGAGGATGTCTCGGACGATGCCGCCCACGCCGGTCGCGGCGCCCTGGTAGGGCTCCACGTAGGAGGGGTGGTTGTGCGACTCGATCTTGAAGGTCACCGCCCAGTCGCCGCCGACGTCGACGACGCCGGCCTGCTCGCCGATCCCGGCCAGCAGCGGCCCGCGGGGGGTCTCCCGGCCCAACTCGCCGAACTTCTTCAGGTGCACCTTGGACGACTTGTAGGAGCAGTGCTCCGACCACATCACCGAGTACATCGCCAGTTCGCACGAGGTCGGACGGCGACCGAGGATCTCGACGATCCGGGCGTACTCGTCGGCTTTGAGGCCCAGCTCTGCCCAGGGCTGCTCGACGTCAGGAGTCTGTGCGGCGTTCGAGACGGTGTCAACCACGCGCTCAATGTACCGTGCGGCTCCGACCGGACCCGGTTGCGTCCGCTGGCGGGGAGCCGTGGCGCGGCCTATAAGCTGCAGGGCGATGCTCGAAGGCCGGTCCGTCCGCGCCGCGTTCGACGTGCCGGCTGATCCCCGTAACCGTGGCGGCCGCCGGGTCCGCGGCTGCTTCGTCACACCCGCCGACACAGTCCTGTTCGCGTCGTCCCCAGCCGAGGTTCCGGCAGCGGTGGCGGAGGCCGAGCGGCTGGCCCGCGGGGGTGCCTGGGTCGTCGGAGGTCTGCGCTACGAAGCCGGTGGAGCCTGGGATCCGGCACAGGCCGTCCATCCCGGACGCGGACCGCTGGCGCACTTCGAGGCCTACCGCGCCCACCCCCTGCCCTGGCCGGCCGGTGCGCCCGGGCAGCCCGTCGCGGAGTGGATCGACGACGACCGGTTCGGCCGGGACGCAGCGTTGAGCGCGGCCGCGGCGATCGAAGCGGTCCGTGCGCACATCGCCGCCGGCGACTGCTACCAGGTCAACCTGACCACGCGACTCCGGGCGTGGGCCGAGGTCGACCTGTGGGAGTTGTTCGCCGGCCTCGTAACTGCCCAGCCGGGCGGTTACGCGGTGTTCCTCCGCGGCGCCGGGGTGGCCAGCGCGTCCCCGGAACTGTTCTTCCACCACTCCCCGGACACTGCGTCCATCCGCACCCAACCGATGAAGGGGACGGGGCCGCGACGCTCGGACCCCGCCGCCGACGCGGCCGCAGCGGCAGCCCTGGCCGGCGGGGCCAAGGACCGCGCCGAGAACCTGATGATCGTCGACCTGCTCCGCAACGACCTCAGCAGGGTGTGCGAGCCGGGGACGGTGCGCGTGGAGGCCCTGTTCGAACTGCTGGACCTGCCGACGGTGTGGCAACTGACCTCGACGATCTCCGGACGGGCCGCGCCGGGCACCGATCTGGCCGGGGTGTTCGGGACGCTGTTCCCGTGCGGCTCGGTGACCGGCGCGCCCAAGATCAGCGCCATGCACCTCATCGCCGAGCTCGAGCCGGAGCCCCGCGGCTGGTACTGCGGGGCGCTGGGAGTGATCCGGCCCGGCGGGGAGGCGATCTTCAATGTGCCCATCCGGACCGTGGAGACCGCGGGGGACACGCTGGTCTGCGGCGTCGGCAGCGGGATCGTCATCGACTCCGACCCCGTCACCGAGCGCGCCGAATGGCGCTCGAAGGCCAGATTCCTGGGCGGATCGCCGCTGTGCGCGCTGGAAACCATGCTGCTCGCCGATGGCCGGATCGTGCGCCGGGAGCGGCACCTCGCCCGGCTGGCGCGCACCTGTACGGCCTTCGGCCTGCCGCTGGACGTCGACGCCGTCACCGCCGGGCTCGCCCGTACTGTGAGCGACCATCCGTGGGGACGTTTCCGGGTGCGCCTGGTGGTCGGCGATGAGGGACCGCGGTTCGACACGTCTCCCGCTCCTGCCGACCCGGTTCCGGTGCGGCTACAACTGGCCCGGCGACCGCTGGACACCTCAGGCGCGCTCCGGCCGCTGATCGTCCACAAGACCACCTCTCGTGGGCACTACCAGGCGCTGCGCGAGGCCGCCGGGCCGGACACTTTCGACGTCATCTGCTACACGCCGTCGGGGGAACTGACCGAGTGCACCACAGGGAATCTGGCCCTACTACTGGACGGGGAGTGGTTGACCCCGCACGCAGCGGCCGGGCTGCTTCCCGGCGTACTCCGCGAGGAGTTGCTGGAGTCGGGCCGCCTCCGCGAGGCGCGGCTGAGCGTGGAGGATCTCACCCGCGCCGAGCAGGTCGTCTTCCTCAACAGCTTGCGGGGTTGGTGTCCGGCCGTGCTGGCTGCTGATTAGGCTGTCCCCACCGAAAGCACTTGGAGCGACTCCATGAATCTGCCGCACATAGCCACGTCCCGCCACCGCGGCGGGCTGCTGGCCGTCGACGCCGGCCAGAGCGGCACCCGATTGCGCTGGGAGCACGGACACGAGCGCATCGAGGGCGACGCGGCCGGGGTCCTCACCGATCGGCCCCTGATGCCCCAACTCGCTCACGCGGTCCGCCAATTCTGCCGGGCGCACGTGGTGAACCCCGCCCTGGTGGGCGTGGGCACCTCGGGGCTGGTGACGCCGGAGGCCGCCGAACTGCTCCACCTGGTGGCGGATCTGGGCATCACCGAGGTCGCTGTCGCTCACGACTCCACGACAAGCTACCTCGGCGCGCTGGGCGACAACCCCGGGGTGGTGGTGGCAGCCGGGACGGGGGTGGTGACCTTGGCCGTTGGGCCGAGCGCGGTGGCCCGGGTGGACGGCTGGGGCTACCTGATCGGCGACGCCGGCAGTGCCTTCTGGATCGGCCGTGCGGGGATGGAGGCCGCCCTGCGTGGCTACGACGGCCGCGGCCAGTTGACTGCGCTCACCGGCGCTCTGCGCAGGTTCTTCCCCGACCTCGAGGCCGCCTACATCGAGTTGCAGTCCGACGAGCGCCGGGTCAGCCGGATCGCCGCGTTCGCCCGCGTCGTCGACGAGGTCGCCCCGACCGACCACGTCGCGCTGCGGATCCTCGAGGCGGCCGCGTCCGAGCTGGCCGAATCGGTGCTCGCCGGGCTGCACCGGGTGGGCCTGATGGGCCACGAGCCTCCGGCGGTGTGCGCGCTGGGCCAGGTGCTGCGGTCCCCGCGCATCCGGCAGAGATTCACGTCCTACCTGCGGATGAACTGGCCCGGCATGCAACTGCGCGAGCCGCAGGGCAACGCCCTCCATGGCGCGACGCTCCTGGCGAACCTGGGCGATGACAGCCCGCTGTCACGCCGCGTGGCGCGCGCGAGCCTCGACGACGCGTGAGCCAGGAAGGCCCACGCTTCACCTCCCCGGGAGGAGTCAGCCGACCATCGCCGACAGGAAGGTCTGGACGCTGGTGAAGAAGCGGCGTCCGTCCACCGAGGATCCAGTGAGTTCCTCGACGTTGTGTTCGGGGTGCGGCATCAGGCCGACCACATTGCCACGGCTGTTGGTGATCCCGGCGATGTCGTTGGTCGACCCGTTGGGATTGCCGTCGAGGTAGCGGAAAACCACCTGGTTCTCCCCCTCCAGCCGGGCGATGGTCTCCGGGGACGCGACGTAGTTGCCCTCACCGCTCTTCAGCACGATGGTGATCTCGTCGCCGTCGAGGTAGTCGCAGGTCCACACGGTGTCGCGGGTCTCCACCCGGAGCCGTTGATCACGGCAGACGAACGTGCGGCACTCGTTGCGGATCAGCGCGCCGGGGAGCAGGTGGGCTTCGCAGAGCACCTGGAAACCGTTGCAGATGCCGAGTACCGGCATGCCCTGGTCGGCGCGTCGGATGACCTCGCCCATCACGGGGGCGAACCGTGCGATCGCTCCGCAGCGCAGGTAGTCCCCGTAGGAGAACCCGCCGGGCAGGATCACCGCGTCCACATCGTCGAGCGCGTCGCTGCCGTGCCACAGCGGGACGGCGTCGGCGCCGCTCAGCCGGACTGCGCGCAGCGCGTCACCGTCGTCGAGTGAACCGGGGAAGGTCACCACCCCGATTCGTGAGGTCACTGATCCACCCGCACGTCGAACTGCTCGATGACGGTGTTGGCCAGCACTCGCTCGGCCGCGTCCTTGACCTGGCTCAGGCGCTCCTCGGTGAGGTCGCCGTCCAGTTCGATCTCGAACCGCTTGCCCTGACGGACGCTGAGCCCGACGAAGCCGAGGCGGCTCAACGCACGGGTCACCGCCTTGCCCTGGGGGTCGAGGATCTCCGGTTTGGGCATCACGTCCACAATCACACGGGCCATGGCCTCATCCTAACCCCGGGCCTGCACTGCGCCGGGACGAGATCAGCCACCGGCGGCGGAGTCCGCCGGTCAGGCGTCGAAACGCTCTCCGGTGAGCCGCTCGAAGGCCTCGACATACCGGGCTCGGGTGGCCGCCACGACCTCGGCCGGCAGCGGCGGGGGCGAGTCGTCGGAGGCCTTGTCCCAGCCGGATTCCCGAGTCAGCCAATCGCGCACGTACTGCTTGTCGAAGCTCGGCAGAGCCGCCCCGGGACGCCAGCCGGCCGCGTCCCAGAAACGGGACGAGTCGGGGGTGAGTACCTCGTCGGCAAGCACGATCGTGCCGTCGGGGCGCCGCCCGAACTCGAACTTGGTGTCGGCCAGAATGATCCCGCGCTCGCGGGCGATCGCTTCAGCGCGGCGGTACACCGCCAGAGTTAGGTCACGGAGCCGTTCGGCGAGCTCCGCCCCGTGCAGGGTCACGACGGTGGCGAAGTCGACGTTCTCGTCGTGCTCGCCGAGCGGAGCCTTGATCGCGGGGGTGAAGATCGGTTCGGGCAGCCGCGAGCCGTCCACCAGACCGGGAGGCAGTTCGATCCCGCACACCGTCCCAGACGCCCGGTACTCCGTCCAGCCGGAGCCGGTGAGGTAGCCGCGGGCCACGCACTCGACCGGGATCATGTCGAGCTTCTCGGCGATGATCGCGCGACCCCTCACCGCCAGGGGCACCTCGAGGCTGACCACGTGGTTGTCGACGAGATCGGCCAGCTGGCCGAACCACCACAACGACAGCCGGGTCAGGACCTTGCCCTTGTCAGGAATGGTCGTGGAGAGCACATGGTCGAAGGCGGAGATGGCGTCAGTGGCCACCATCAGGATGCGCTCTGGCCCCCCGGGAGTCTCTCGAGGCCACGCGTAGAGCCGGCGCACCTTCCCGGCGTGCAGCAGCGGGAGGTCGAGTTCCCACGGCACATCCCCGGCGTCCGCAAGGCCTGGCCCCCCGGGCGCGCTCACAGCACGGCCCCAGGCGCGTAGGCGGCCGCTTCGGGATGCGCCTGGGCCAACCCGGCCACCCGAGCGACGATCCGGTCCACCTGGTCCGCAGCGGCACCGGTGAGCTCCAGCGGGTCCCCCGCCAACGCCTGCAGCTCTGCCAGCCCGAGGCCGAGCCGGACGTCGCCGGCCAGACGGGCCAGCAGGTCGTTGCCGGCGGCACCCTCGCGCAGTGCCAGGGCGACTGCGACAGCGTGCTCCTTGATCGCTTCGTGGGCCACCTCGCGGCCCACCCCCCGGCGGACGGCGGCCATCAGCACCTTCGTCGTGGTCAGGAACGGCAGGTAGCGTCGCAATTCGGCTTCGATGACCGAGGGGAAGGCCCCGAACTCGGCGAGTACCGTGAGGAACGTCTCGAACAGCCCGTCCAGGGCGTAGAACGCGTCCGGCAGGGCGACGCGGCGAACCACCGAGCACGACACGTCGCCCTCGTTCCACTGGCCCCCGGCCAGTTCGCCGACCATGGACAGGTAGCCGCGCAGGATGATGGCCATCCCGTTCACGCGTTCGCAGGACCGGGTGTTCATCTTGTGCGGCATCGCCGACGAACCGACCTGACCGGGTTTGAACCCTTCGGTCACCAGTTCCTGGCCCGCCATCAGCCGGATCGTGGTGGCCAGGTTGGACGGCGCGGCAGCCACCTGGACCAGGGCCGACAAGGTGTCGAAGTCCAGGGAACGCGGGTAGACCTGCCCGGTGCTGGTGAGCACCCGGGAGAAGCCGAGGTGCTCCGCCACCCGCGACTCCAGCGCCGCGAGTTTGGCGGCGTCCCCGCCGAGCAGGTCGAGCATGTCCTGCGCGGTGCCCATCGGGCCCTTGATCCCGCGCGCGGGGTAGCGGCGAATGAGCTCGTCGACCCGGTCGAAGGCCACGAGCAGCTCGTCTGCGGCGGAGGCGAACCGCTTGCCGAGGGTGGTCGTCTGGGCCGCGACGTTGTGCG
>CAZPCM010000044.1:0-3304 GCA_964585085.1 uncultured Propionibacteriaceae bacterium
TGGTGATGGCGAAGGGCAGCATCCAGCCCATCGGGATCATCGCCGGGAAGTTGTAGGGTGCGATGCCGACGAACACGCCCAGCGGTTCGCGGTACGACACGGTGTCGTAACCGCGGGAGATGTTCATCGTGGTGTCGCCCTGCATGAGGTAGTGGGTCGAACACGCGCATTCGACGACCTCGATGGCCTTGAGCACGTCACCGCGGGCCTCGCCGACGACCTTGCCCATCTCGGTGGCCAGCAGGATGCTCAGCTCGTCGAGATGCTCGTCGAGGAGCTGCTTGAACCGGAACATCAGCTGGATGCGCTGCGGCAGCGGGGTGTCCGCCCACTTCGGGTACGCCCGGGCGGCGGCGGCGACGGCGGCGTCGACCTCCTCCTGGGTGCACTGCGGCGCCTCGGCGATCTGCTCGCCGGTCGACGGGTTCATCACCGGCATGTACTTGTCGGTCTTCGACTCGCGCCACTCGTTGTCCACCAGGTAGCGCAGGCGCTTGAGCGTCGCAGCCGACTGGGGGGCTACGGACGGAGCGCCTTCGGTCGTCAAAGCCATGGTCTGGTCCTCTCTTCGCGGCGTTCCGGCGGAGCGCCTAGGTGTTGGTATTCAGTTGTGAGGGGTGGTACGACCGGAGTCGTTGTGGGACGGCTACTCGCTGGGCCCTTCGTCCTCGGCTACACCAGAGCGCAGGCGGGGATCGATCTCCTGGTCGTTCCAGGTCTGGCGCACCCAGGCGTGGTCGGGATCGTCGCAGATCAGCCACGCCCGCTCCTCCCCCGGGCCCGCCATCACGTTGAGGTAGTACATGTCATACCCGGGCGGCGCCATCGCCGGACCGTGCCAGCCGTGCGGAACCAGGACGACGTCACCCGAGCGCACCTCTTCGAGCACACTGATCGGACGATCCTCGGTGCCGTACACCCGCTGGTAGCCGAAGCCGGGGGCTCCGTGGGGCGCGACCACCGCGCTGGGCTCCTCACGCACTTCGAAGTAGTAGATCTCCTCCAGCTCGGACTCGATTCCGGGTCGCTCCTCGTCATGCTTGTGCGGCGGGTAGGAGGACCAGTTGCCGGCTGGGGTGATCACCTCACAGGCGATGATCGAGTCCGCCGGCAGGGTCGCCGGCGTCCCGAAGTTGCGGACCTGGCGGGACGCGCGGCCGGCGCCGCGCAGTTCGACGGGCACCTGGGACGAGGCCAGCTTGGCCACCGGGAAGGCAGAGCGGGCCTTGGCGTAGGGGAAGGCGACCCGCCCGCCGCCGACGCTGGTCACCGTGACGCGCGCGTCCCGCGGGACATAGACCAGATCGGTCGGACCGGCGAAGACGTTGTCGCGTCCGGTCAACTCAAAGACGAAGACGCCCTCCGGCGCATCGACGCTGACCTTGGCGCCGCCCCCTGAGAGGGGAAGGACGATCCACTCGCAGTCCCCGGTTTCGATGGTGCAGGACTCGCCGTCACCCAGCGAGGCGATGGTCAAACCGGTGTGCTGCCATTGGTCGCCCTCGGGGCCGATCACGGTGTCGAACACCCCGCTCCGGGTGCTGCCTGCGGGTCGGTACCACTCACTCATCGATGTCTCTCCTCAAGCACCAGGTCGTCGGTGACCCTGGCCCCCAGTCTGCCGGGCGCCCAACATCACGTCAAGACTATGTTAGGACAAATACGCGCAGCATGGGGCGGGTATGTCCTATACAGTGCGGCTGTGTACATTCAGCTTCCGGTGGTCATCGACCGCACCAGTCCGGTGCCGCTGTACCACCAGCTGGCCCAGCAGCTGACGGAAGCGATCGAGGACGGCACTCTGCAACCCGGCGACCCCTTCGAGAACGAACTCTCACTGGCCGACCGGCTCAACCTGTCCCGTCCCACCGTGCGCCGGGCGATCGCCGAGCTGGTCTCGCGGGGCCTGTTGGTGCGCAAGCGAGGGGTCGGCACGACAGTGGCCAGCCGCGTCATCCATCGCCGCCTGGGACTCACCAGCCTGCTCGACGACCTCCAGAGCAGCGGCCGAGCGGTCGAGACGAAGGTGCTCGAGTTCGCCAGCGCCCGCCAGAACCAGCACGCCGCCACGATGCTCGGCCTGGAGTCTCTGGAGACGCCCATGCTCTACGTCGAACGGCTTCGCACCAGCGACGGGGCTCCGCTGGCCCTGATGCGGAACTGGCTGCCCCCCCGATTCGCCGATATCTCCGCCAAGGACTTCTCCGACAAGGGCCTCTACGAGATGCTGGCTGCCCGGGGCGTACGTCCTGTGGTGGCACACCAGACCATCGGCGCCCGCCGTCCGACGTCCACCGAGCGACGACTGCTGGGTCTGGCGGTCGGCGATCCCCTGCTGACGATGAATCGAACCGCCTACGACTCCGACGGCACCGCCGTCGAGTTCGGTGACCACTGCTACCGCTACGACAGCTACGCCTTCGACGTCACCGTCCACGCCGACTGATCCCTGAGCCTGACGAAGGGACGACCCCTGAGCCCGACGAAGGGACGACCCCTGAGCCTGACGAAGGGACGACCAACACCACCCCAAGGGCTTCGTGAAGCTCAGCCAGCGTCGCCGGCCCGTCCATCCACAGGCCTTGCCGTCCGAGGAAGTTGTCCACACACCGACAGACTTGAGTGCGCATCGTCGGTACGTTCGGCTAGGTCTTTGCCTATGGCATGGACCTACTTGTTGATCTGCTCTGACGGCAGCTACTACGTCGGCAGCACCCGGGACCTCGAAGTTCGACTCGAGCAACACGAGTTGGGGCGGGTGAATGCCTACACGGCACGTCGGCGCCCAGTTCGACTCGCCTGGGCGGCGGAATTCGAACGCGTGGACGACGCGTGGTCCACGGAACGGCAGATCCACGGGTGGAGTCGGGCCAAGAAGCAGGCCCTCGTCGACGGGAACATCGACGTGCTCAAGCACCTCTCGAGGAACAGGCAGGCAGGGACGTCACAAGTCGACGAGGCTTCGTCAAGCTCAGCCACCGTCCCAGCGAACCAACTCAGCCACCGGCCCCACGATCCCTGAGCCTGAGCCACCGTCCCCACGATCCCTGAGCCTCAGCCACCGGCCCCACGATCCCTGAGCCTGACGAAGGGACGTCCAACACCACCCGACGAGGCTTCGTCAAGCTCAGCCACCGTCCCCACGAACCAACTCAGCCACCGGCCCCACGATCCCTGAGCCTGACGAAGGGACGTCCAACACCACCCGACGAGGCTTCGTCAAGCTCAGCCACCGTCCCCACGAACCAACTCAGCCACCGGCCCCACGATCCCTGAGCCTGACGAAGGGACGTCCAACACCACC
>CAZPCM010000044.1:3404-22374 GCA_964585085.1 uncultured Propionibacteriaceae bacterium
TCAGCCACCGTCCCCACGAACCAACTCAGCCACCGGCCCCACGATCCCTGAGCCTCAGCCACCGGCCCCACGATCCCTGAGCCTGACGAAGGGACGTCCAACACCACCCGACGAGGCTTCGTCAAGCTCAGCCACCGTCCCCACGAACCAACTCAGCCACCGTCCACGCAAAGGGACAGCGCGCCGGTCAGGGCGACCGGCGCGCTGGGTGAGAGAGGGTCACAGATAGTGGCGCTGGGCCTTCTTCTCCTCGACGTACTCGCCGTACGCCTTCTGGGTGCTCTCCAACTCCGAGGTCTGCGAGACCGGGACGTCCCACCACGCGGTGCCGGGGGGGTTCGGCCCGTAGAGGTTGGTTTCGATGTAGAGCACGGTCAGCCGGTCGCTGGCGACAGCCTTTTCGAAGTTCGCCCGGAACTCCGCCATGCCGTCGCACTTGAGCACCTCAGCACCCCAGCTGGCGGCGTTCGCGGCCAGATCGAACGGGATCAGGTCGCCCTCGAGGCGGCCGGCGGCGTTGCGGACGCGGTACTTGGTGCCGAACCGCTGCGAACCGCGGGACTCAGACAGCGCCCCGATCGAGGCGAAGCCGTGGTTCTGCAGCAGGACGATGATCACCTTCAGGCCCTCCTGGGCCATGGTGGCGATCTCCATCGGCAGCATCTGGTACGTGCCGTCGCCGACGATGGCCACGACTTCCTGGGCGTCCCCGACCGCAAGCTTGACGCCGAGCGCCGCGGGGATCTCGTAGCCCATGCAGGAGTAGGCGTATTCGAGGTGGTACTGCTCGGGGGTCTTCGCGCGCCACAGGCACTGCAGATCGCCCGGCATGGAGCCCGCTGCGTTGATCACGACGTCCTTGTCGCCCATCATCTCGTTGAGGGCTCCGAAGACCTCGGTCTGGGCCGGCAACGGCTGGTTGTCGCGGTGGTAGCACTCGTCGACGACTTTCTGCCATTCGGCGTCCAGTTCGACCGCCCGCCGCTGGTACCCGTCGTCGGTGGTCCAGCCGTCGAGCGCCTCCTGCAGGGCGACCAGGGTCTCGCGGGCGTCCGCCACGACCATGGTCGCGGAGTGCTTGGCCGCGTCGAAGGCCATGACGTTGATGTTGACGAACTCCACGTCGGGGTTGGCGAAGATCGTGTGCGAGGCCGTGGTGAAGTCGGAGTAGCGGGTGCCGATGCCGATCACCAGATCGGCCTCGCGAGCCAGGGCGTTCGCCGAACCGGCACCGGTCGAGCCGACGCCGCCGACCGACATCCGGTGGTCGTAGTTGATGGCGCCCTTGCCGGCCTGGGTGTCGGCGACCGGGATACCGGTCGCGTCGGCGAACGCGCGCAACTGCTCGCTCGCCTCGGAATAGATGACGCCGCCGCCGGCCACGATCAGCGGCTTCTTGGACGCCTTGATCGCCGCGACGGCCCGCGCCAGCGCGGCCGGCTCGGGAACGGGCCGGGCGATGTGCCACACCCGCTTGCGGAAGAACTCCACCGGAAAGTCGAAGGCCTCGGCCTGGACGTCCTGCGGCAGGCACACCGTCACCGCACCGGTCTCGGCCGGGTCGGTCAGCACCCGCATCGCCGCCAGCAGGGACCCGATCAACTGCTCGGGCCGGTTGATGCGATCCCAGAAGCGGGACACCGGCTTGAACGCGTCGTTGACCGAGACGTCGAGGCTCCGGGGATCCTCCAACTGCTGGAGCACCGGATCGGGGTAGCGGGTGGAGAAGATGTCGGACGGGAACAGCAGGACCGGCACCCGGTTGGTGGTGGCCAGCGCGGCACCGGTGATCATGTTGGTGGCGCCCGGACCGATGGAGGAGGTGACCGCGTAGGTCTGCAACCGGTTCTTGGTCTTGGCGTACGCAGCGGCGGCGTTCGTCCCGCCCTGCTCGTTGCGGACCAGGACGTAGGGCAGGTCGGGGGCGCCCTCGACCCCGTCCAACGTCTGCAACTCGGCCTGCAGCAGGGCCTGGCCGATCCCGGCGACGTTGCCGTGACCGAAGATGCCGAAGCAGCCGGCGATCAGCCGCTGCTCCTGCCCGTCACGCTCGGACCACTGGTTTGCTAGGAACTTCACGACAGCCTGGCCGACGGTCAGGCGCACGGTTGGGGAGGTCATTCTTGGCTCCTGGAAATGCTCTCTGGTAAGTGGTTCGGGTGACGGGCAGGGGGCAGGTTCAGCGGCTCACGGGGCCGGGATGAGGATGTCGCGCACGATCTGGTCGAGTTCCTCGTCGGCGTGCAGGAACTGGCGCAACGTCTTGCGGGTCGGGCCGAAGGAGTCGAACTCGTCGACGCTCAAGCCGTCGATCTCGTAGGCCTTGCGGAACTCGGGCATGGTGAGCAGGGTCTCCAGGATCTCCGGGTCGACCGGGATGTCCATGCGGTCCTCGGCGCCGGCGCCACTGGCCTGGATGCGCTTCTGCCAGCCGAACGGCGGGGAGATGACCACGTTGCCGCCGACGAACTCGCTCCAGTGCTTGGTGTTGCGGAAGGCCGCCGACAGGAGCCGGGAGCGCAGGCCGCGCTTGTTGAACTCGGCGTAGGCGTTCTTGAACGCGGCCACGCCAGCCCACTCCAGGTAGTTCTGGTCGAAGGTCAGGCCTTCGCGGGCGTACATGTCCTTCATCCAGTCGTCCACGCGGCCGACCATGATGGTCACGACCGGGCCCATCGTCGAGATGTCCAGGCCCTCGGCCTCGCGCCTCTTCAGGCCGCGCTCGATGGCCTCGCCGGTCTGCACGGCCTGGGCGGCCGAGAAGGACACGGTGACGTTGATGTTCACGCCGTGGTAGGTGGCCTCTTCGATGGCGGCGGTGCCGACCTTGGTGGCCGGGATCTTCACGATGATGTTCTTGGCCAGCGAGGCGAAGTGACGGGCCTGCGCGACGAGGGCGGAGGCGCTGCGGGCGAGACGGGGATCGGTCTGCATCGAGAGCCGGCCGTTGATGCCGTTGTACTTCTCGAAGGCGGGCTCGAGCAGCTTGGCCGCCTTGAGGGATACCTCCTCGACCACGCGCCAGCCGATCTCGGACTCGGTGGCCTCGGCCATCTCGCCGGCCGCGAGTTCCTTGATGCGGGCTTGCCAGGTGGGCAGGTCGGCCCGGATCGCCGCGAGGGCGATCACCGGGTTGCAGGTGGCTCCGACGCAGCCGAACGTGATGGACTCGGCGAGTTCCACCGGGTCGGAGGAGTCGTTCCACAGGACGGTCGGCCCACGCTGGGCCATGATGCCGAGGGGAGAAAGGGTTTCAGTCATCGAGGACCTCTTCGTCGAGGCACAGCGTGCCACTGGATGGGTTGAGCAGGTGAGCACCATTCAATCGCCGCTTGCGCCGGAAGTCAACAGAATGTCCTTACATTTAGACAAGACGCTCAGCCGGGCCAGGCGGCCAGCCGCTCGGTGAGCGCGCGCCGGCGGGACCGGTCGACGCTCGCGACGACGACCTCCACCCCACACACCGGGGACGCGAGCGCACCCGCCAGATCCTCACCGGTGGCCACGCGCCGGGCCGGCACGCCGTAGCCGGCGGCGAGCGCGACGGGATCCACGCCGGGCCAGGTGGCGAAGACCCGTTCGAAGGCGTCGGCGAACCGGGCCTCCCCATACTCCAGGGTCGCGAAGATGCTGCCTCCGGAGTCGTCGGCGACGACGATGCGCAGGTCGGGACGAGGCTCCCCCGGGCCGATGGCCAGACCGTTCGCGTCGTGACCGAAGGTCAGGTCGCCGCACAGCATCGTGGTCGGTCGGTGCGTGGCCAGCGCGATGCCGGCCGCGGTGGACACCGTCCCGTCGATGCCGGCCAGACCCCGATTGGCGTAGACCGGGGCGGGGTCGGCCGCGACCGGGGCCAGGTCGGCGTCCCGGATCGGATTGGAGTTCCCGATCACCAGGTTATGCTCCCTCGGCACCGCCGCCAGCACCTGCCGGGCCACCGCCGGCCCGGTCAACCCGGGCTCGGACGCCAGGACCTCGTCGACGTGGCGCAGGGCGCGACGGTCGGCGTCCAGCCAGTCGGCGAGCCAGGACGGGTCCCCCCGGGGCAGGTCGACGGCGGCCGCGAACGTCGAGGCCCGCCAACCGGGATCGACGAAGTCGGCCGTGGCACTGACCACGATCAGCTCCACGTCAGCCCGGGCCAGCAACCGGTTGATCGGACGCGACAAGGTCGGATGGCCGAAGGCCACCACCCGTTCGATGCGTCCGGCCAGCTCGCGGGCCAGCAGGAGCCGTCCGGCGGCCAGGGCGTTGCGGCCACGCCGCGCGTTGCTGGACGGCTCGGCCACCAGCGGCAGCCCGGCCCGTTCGGCAAGGTCGGCCACCGCGCGTCCCTGCTCCACCGAGGCGTCGCCGCACAGCAGGAGGGTGCGCGGGCCGGGGGCGAGCGTGGTGGCCCGCACCGGTGCGGCGATCGCCCGGACGGCGGACGCCTGGGGCAGGCCGGCCTCGGCATCGGGCACCAGCGGTTCGGCCAGTTCGATGTTGAGGTGCGCCGGACCAGGGGCCAGCGTCGCGGCACCTTCGGCGAGGATCACCGCCCTGGCCACCTGGGCCACCCACGACGGGGACGGCGCCGACGAGGCGACCCGGGCCTGGTAGCGGACGAAGCCGCTGAAGAGCCGGTTCTGGTCGGTGGTCTGGTTCGCCCCGAAGCCGACCAGCGCCGCCGGACGGTCGGCGCTCAGCACCAGCAGCGGGACGCCCGCGTGGTGGGCCTCCATCACCGCGGGCAGGAGGTTGCCCACGGCGGTCCCGGACGTGGTGATCACCGCCGCGCACCGGCCGCCCGGCTTGGCCAGGCCGAGCGCCAGGAAGCCGGCTGAGCGCTCGTCAGTCCTGACGTGCAGCCGCAGCAGACCGGACCGCTCGGCCGCCTGTGTCGCCAGCGCCAAGGGGGCACTGCGCGAGCCCGGCGCCAGCACGACCTCACGCACTCCCTGGGCGCACAACTGGGCGATCACCGCCTGCGCGCAGGCGTACGACTCACTCACCGCGGCTCCTCAGCTGCTCGGGCAGGCCCGCCCATCGCGCCCTCCACCGGGCGGCCACCTCAGGCGTCGCGTGCCAGCGCTCATTGTCCACCACCGTCACCTCGCGAACGGCGAGTTCCCCGCCGACGGCGACCAGCGGCTCGTCGGTGACGTCGTCGGCCAGCAGGGCCGCGGTGTTGAGCCCGCAGGCGTAGGGCAGTTCGGGCAGCGCGGCGGCCAGCGCCAGGCCGGCGCGCAGGCCCACCGAGCTCTCCAGCGCCGAGGACACCACCACCGGCAGCCCGAGCCGGTCGGCCAGGTCCAGACAGCGACGCACCCCGCCCAAGGGCTGAACCTTGAGGACTGCGATGTCGGCGGCGGCCAGCGCGACCACCCGCTCAGGGTCGCCGGAGCGGCGGATGGACTCGTCGGCCGCGATCGGGACTCCGATCCCCGCCCGGGCCAGCCGGCGCCGCAGGTCCGCCAACTCCTCCACGCTCGCGCACGGTTGCTCGGCGTACTCCAGGCCGTAGCGCGCCAGCCGGCGCAGCCGTGCGACCGCGTCGTCGACCGACCACGCGCCGTTGACATCGATGCGGACGCGTCCCGCGCCTCCCAGCGCGTCGCGGACGGCCTCCACCCGGGCCTCGTCCTCGGAGAAGGCCTGACCCGGCTCGGCCACTTTCACCTTGGCTGTCGAGCACCCGGAGGAGGAGGCGAGCCGGTGGGCGGTCTGGGGGTCGACCGCCGGAACGGTGACATTGACCGGAACCCGATCGCGGACCGGCGCCGGGAAGCCGACGAAAGCCGCTTCCCTGGCCGCCTGCCACCACGGCCCGATCTCGGGATAGGTGTACTCGGCGAACGGGCTCCATTCACCCCAGCCGGCAGGGCCCCGAATCAGCATGCCCTCGCGCCGCAGCAGCCCGCGGAACCTGGTCCGCAGGGGCAGCGAGTAGACCGCGGTGTCCATGTCAGGCATGGACGCGCCTTCCGGAGCGGGCCTTGCCCGGCTTCTCCAGCACGGTCACCTCGACCCCGGCCCGCTCGGCGATCGGAGCGACGGCGCGCGCCACCGCGCGGGCACTGCGCAGCGAGCTCAAGCCGTCCATCTCCACCTCGATCAGGGCTCGGCCCTGGCGCCGGGCAAGCACCGGGACGTGCACCGTGATCAGCCGGCCCCCCGGCCGGATGGCGATGCCGTCCACCTCCGCCCACCCTACGAGCCGGCCGCCGATGACGACCCCGTCGGCGGTGACCCGGACCACCATCGCGGCCCCCACCCAGGCCGTACCGGCCCCGAGCAGCGCCGCCGCCACACCCAGCCCGATCGCCAGCGGACTCCGGCCCGAGGCCAGGATCACCACGGCCATGGCCAGCCAACCGACAGCGATGGCCCAGGCTGAGGCCACCATCGGCCCGATCAGGACACGGACCGTCGTCATCCAGCGATCACCAGGCCCACGAAGAGGCCCGCGGCGCAGGCCAGTTCAGCCAGTCCCGTCCACTTCAGCACCGGAATCAGCGACCGGCCGGTGCTGCCGGCCAGCACCCCACGGATCGGGCCGATCAGCAGCCCGGCCATCAGCCACCCGAGCAGCGCCCACCACGAGCTGGACGCGGCCACCCCGAGGACGCCGACCATGGCCAGACCCAGCAGCCCGAGGTAGAACAGGCGGGTGCCGCGGTCGCCGAGCCGGGTGGCCAGCGTCCGCTTGCCCGAGAGCCGGTCGCCGTCGATGTCGCGCAGGTTGTTGGCCACCAGGATCGCGCAGGCCATCGCTCCGATCGCCACCGCCGTCCACCAGGCCGTCGCCGAGACCGAGCCGACCTGGATGAAGGCGGTCCCCAGCACCGCGACCAGGCCGAAGAACACGAAGACGAACACCTCACCCAGGCCGAGGTAGCCGTACGGGTGTGGGCCGCCGGTGTAGAACCAGGCGGCAACGATGGCGGCCGCACCGACCGCCAGCAACCACCACTCCCCGGTCAGCACCACCACCACGAGCCCTGCCACCGCGGCGACGCCGAAGGCGGCGAACGCAGCGGCCTTGACCTGGGACGGACGGGCCGCGCCCGATCCGACCAGGCGCATCGGGCCGACCCGTGCCGCGTCGGTGCCGCGGATGCCGTCGGAGTAGTCGTTGGCGTAGTTGACCCCGACCTGCAGGGCCAGGGCGACGACCAGCGCCAAGCCTGCGCGCACCGCGTCGAAGCCGCCCTCGAACCAGGCCACACCGCTGCCCGCCAGGACCGGGGCCATCGCCGCCGGCAGGGTTCGCGGCCGTGCGCCCTCGACCCAGTCAGCCAGCCTCGCCATCGTCGCCCTTCTCGTGCCAGCCGCGCACGAGCGCGGCCCGATCGATCTTGCCAGTCGATGTGTAGGGCAACCCGGACACCCGCCGCAATTCCCGCGGCAGGGCGGCCGGGCCCAGCAGCCCTCCGAGAGCGCGGCTCAACTCCGCCAGATCCGGCCGGCCGGTGGTGACGGCGACGATGCGCTGCCCCCAGCGCGGATCCTCGACCGCGAAAAGCACCGGCCCGCCCTGTTCGGGACGGCCCAGCGTCTCCTCCGCCAGCCGCTGCGCGGCCGCGAGGTCGACGTTGACGCCGCCGGAGATGACCACGTCGTCGAGGCGTCCGAGGACCTCCAACCGCCCGTCGCTGAGCCGTCCGCGGTCCTGGGTGAGGACGGTGTCGCCGTCCAGCGTGGCCGCGGTGAGGTCCGGACGCAGCCGGTAGCCGGAGAACGCCATCGGACCGGAGAGGGAGATGCGCTCCCCCACGAAGCCGATCCGCACCCCGTCCAGCGGGAGCCCGTCGTAGACGCAGCCGCCGCACGTCTCGCTCATCCCGTAGGTGGTCACGGTCGCGATCCCCAGTTCGCGGGAGGCCGCCAGGAGGCCGGCCTCCACGGCCGATCCGCCAAGCAGCACCGCGGCGTACCCGCGCAGGCGGTCGACGATCCCGGCGTCCCCCAGGGAGCGGTGGAGTTGGGCAGGGACCAGCGAAAGGTAGCTGCGCTCGGAGACGCCGGGCAGGTCGGACAGGTCGGGACGGGCGAACCGGACCGCGGTACCGGCCACCACCGCCCGGGCCAGCGTCATCAGGCCCGCCACGTGGTGGGTCGGCAGGGCGCAGACCCAGTCACCCGGCCCACCGAGCCGCCGATGGGTGCCGGAGGCGGAGAACCGGATGGCGGACGCTGAGAGGATCACGCCCTTGGGCGTCCCGGTCGACCCGGACGTGGACACCACGACGGCCGCGTCATCGGTCTCGATCGGCACGTCCGGCCGCAGCGCCGCCAGGTAGCTGACTGCCTCACCGTCGGGAACCGGCGCGATCACGCGGTGACCGGCCAGGGCGTCGGCCAGCCCCGGCAGCACGTCCGCGCCGGAGACGACGCTCAGCTTCACGCCCCCACCCTAGCCCCGCCCCCGAGCGCCGGCGCGTCCGCCTGCAGCAGGTACATTGGGCGCATGGGACGGCTCCTGCCATGGGTGATCCTCGGGCTGCTGATGATCTACTGCGTGGTCGACGTGGCCCAGGCCGATCCGCTCCGCGTCCGCCTCATGCCGCGCTGGCTGTGGGCGGTGACGGTGATCTGCCTTCCCGGAGTGGGGGCCATCGCGTGGCTGGTGTTCGGCCGTCCGGCGGGACGCGGAACAGGCCCGCGCCGTCCGCCGCCCAAGGCCCCCGATGACGACCCCGACTTCCTGCGCGGATTGTGACGGCGTGTCGCCGCGAATTTCTCTCTGAGTTTTCCCTGAGAGCACCCCGTCTGGCACTCTTGGACGGTGCGCAGCCGGCTCCCCTTCCGCCTCGGTGCCCTTGCGCTGAGCGGAGCGCTCGGAGCCATCACCGCGATCACGTTGGCCGGCGGTTCGCAGACCCCGACCTCGGCCCAGGCCGTCGATCTCGCCACGGTCGTCGTGCAGCACACCCCGCAGGCCAGAGCGGTGGGCGTACTGGCCCGGACGGCGCAGCGGACGGGGCTGTCGGAGGCGTCCGAGCTCGCGCTTTACCGCAGCGCACTGCTGGGCCGGCAATCCGACGCCATCAGCGCCCAGAACGCCGCGATCAGGGAGACCGAGCGCCTCCGCGTGCTGGAGTTGGGCTATGACCCCGCGGTCACCGACCCCCGCGAGATCGCGCGCCAGATGATGCTGAACCGCTACGACTGGGGTGAGGACCAGTTCCAGTGCTTCGACAACATCATCATGCGCGAGAGCCGCTGGATCCTGACCGCGACGAACCCCTCATCCGGGGCTTACGGCATCCCTCAGGCGCTGCCCGGCTACAAGATGGCCTCCGCCGGCGCCGACTGGCGGACCAATCCCGCCACCCAGATCAAGTGGGCCCTGGGCTACGTGCAGGACCGGTACGGGACACCGTGCGGGGCTTGGGCGTTCAAGCACGCCCACGGCTGGTACTGAGCGCCCGCCCCTTCCTCACAGCCGCGGTTCGATCGGGGGGACGATGCCGTCCTCGATCGCACGCCGGAACAGGTCGAGCTTGCTGGCGGCCGGCCGGTCGACGTTGCAGTACTTGGCCCTGATCCGCTTGAGGTACTCCTTGACGCTGTTCTCGGTGATGGCCAGGCGCAGGGACACCTCCGGAACCCCCATGCCCCCGGCATAGAGGGCAAGGACTTCGCGCTCGCGGACGCCCAGATTGGCCGAGACGTAGCCGGCGTCACCTTCGATCACAGCCAGGATCTCCTGGGACAGCACCACGTGGCCGGCGGCCACCGCTTCGATCGAGGCGATGGTCTGGGCGATCGGCTCGGCCTTGCGGCACACCCCGTCGGCGCCGCCGGCGAGCGCCCGGCGCAGCAGCCTGACGTTGTCCGCGATGCTGTAGACGAGGACGCGGTAGCCCGCCTCGATCAGCCGCTCGGTGTTCTCGCGGGGGTCCGACGCGTCGGCCAACTGCAGGTCGAGCAGCACGACGTCGGCCGGCGTCCCAGTGGCCAGGAAGCCGTCGACACTGCTGCTGTCGGCCACGACCCTCACCCGCTGCCCGCCGTGGTGCGCCAGCGCGGCGCTCACCCCGAACCGGATCGCCTCGTGGTCATCGATGACGGCAGCGCGAATCACGAGGGCCTTCTCCTAACGCGTGGCGACACTCCCGGACTCGTCCAGCGTAGTGAGCTCGGTCCGTCCGGAGGAATCGACGGCCAGGATGGTGACGACGTCGGAGTAGCCCTCGGGCGCCGCGCGCACCACGACCCGCCGGGTGCTCGGCCGGTCCAGGACGTCGTCCAGGTGCCGACGCAGGGCCGGGCGCACCACCTCCGGCAGCACCGATCCGCGGCTGTCCACGAGCGTGACGTCGACCCCGCGGCTGCGCGCGGCCTCGATCACGTCCGAGACCCCGGACACCAGCAGGTTGCCTGCTCGCAGCCCCTCCCGAAGCCGGGTCTCGGCTGCCAGGCAGGCGTCACGGTCGACCTGGCTCAGTTCCGCCGACGGATCGGCCAGGCGACCCAGCAGCGGGCCCACCTGCGCCTGGAGTTGGCTCAGCCAGATGTCGCGGAGCACCAGCTTGGAGACGCTGGACGCCATCGCCCGGTTGGCTGCCCGCGAGGACTCCCGGGAGGCCTCCAACCGGTTGCCGATGGTGACCAGCCACCGGCGCAACAGGGACGCGACCACCATCCAGGAGACGGGTCCGAAGGCGACGCGGACGGCGTCGCCCACGCCGAGTCCGTGGGTGAGCGCCCAGGCCACCGTGGAGACCGCGAACAGCCCGACGCCCACCCAGGCGACCCCCTCCCGTCCGCGCATCAACAGCACGATCAGAAGCACCATCACCACGCCGGAGTGCCAGGTCGCGTAGCCGGGCCACTGGCCCACCGGTAGGACGCCGGAGACGATCTGGGTCACCGCCAGCAGCAGGCCCACCACAGTCCAGGCCAGGCCGGGCCGCAGCGGGTTCACCGACGCCCGACGCACCGACAAGGCCGTGGCGACGACGGCCAGCACCTGGGCCGCGAACACCGGCCACAGCGCCGTCACCTGGTCCAGACTCGTCCAGCCCAACAGGAAGTGCGTCACCACCAGGAACCACACCAGGCCCACGAGCACCCCGCCCCGGATCGCCGGCAGCTCGGGGTACGCGGCCTCCGGGCCGGACCGCGCGGCCCCCCGCGAGGGCCGGCCGGCGGGATCCAGCCACGTCAGCACCACGACGGTCCCCCGCCCCGGACCAGAGGTCACCTCGGCACGTCCGCCGACGCTCCGCATCCGTTCGGCCACCGAGACCTGCAATCCGAATCGATCCGAGGGCACCGCGGTCACGTCGAACCCGCGTCCGTCATCGGCGACGACGACCTGGATCCCTCGCTCGCGCGCGACGTCGTCGGTGAGGATGACCTCCACGCGATCGGCCCGGGCGTGCCGGGAGACGTTGACGGCGACCTCGCGGACAGCCTGACCCAGCGCGCTGGCGACGCCGGGCGGAATCGTGACCCCCGGATCGGCCAGCGTCGCGCGCACGTCGGCTTCCGGACACACCGCGGTCACCACATCTTCGACGAGCCAGGCCAGATGATGAGCGGTCACCGCGACCCCGGAATCAGCGGGCTGGCCCGCCTCGGCCAGTCGGCCGATCGCGCGGCCGGCCAACTCCACCACACGCGGATCATGCGGGCCTTCGGACTGGGCGGCGGCCACCAGCGTGGTCATCACCTCGTCGTGGACGATGCCGTCCAGCCGCCGGCGCTCCTCGACCAGGGCCTCTTCCAGCGCGGCACCCGCCTCCTCCCGCTGGGTGCCCGCCAGGGACTGGTCCAACTGCCGCACCGAGTCCTTCACCACCGCCAGGCCGACCATCACCGCAGTCGGGTTGGCGAACAGGACCAGCATGTCCTGGGCCGCGTTCAGCGGCGGGATGCCTTGTCCCGAGGGGGTCATCCGCACCACGGCGAACGCCATCCCGGACACGACCGCGTACAGCAACCCCCACCGGGTACCTGCCAGGAGGGCCAGGCACACGGTCGAGACCCCCATGCACATCCACAGCCAGGGGCTGCCGCTGGCGGGCTCGGGGGAACGCCACGCCAGCGGCCAGGTCACCAGGCCCCCCGACACCAGGGCGACGTACGGGCCCAGCAGCAGGCGCAGGGACCGTCCCGACCAGGACCAGATCACCATCGCCACGCTCGTCACCGCGATGCCGCCACCGAAGAGGGCCAGCCACAGGCGATCAAGGTGGGGCACCTGGTCGGCGGCCATGACCGCCGCCGGGATGAGCGTGCCCAGGCAGAACAGGCTCACCCCGCGGTCCACCCACGCGGCCAGGCCCGACGCGTCCGGGGAGTTCATCGCCAGCACCTACCTCGTCCAGTCGACAAGGCCGTCCGCGTCGTACTCACCTCCCGGCCACACCGCGCGCATGATCCCGGCCGCAGCCAGAGCCTTCCGGCAGCCCGGGCAGGGAGGGTCGGTGATGTAGGCGGTGGCCCCCTTGGTGTCCCGGGTGGCGAACAGGAGAGCGTTGACCTCGGCGTGGATGGCGATGCAGAACCCGGCGGTCCCGGGACGGTCGTAGTCCCCCAGCCCGGGCACCTGGTCGTAGCCGAGTTGCCCGCGCGGACAAGCCCCTTCGAGGCAGTCGGGACGCCCGGGCGCGGCACCGTTGTAGCCGGTCGCGATGATCCGCCGGTCGATGACCAGGACCGCACCCACCCGGCGGCGGGTGCACTTGGCCCGCGCCGCCACGGCTGTGGCGATCCCCAGGAAGTAGTCGTCCCATCGCGGCACCACGTGCACTGTCATCTGCTTCCCCTCGATCCGCTGGGGACATCATTCCAGCCCGACCGGACGGTTCAGACCAGCGGGACGAAGCGGAACATGCCCGGCGCCTCGTGGATGGCGTAGCCGCGCCGCGGATGGCTGACCACCAGCATGGCGCCCGCGACGGGGATCACCATGCGCCCGCCGACCGCGAGCTGTGCCACGAGCGCGTCCGGCATCCGCCCGGGGTCGGCCGAGACCAGGATGCGGTCGAAGGGCGCCTCGTCGGGCGCGCCCAGCACCCCACGGACCGCCTGGAGGGTCCTCACGTTCGGCGCGGTGATGTTCGCCCGTCCCATGGCGACCAGTTCGGGCACGATCTCGCTGGCCACCACGGTGCCCGACGGCCCGATCAACCAGGCAAGGAGTTCGCTGGTCCAGCCCGAGCCGCTGCCCACGTCCAGGACGTGCATGCCGGGGCGCGGATCGAGCAACCGCAGCATGTAGGCGACCGTGGACGGCTGGGAGTTCGTGCCACCGTGGCCGATCGGCACCGGTTCGTCCACATCGGCCCAGGACCGGTACTCCGCAGGCAGGAAGCGGCGCCGGTCCACTTCGCGCATGGCGACGGCCACCCGGCGCGCGGCCCTGCTCACCGGCCTCATGGACTCACCCTACGGGCCGGTGGGCAGCGGGCGCGCGCCCCGGGGGGCACGGGTCGGCTACTGCGAGACGTACTCGGTGCTCATCGCAGCGACCGGATCCTGGGCCGCTGCGGTGAGGCCCTGCTCCGCCATGAAGGTGGCCATGGCCGCCCAGGCGGCCGGGTCGAGCTTGCCGCTGACCGAGCCGTCGGAGGCCGTCATCACCTTCACGGTGGCGTCCAGGGTGGCCCGAGCGGCCTTCTGGGCGTTCGCCGAAGCCAGGCCCGGGACGTAGGGCACGGACGCCGTCACCGCGGCCGCCGGATCGGCGACCACAGCGGCCACTCCGGCCACCATGCCGTCGGCGACCGCCCGGGCAGTCTCGGGGTGCGCCTGAGCATAGGCGCGCGTGGTGATCAGGCTGATCCCGACCAGCGGCACCGAGGCGGCCAGCGGGAGGGAGCGCGTCTTCACGCCGGCCAGCGCGAACTGGACGGCGTCGTTGTTGGCGAAGCCGACGATGGCGTCCACCTTGCCGGTGGTCAGCGCGGCCTGCTGGGTGTAGCCGATCTCCATGATGTCGACGTCCTTCTCGGAGAGTCCGGCGGCCTTGAGAGCCACCTGGAGCCCGAACCAGCTCTCGCCGTAGCGGCCGGGGATGCCGATGGACTTGCCGCGGAGATCGGCCGTCGTGGTGATGGACGAGCTCGCCGGGACGATGATGACCACCGGGTAGCTGTGGTAGTACGCGGCGATCGCGATCAGGTCGGCACCGCCGGCGCGGGCTTGGAGCATCTCGTCACCGCCGGCGATGACGAAGTCCTCCTGGCCGGCGGCCAGCGCCGTGAACAGGCCCTCGGAGGCGCCGTGGTGCCGCAGGGTCGGCTTGATCCCCTTGGCGCTGAACAGGCCCTGGCTCTCGGCGACGTAGAAGGGGCTGAACTGGATGTTCGGGATGTAGGTCAGCCCGATGGTCGGGGTGGCCGGGGCCGCTGAGGAGGTCGCGGGGGCGGAGGTGCCGCCGGTGCCCGCCGTCGCACAGCCGGCGAGGGCGAGGGTGAGCCCGGCAAGGGCCCCCGCCAGGAGAGAGCGTCGTTTCATGGTGCCTTCCGATAACAGGTCAGGAGCCGCTGCCGACCAGCGACTCGATGATCTGGGAGCGGCGCTCCCAGAGGTGGATGAGGTAATACGCGCTGGAGGCGATCAGGCACAGCACGATGATCGAGGCGAACATGCCGGCGGTGTCGACGGAGTCCCGCTGCACGGTGAGCACCATGCCCAGCCCGGCTCCGCCCATCACCATTTCGCCGACCACGGCACCGGTCACCGAGAGGGTGAACCCGTTGCGCAACCCGCCGAGGATGGACGGCAGCGCCATCGGCAGTTCGACGTGGCGCAGCAGCGCCCAGCTGGTGGCGCCGTCGATCCGGGCGGCGTCCACCACGCCGCGGTCGACGCCACGCAGGCCGACGACCGAGGAGATCAGGATCGGGAAGAACACCATCAACGCGCACAGCGTGACCACGGCGACGACGCCGTAGCCGATCCACAGCACCAGCAGCGGGGCCAGCGCGATCGCGGGGATGGCCTGGGTGGCCCCGAGGAACGGGGTCACGGCGGCCGCCGCCCAGCGGGACCGATGGATCCCGATCGCCAGCGGCAGCGCGACGGCTGTCCCGAGCACGCAGCCGCCGACCGCCTCGAGCAGGGTGACCCGGACGTACCCCCAGAACTCGGCGTTGCCCAGTTCGGTGACGAGCCGCTCGACCACGGCGGAGGGGGACGGCAGCAGCAGGCTGGACACCCCGCCCCTGGTCGCGGCCCACCAGCCGGCGACCGCGAGGGCGCCGAACAGCAGCGGCGCCGCGAAGTCGCGTCCGATCCTGCGGGTCATCTCACCTCCGGTCACAGCGTGGACCGGGGTTGCGCGGATACACCGCGGGGCGTCGCGAACTCGGGCGCGAACGCCCGAGCGTCATCGACGCCGCGTGCTGCCTCCCATCCGGACTTTCACCGTCGGCCCTGGAATTCCACCAGATCAACCGGCTTCGCAAGCGAAGACGGGTCGCGGGCTGTCACCGCCGGTTCGGACTTTCACCGACCCCGGAGCACGTACTCCAATCAGTCTATTACCCGACCACCGTGTTCGACGTCGCCGTCTGCGCAGTGGTGAAGAGGGCCTGGGTCCTGGCGTTGAAGAAGGGACCGTGCATCGCCAGCAGGCCGGAGTAGCCGTAGGAGTTGACCGAGATCAACGTGCCGGCACCGGTGGACGCCGTGAACGGCGTGAACCAGGGACCGCCGGAGCAGCCGCCAGTCATGTCGGAAGCCACCCGGTAGGTCAGGTTCGAGTTCCACTTGTCCAAGCCCAGCGACCCCGCGCTGTAGACCAGATCCTTGCCGGTGTACTTGCCTGCTGCCGGGTAGCCGAACAGGTAGGTCTGGACGCCGGAGGACGCCTTGGCGTAACTGATCGCCTGGCCGCCGACCAGGTCGTCGAGGTAGCGGCTGGAGTTCGTGGCCAGACCGCCCTCCCCGACGACGGCGAACGCGAAGTCATTCTGCGTGGCCTGGGTGTTGAACGAACCGGCGCTGGCGTAGCCCTGGTGCACCACCAGTGCGGCGGCCGTCCAGCAGCCGTACGCGGTGGAGTCGCAGAACGCGTTGTCGGTGGTGGAAAGGCTCACCGGGGAGCTGTCGTAGTCGGGGATGAACATCCAGTTCGCGGCGAAGGCGCCAGCCTCCTCGTCATAGGCGCAGTGGGCGGCGGTGAGGATGATCGAACGATCGCTGACCGTGTCCTTGACCACCGAGGCCGAGCAGACGTAGTACGTACCGCCCATCGAGAACAACACCTTGCCGGTCGTCTTCAGCACCAGGCCGCCGTTGTTCCACGAGGCTCCCAGAGCGGTCGACCCACCACCCCCGGGTCTGCCCGGCTGGCGCGCACCGGTGACCTTGCCGGTCTTCGGGTCCAGGACGAAGTCACGCGGCACAGCCTTGGCCACCTTGTCCTTGGTCCAGAACTTCACGATCCGTTCGTGCCGGGCCCGGTCCGGGTCCGCCTTGGCCTGGGCCTGGGCGGCCGGCACCAGGCTCAGCGCCAGAGCAACTCCGGCCAGTCCAGCAATCACCCGAGGGATGAAGTTCATGTCGCCTCCACGCTCCGCAGCCTGCATTCAGGCTTGGTGGCTGCACGTTACCCCGCGGGTGGCCGGGCGTCGCCGTGGTCGCATGCCGGATGGTCCACACTGGCCCCATCGAGAAGGGAACAACCATGAGGATCGCCGTCCCCGCCGAGGTCAAGAGCCAGGAGTACCGCGTGGCCATCACCCCGATCGGGGTGTCCGAACTCGTCGGGCACGGGCACCGGGTCTTCGTCCAGGCCGGCGCCGGCCTGGGCTCCTCCATCACCGACCAGGAGTACGCCGCCCAGGGGGCGACCATCCTCGACACCGCCGAGGAAACCTGGGCCAGCGGTGAACTCGTGCTCAAGGTGAAGGAACCCATCGCCAGCGAGTACCACCTGCTTCGCGACGACCTGGTGCTGTTCACCTACCTCCACCTGGCCGCGGACCCGGCCGGGACGCAGGCGCTGCTGGCCGCCGGCACCACGGGGATCGCCTACGAGACCGTCCAACTGCCTTCCGGCCTGCTGCCCCTGCTGTACCCGATGTCGGAGGTCGCCGGCTGCCTGGCGCCGCAGGTCGGTGCGCACGCGATGCTGAAGCCGCAGGGCGGCCGTGGGGTGCTGATGGGCGCTGTCGGCGGCGTCCAGAACGCCAAGGTGGTCGTCCTGGGAGGCGGGGTGGCCGGCCAGAACGCCGCCAACATCGCCCTCGGCATGGGCGCCACGGTGACCATCCTGGACACCGACCTGGAGAAGCTCCGGATGACCTTCTGGCGCTACGACAACCGCATCCAGGGCATCGTCTCGACGGCGTTGAGCGTGCGCGAGCAGGTGCTGGGCGCCGACCTGGTGATCGGCACGGTGCTGATCCCGGGGGCGAAGGCGCCGAAGCTGGTCACCAACGAGATGGTGGCCCAGATGCGGCCCGGTTCGGTGCTGGTCGACGTGGCCATCGACCAGGGCGGCTGCTTCGAGGATTCGCATCCGACCACCCACGACGACCCGACCTTCCGGGTGCACGACTCGGTCTTCTACTGCGTGGCGAATATGCCCGGGGCGGTGCCGAACACCTCCACCTGGGCGCTCACCAACGCCACCCTGCCGTACGCCGTCCAGCTGGCCGGCAAGGGCTGGCGGCAGGCCTGCGCCGACTCCCAGCCGCTGGCCCTCGGGCTTAACACCGTGGCCGGCGCGATCACCTGCCCGGGGGTCGCGGACGCCTTCGCCGACCTGCCGTCGGCGGATTTGCCCGACGTCCTCGGCTGAACCCCCGGGTCAAGCCCCGCGATGACGGGAACAGGCCTCAGACGTCCGCTCGGTGGAAGTTCTGGAAGCTCCGGGACGCCGTCGGGCCGCGCTGGTTCTGGTAGTGCGAGCCGTAGACCGCCGACCCGTACGGGTTCTCCGACGGGCTGGAGAGCTGGAAGAAGGCCAGCTGGCCGATCTTCATGCCCGGCCAGAGCATGATCGGCAGCGTGGCCACGTTGGACAGTTCCAGGGTGACGTGGCCGCTGAAGCCGGGGTCGACGAAGCCGGCGGTGGCGTGGGTGAGCAGGCCGAGGCGTCCGAGGCTCGACTTGCCCTCGACGCGGGCGGCCAGGTCGTCGGGCAGGGTGACCGTCTCGTAGGTGCTGCCCAGCACGAACTCGCCGGGGTGCAGGACGAACCCCTCGGCGGGGTCGACCTCGACCAGCCGGGTCAGGTCGGGCTGGTCCTGCGCCGGGTCGATCACCGGGTACTTGTGGTTGTCGAACAGCCGGAAGTACTTGTCGAGCCGGACGTCGACGCTGCTGGGCTGGATCATCGCCGGATCCCAGGGATCGAACTGCACGCGCCCCGCGTCGATCTGGGCGCGGATGTCGCGGTCGGAGAGCAGCACGCGCCTGAGGCTACCGCGCGGAGGCGCCGCCGGGGAGGAGTCCGATGCTCGAACCCGGGAGCGCATAGCCTGGCAAGCGGCCCGACCTCGAACCCCGGAGGTGCGTAGTGATCGCCCTGATGGTGTTCGCCGCCGTCGTGGCGGTGACCCAGCTGACCGTGCTCGCCTCGTGGGCGCGGACGCTCCGCTGGGCCACCCTGCTGCAGGGCGTCGCGCTCGGCTTCCTGGTCTGCGCCCCCATGACGGCGGTGGTGCAGTGGCTGGTCATCTGCTGCTCGGCGCCGCCCTGGGCACCGGCTTCGCGTTGTGCGAGGCCGCGCTGCGCTACGCCCGGCTGGGCATCATGGCGATGCCCACCCAGGGTGGCTTCATCGTCGCCGGCGGCCTGTTCGGGATGGTCGTGGTGCCCTCGATCTGGACGTCGCTGACCACCTGGCTGCCGCAGCCGGCCGCCTTCCAGGACTGGTTCAGCGGCAACGACACCGCGATTCAGCACCTGGTCTGGACGGCGCTCGCCGCGACCGGCCTGGCCTTCTTCGTACGCACCCAGGGACGCCTGCGCTGGCTCGGCGCGCTGCCGCTGCTGCTGGTCACGCTCGATCACT
>CAZPCM010000045.1:0-22104 GCA_964585085.1 uncultured Propionibacteriaceae bacterium
GGCCATCGGGGACGGTGGCTGAGCTTGACGAAGCCGGCGTGTGGTGGGTTGACGATCCTTCGTCGGGCGCAGGGGCCATCGGGGACGGTGGCTGAGCTTGACGAAGCCGGCGTGTGGTGGGTTGACGACCCTTCGTCAGGCTCAGGGATCGTCAGGCTCAGGGATCGTCAGGCTCAGGGATCGTCAGGCTCAGGGATCGTCGGGCGACGGCCCTCACTCGTGGCGGAGCGCCTGGACCACGTCCAGCCGGGCGGCCGACCTCGCGGGCCCCGTGGCGGCCAGGACGCCGAACGTGATGCCCACCACCAGCGTGGCTGCCACTCCGCCCCACGGGAAGTCGTAGGGCATCTGCCAGCCGATGGCGCCCATGGCCACGACCAGCGCATACCCCAGCCAGAGACCGCTGACGATGCCGAAGACTGTGCCGATCGCCGACAACAGCAGCGACTCGGCCATCACCATCCGGCGGATCTGGCGCCGGGTGGAGCCGACGGCCCGCAGCATGCCGATCTCCCGGGTGCGTGCCAGCACGCTGATCGCCAGGGTGTTCACCAGCGCCAGCAGGGACGGCAGCGCCAGCGCCGCGACCAGGGCGTAGAACATGATCATCGTTCGCGAGAACGTGGTGAGTTGTTCCTCGCGCCACTGCGCCGATTCGTAGAGCCGGAAGGCCGGGTAGTCGGCCACGATCCGCTGCAGCCGGGCCAGCACCTGTGCTGGATCGGCGCTGGGCAGACGGTTGGCCATGATCAGGGTGTCGTTGCTGGTGTTGAAATCCCGGGCCAGATTGTCGTGCGAGGTGTAGAGGGTGGACAGCTTGGCGTTGAGGTAGTCGTTGCCGATCCCGGCCAGGTGGTAGAGCCGGTTCCCATTCGGGGTGTCGATGGTGATGGCCTGGCCGACGACCAGTCCATGCTGGGAGGCGTAGATGCCGTTCGCGATCACCCATCGGCCGGAGCGCAGTTGTTCCAGGGACGCGTCGGACGACCCGGTGTTCCATTCGAAGGCGGCCACCTGCGGGTAGGTCGCCGGGTCGATGCCGATGATCTGGACGTCTCCGCCGCCCACGCGGCCCTGGGTGATCCGCAGAGCCGACACCGGGCCGATGCCGGGGGTTGAGCGGACCTTCTCGGTCAGCCGCGGCCCGGCCGCCACGTTGCCCTGCCCGAGGATGATCGACTGCGGGATCAGCATGTAATCGGCGGAAAGCGACTTGTCGATATAGCTCGTGAAACCGGTGAAGATGGACGTCACCACGCTCAGCATCGCCACGATCGAGGCCAGGCCCAGCATCACCGCGGTGACGGTGATGGCGCTCCGTCCGGGGTTCCGCTGCAGGTTGCTGCGGGCGATCGCTCCCTCGCGGGCGAACAGCAGTTCCAGCGGACGTGAGAACCAGTCGGCGATCGGGTTCACCACCGCCGGCGCGACGAGCGCCGTCCCGATCAGGAACACGACCGCGCCGAAGCCGACCAGGGTGGGGTTCGCCGTGGCCAGACCGAACACCGACCCCAGGATCAGGGCGATCCCGATCCAGGCGCGTGCGCCGACGCGGCGCTGGTACAGCTCGCCGAGCTGGGGACGCATCGCGTCCATCGGGGTGATCCGTCCGGCGGCCCGGGCCGGGACGATCGCGGCCGCGACGGTCACCCCGATGCCCAGCCCGATCGCCTCGGCCCAGGTGGGGAGGGTGAAGATCGGGTCGCCGATCCTCATGTGGATCACGGTCTCGAACACCGGGGCGAGGATGGCGAACATTCCGAGCGCCATCCCCCAGCCGGCGAGGATGCCCAGGCCGGTCCCCACTGCCCCCTGGAACAGCGACTCGATCAGGAACATGCCGATGATGGTGCGTCTGCTGGTCCCGATCGCCCGCAGCATGCCGATGTCGCGGCGGCGTTCGGCGACCACCGTGCGGAAGCTGTTGAGGATGATGAACCCAGCGGTGGCAAGGGCGAACACCCCGAACATGTTGTAGGCGAAGACGCCCACCTGCAGGGAGGCGAGCAGGGAGGTGTTGGTGGAGAGACCGCCGATGGTGTAGTCGGGCCCGAGCGACCGGGCGACCGCCTGCTCGGTCGCGGACCGGTCGGCCCCGGTGGCGAAGACCGCCTCCACAACGTTGATCCGTGGGCCGAAGCCGAACAGCCGCTGCGCGGCCCGCAGCGGGACGAACACCTGCTCCTGGCCGGGCACGGTGGCGGTGCTCAGCAACCCCACGACGCGGAACCGCTCGGTGCCACCGGCCGCAGGCAGAGTCAAGGTTCCGCCGAGCTGGAGCCCCAGTTGCTGGGCGAGGTCGGCGGACAGGACGGCGGACTGACCGTCGCCTGACACTAGGACCCGCCCCGAGGAAAGCGGGAAGTCGCGGATCTCGCCCACGGTGTTCGGATCGATCCCGATGACGCTCAGTTGGACGAGGGCGTCGGCGGGGGCGTCCTCCTTGCGGGGCAGCGGCGCGATCCGTTGGACCTGGGGGGTCGCTGCCGCCACGCCTCGAACCGCGGTCACCTTGTCGAGCACGTCCAGGCCGAAGGGCTGGTTGAGGGCGCTGGTCACCGTGAGGTCGATGCGCCCAGCGGCGGACAGCAGATTGCGGCTGAACGCGTCGATCATCGTCGGGATGATCCCGTTGAGGCCGAAGATGAGCATCACGCCGAACACCACGGCCAGCGTCGTCAACAGCGAGCGCAGCCCGCGTCCGCGCAGGTAGCGCCACGCCAGGGTGAACTGGATGCTCACAGCAGCCCCGACTTCTCCATCGCCAGGCGAGGGGCTTCGCGGGTTCCGTCCAGCATCAGGTCGTCGACGATGGCTCCGTCCTTCATCAACACCAGCCGTTGCGCGTAGCTGGCGATCCGGGGATCGTGGGTGACCATCAGGACGCTGCGTCCCCAGTCCCGCGCGATCTGCGCGAGCAGCTCGGCGATCTCGGTGGCTGAGCGCGAGTCCAGGTTTCCGGTCGGTTCGTCTGCCAGGACGAGAGCGGGGTCGGTGGACAGGGCGCGGGCGATCGCCACTCGCTGCTGTTCGCCTCCGGACAGCTGATCGGGACGGTTGCCCAGCCGTTCGCCGAGCCCCACTGACACCAGCCATCGAGTGGCCCGTTGCTCGGCGTCGCGTTGCCCGTCCAACCGCAGCGGCAGTGCGGCGTTCTCCACCGCGCTCAACACCGGGATCAGGTTGAAGAACTGGAAGACGAACCCGATCCGGCGCCGGCGGAGCAGGGTGAGCCGGTCGTCGTCGAGGGTGGTGAGGTTCTCGCCGTCGATCGTAACCGTGCCGGCGGTCGGCGAGTCCAGACCGCCGAGCAGGTTCAGCAGCGTGGACTTGCCGCAGCCGCTGGGACCCATCACGGCCACGAACTCGCCGGGTCGGACGGTCAGGTCCACCCCGTCCAGTGCGGTGACCAGCGCCGCACCTTCCCCGTACACCTTGGTCAGGCCGGAGATGTCGACGATCGCGGTGCTGTCGCTGGGGGCGGTCATCGCAGGCTCACAGCGACTTGACCGCCGCTCCGTCGGTGAGCGCGGTGAGTTGGCTGGTGATGACGCGATCGCCGGCGGCCAGGCCGTTCAGGATCTGAACGGTCGTGTCGTTGGCGACCCCGACGTTCACCGGTGTCTTGTGCGCCTTGCCGTCCGCGCCCAGCACGAAGACGGTGCGGGCGGTGCCCTCGGTCAACACAGCTTCGATGGGGACGGTCAACGCGTTGGGGACCGAGGTCACCTCGATGTCTGCCGAGCCGCTCATCCCCTCGAACAGCCGGGCGTCCCCGGCCCCGATGGAGATGCGAACCGGGAAGGCGATGCCGCCGGTGGCGGTCTCGACCGCGGTGGAGCGGACCCGGGTCACCTTGCCCTGGAAGGAGCGGTCCAGGAACGCGTCCAGTGAGATCGTCGAGGGCTGTCCCTTGCGCACCCCGGCGATGTCGATCTCGTTCACGGTCGCGGTGAACGACATCTGGTGTTGGTCGACGACGGTGAACGGGGCAACCCCAGGGCTCACCGCCGCACCCTTCTCCACCGTGCCGTTGAGGGTGACCACGCCGCCGATGGGCGCCGTCAGGTCCAGGTGGCCGGCGTTGTCCTCGGCCAACGCCAGCGCTTCGCCGGCGGCCAGGACGGCTTGGGCTGCGGCGGTGCGCGACAGGCCCACGCGGCCGTTCACGTTCAACCTGCTCACCGTGGCCTCGGCGGCGACCAAGGCGGCGTAGGCCTGCTTCTTGGCCGAGCGAAGGTCGCGCAAGGTCGATTCCATCGCCTCCTGGTCCGGCTCGGGCGTTGCTTCGAAGAGCTCCTTGTACTCGTGGTAGTTCTTCCTCGCCGTCCTCAGGCTCGACTTCGAGGCCTTCACCGCCACCGACGCGGCCTTGCGCTCCAGAGCTGTCGGCACCCCTCTCTCCACCGCGTCGAGTTGTGCCCGCGCTGCGGCCAGGGTGGCCTTTGCCTGCGTCACCGCGATGCGCAGCGGCCGGCCGTCCAGCACGCCGAGGAGCTCTCCCGCTTTGACGGTGTCGCCGTCCTCGACCTTGACCGAGGCGAGAGTTCCCGCGCTGACGGGGAAGACGCCGCGGGTGCGCGTGGCCTCGACCTTGCCGGACGCGCTGACAGTGACCGTGAGCTTCTGCACCGTGACCGGCGCCGTCGTCACGTCCAGGGACCGGGTGACGATCGAGTACCAGTAACCTCCGCCGATCGCCGCGAGGAGCGCGGCCACGACCGCGATCGTGATCCAGGTGCGTCGTTTCATGGTTTGCTCCCGTCGAGCCGGGGGAAGAGCGCCTTGATCCCGGCCACGGCCGCCGGGTCGAGGGTGATCGTGAAGCTGCCGTCCGGCGTGCCGAGTACCCGCTCCTGGGCGCTCCAGAGTGCGGCGGAGCCACGCAGCATGATCTCGGCGAAGGCGTCGGCGTTCGCGGCTGCCCGAGCGCGCTCCCAGAGGTGGTCCGCGGCGTCGAACCACAGACTGAGCACGATGTCGGTCACGGACTCGATGTCGTGGATCCGGAACGAGCCGTCACCGGCTCCCTGCTCGATCACCGGACGGAGCACCTCCCGCGTCCGGCTGCGCCACGCACCGATCAGCCGGTGCCGCAGCGCGAAGTTCTCGTCGCGGTAGAGGTAGGGCGCGTACGCGAGCGCATCGAGGTGCTTGGACTTGTACTCCGCCGACGCGCCCATGAGGCGCCGCAGGCGCGTCAGCCCGGTCCCGGGGCAGGCGGCCATGGTCTGGGTCAGGTCGATGAACAGCGCGTCGCCGAAGCGGCCCACCAGCTGCCACAGCAGGTCGGCCTTGGAGGTGAAGTAGTGGTAGAAGGTGCCCTTGGCCACACCGGCCGCCGTCGTGACCTGCTCGACCGACATGGCGTCGAAGCCTGCGGTGCGGCACAGGTCGAGGGCGGCGTCGAGCAGTTCCTCGCGCCGGACATCCGGCTGCTTGGTCACCCTGGCCACGGTGGCCTCCCGTCCCGACGAGCCACCCAGAACCGCGTTCTTGGGCGTTCGCCTTGTGGGCCGATCCTCACTGACCGACCGTCGGTCAGTGTAGCAACTCGGGGGGAACCGGGAGCCGAGATCCTGTTCCCCCCGACCGATGGTGAACCCGGGGTGGAGATCTCGTACGCCCCCGGCCGATGGTGAACCCGGGATCTCGTGCGCCTGAAATCTCACGGTCGATGGGTTCAGAGACCCGAATTGCCGGTTGACTGCCGGTCAGTGTGTCAATTGGTGCGCAGGACGGTGACCAGATCCGGCACCGGCCGGCGTTGCGTCGGAGCGTCACGGGCCCAGGTGTCGAAGTTGCCCAGCCAGGACAGAAGTGTGTCGGCCCGGGCCGCGACATCCTCGGCCAGCCCTGGCCGGCCGGCCCGCCAGGCCTCGATGAGCGCCGCCACGTGGGACAGCCGCGTGAAGCCGGCCACCAGCCCCGGGTAGGGACGCATCGCGATCCCCAGCGGAGTGGAGATGAGTCGGGTCAGGTCGTACTGCACGGGGACGCCGGCCCGGGCGAGGTCGAAGTCGAAGTCCCGTAGAGAGGTCTCGTCGAGCTCCATGCCGTGGTATCCCCAGGCCATCGCGTCGATCCACGTCTCCAGCAGGATCCAGGCGGCCGGCAGGCGATCGGGCGGGACGTGTCGCCCAGCCAGCAGGGCCTCGACTTCGGCGCCGGTGGGGATGTCGGGATGGATGACGGGGGCGTCGACGGCCCGGGCGAACAGTGGCCCGAGCTTGGCCAGCAGGCCCGGCGTGCGCGGCGCAGTGCTGGGGAAGCGTGCCGCGGCGATCGCCCGTAGGGCGGCGGCCAGTTCGTCGGAGGCCGAGAAGATGTCGCGCACCTCGTCGATGCCGATGGCGTACAGCCTCACCGAACCCATGGGCCAACGCTAACCCGCGGGTCCTAGATTTGTGCGCGTGAACCCACGAACCCGACGGCTGGTCGTCTCCAGCGTCCTGGTGCTGCTGGTGCTGCTGGTGGTCGTGGGCGCTGTGTTGAGCCGGCCCCGGTAGGCTCGCGCCATGACGCTGTGGGTTCGTCGGGTTCTGGCCCTGGTCGCCGCGGCGATCGTCCTTGTCGCGGCGCCTGTCGGGCTCGGAGCATCGCAGGCCGCCACGCCGTCGCCGGGGCCGGTTGCCACCGCCTCGGCCACGCCGAGCGCGATCGCCACGCCCACTGCCGAGGTCGAGCCCTCGGATTCGGTGTCGCCCTTCGTCGACACCGCTCCCGACGTCGCCCCCGATAACACCCGGACGCTGCTGGCGCTGCTGGGCGCGGGTGTGGTGGCGCTGACCGCTGCCGCGGTGGTCTTCTTCCGTCGCTGAGCCGTGGACGTCCCGCCGGGGCGCCCGACGGTTCCGCCGCTCGGTCAGGCGCGCTCGTTCAGCGTGATCCGGGCCGCCCGGTAGAGGGCTGCGAAGCCTGCGAGCACTCCGGTGTTGGGGTCGGCGACGTTGAACACCCCGAAACCGCGCCGCAGCGCCTCGCCGCGCAACGGCTCGAACCGTGGGTCGGCGAGGACGGCGGCCAGCGCCGTCCGGTCTCCGCCGAGGACCAGCGCCTCCAGTGAGGAGGCCTCGGGCAGCAGCACCCGCTCGACGTCGTCGGCGGCGGCTGCGAAGGAGCGATCGGCCTGGTGCTCGCGGCGCCGGGCGTAACGCTGCTGCGACCATCCGCCGGCCTTCGTCCGTCCTTGGACGTAGTGCGAGCCGTGGCGCCCGCAGACCAGGTCGGGCCCTTCGAAGATGCCGACGGCATGGGCGCGCCGCCGGACCAGCAGGACGCCGACCCGGCGCGGCCGCTGGAACTCCCCGATCACAGCCTCCACCGCGTCGGCGCCGGACGGCGGCACGCCCCAGACCAGATCGATCGATGCCGCGGCGCCATCGGCGCCGGAGAGGCGCAACGTCCGGTCGGCGAGTTGCGCGGTGAGGGGGCCATGCCGCTCGGCGAAGCCGTCCAGCCAGCGGCGCAGCCGCTCCGGAGGGACGCGGACGGTTCGCTCGGCTGCCGTCTGGGCCATGACGCTAGTCTGACCTCAACCAGGAGCGGAGGGCAGATGGGCGATCTCATCGACACCACGGAGATGTACCTGCGCACCATTTACGAGCTGGTCGAGGAGGGCGTGCCTCCGCTGCGGGCCCGGATCGCCGAGCGCCTGAAGCAGAGCGGACCCACGGTGTCGCAGACCGTCGCCCGCATGGAGCGGGACGGGCTGGTCAGCGTGGACCCCGATCGTCGGCTCGTGCTCAGCGAGAACGGCCGGCTGCTGGCCACGCGCGTGATGCGCCGGCACCGACTCGCCGAACGCCTGCTCACCGATGTGATCGGCCTGGAGTGGCATCGCGTCCACGAGGAAGCCTGCCGCTGGGAGCACGTCATCTCCACCGATGTCGAGCGTCGGCTGGTGGAGATTCTGGACCGTCCGACCTTGTCGCCCTACGGCAACCCCATCCCTGCCCTGGGCGAACTGGGGGTGGACTCGGCCGTCGAGGCGTTCCTGGACGGGACTGAGCCGCTCACGCGACGGCTGACCGACGGCGGCGTCCAGGCGGTCGTGCTGCGACGGATGGGCGAGGCGATTCAGGCCGATCCCCGCGTGCTGGCCGATCTCGCCGACGCGAGCGTGCGCCCCGGGGCGGAGTTCCAGGCGGGACTGGAGGGCGGCGACGTCCGCCTGATCGGTCCCTCAGGGAGCGAGTGCGTCCTGGAGATCGCGGAGGCTGAGCACCTGTTCGTCGAACTGCGGTCCTGATGCGTCCACTCGCTGATCTGCGTCCGCTGCTTGAGTCGCACTGGTACGACGCCGCCGCCGCGGTGGTCGGGGCGGCGATGACCGCCGGCGACTCCCGTCCCGAGCTGCCCGGCTTCCGCAACCTCGCGATCGCGGCCAAGCGCGTCCTGGACCTCGATGCGGAGGACTTCGGCGTGATCAGCTCGGAGTTCCCCGACCGTCCCTGGACGAAACGGCTCGGGGATGCGTCCTTCCCGCAGTCGCCGCGGAGCGCGCGGCGCGGTGCGCTGGGCTCGTTGGTGCCGCTCTATGCGCTGATGCTGGAGGTGCTCGACCTTCGCGCCGCCCGCCATGAGCCGTTGCAGGTGGTCGTCACCGCCCACCTGATCGGGGAGTACCTCCCGCTGCTGGCCTGGGAGTCCACCCTCGGCCACGCCGGCGACCCGCTGCGGATGCCGACCTCGGTCGGCCAGCGCTGGGGCAGCGACGACCCGATGTGCCCGCACCCGTCGGCCCTGCGCTCGACTGCCCGGCGGTCCCTCAACGCCGCCGCCGGCGACGAGGCGGGGTACACCGCGTATCTGGACAAGTTCCATTCCCGGTTGGGCGCAGCCCTGGCGGTGTGCGCGATGAACCACCAGACGGTCTCGGCGGGGCAGCGTCCCGACATCGGGACCACCTGCCCCGTCCCGTGCTCGTGGGCGGTGGCCCCTCCGGAGCACGCCCGCCGGAACCTGGACGCCCGCGTCCGGCTCGCGCTGATCTACCAGGACAGTGCTCTCGTCGCCCTGCGGCATCACGCCCCGGTGGGGCACTTCTTCGGGGTCCCGTCCAACCGGGAGATCGCGCGCGCGTGGGAACGGACCTGGGAGCGGCTGAGCATGCCGTGGCCGGACGGCGATAACCCGCTCACGGCAAGTGCGGCGCGGGGAGCGCCTGAACCCAAGGAGGCGCTCCCGGGCATCTCGGCGGTCGTGTCCGCGGTGGCCGGTCGCACGATCGGACCGGCGCACCTGATCCGCGACATTCGTGACGACCTGCTGGCGATGGTGGATGGGGTGTGACGGGCGGAGGCTCGCCAGGAATACCCACCGGCGTATCGGACGTTGTTGGGGGCGTACCAGCAGAGAGGACACCCATGGCCACCACCACCCTGACCAGTGAGAACTTCGGGTCCACCATCGGCGACAACCAGATCGTCTTCGTGGACTTCTGGGCCTCCTGGTGCGGTCCGTGCCGGATGTTCGCGCCGGTGTTCGAGGCGGCCTCGACCGCCCACCCCGACATCGTCTTCGGCAAGGTCGACACCGACGACCAGCGGCAACTCTCCGGCGCGCTCGAGATCCAGGCGATCCCGACGCTGATGGGCTTCCGTGACGGGTACCTGATCTTCCGCGAGGCGGGCGCCCTCAACCGCAGCCAGTTCGATCGGGTGATCGAACAAGTGAAGGCCCTGGACATGGACAAGCTCAAAGCCGAGGTGGCCGCCCGAAACGCCGAGTTCGAGGACTGATCCTCCCGTTCTGACTCCGGCGATGGAGCCGAGTGAATTGCAGGTCCCAGCCGTCTGGCGGTGAAGGCGGTGTCATTCCCCCCAAAGGCGAGTCGCCCCGCCTTCGCGCATCAGATTGCCTCCACTGTTCGCGAGCCCCCTGCGGTGACGCGCCCGCCCGGATCCGTCCCCTGCCGCCTCAGCGGGCAGCGCCAATCCGGCAGGCAGGGGAGTCGTTGCAGAGGCTCGACCCTGATGCGGTGCCGGTGCCGCGGCAGGACCGAGGGAAATCCTGCCCCAGAGCTCTGTTCAGGCATTGTGTTAGCGCTCACTTCTGCGGATCGGGCGTGATTCTCCTCATCGGGTTCGGGAATGGAGCGCAGCCACACGGCATCGTTCGTGTGGCTCGGTTCCCATGTTGTCGGACGATGCGGGCGTTGTCCCCCGTGCGGGTGACAACGCCCGCCTGTGTCCCTATGATTGTCTTCGGTCCCTGCCCCATCCCCCCGGGCAGGGGCCTTCTATTTGTCTGGCTGGGGTGAGCGCCTCCTGCTGGGATTGGTTCGGACGCGACTTCGGGGCATGGGTCGGGCGCGGCCGCTGGGATGGGTCGGGCGTGACTTCGGGGCATTCCTGGCAGCTCCCAGCACCTCGCGGCGCACCCGGTACGCGCGCCGCAGCGTCGCCCTGCCGCCGCAGGTCCGCTGTCGGCTCGTCGTCCGCCTTGCGAAGCGCAGGCACTGGGCTGGCCCTCGCCTGCCCGTCGGGCAACCACAAGCGCCGAGGGGGCTGTTCAGCAGGCCGCTATGAACCCGGGTGGACCAGACCGACCGCGGTGTCCACCGCGGCGGCGACGTCGCCGTCAGCGGGGTAGAGCAGTGCCCGCCCGATCACCAGGCCCGCTGCACTGGGGTAGGTCAGTGCGTCCGCCCATTGCCGGTAGTGCTCGTCGGGATCGCCGTCGGCATCCCCGCCGAGAAGCAGGCTGGGCAGCGTGGTGGACTCCAGGACCCGACCCATCTCGGGCACAACGGGGAGCTTCAGCCACGTGTAGGCGCTGGTCGCTCCCAGGCCCGAGGCGATCTGGATCGACTTGATCACTGAGTCCGGGTCGAGCAGGTTCCGGACGCGATCGCTGGTCACCCGCACTGAGAGGAAGGGTTCGACCATGGCCATCAGCCCCTGACGGGCAAGGGCTGTCACGGCCTTGCCGCTGGACTCGAGCGTGGTCGCGGTGTACTCGTCAGCGAGGCAGATCCGAGTCAGCATCTTCCCGCCGTCCATGCCGTGTGCGGCGATGGTGTCGGCGTCGTAGCCGGTCCAGCGGTCATCGAACTCGAACTCCGCGCCCTGGAGGCCGCCGCGGTTCATCGAGCCGATCACGATCCGGTCCTCGAGCAGCCCGCTGAGCAGCAGGTCCTCCAGGATGTCGGCGGTCCCCAGTACCCCGTCCACACCCGGACGGCTGAGCGCGACCGCGAGGCGGTTCAGGAGATCGGCACGCGAAGCCATCGCACTGGCGTCGTCGCGGACTCCGAGCGCACCCCGGGCCGGGTGGTCGGCCGCGACGATCATCAGCCGTCCGTCGGGGGGATGGCTGCCGCGACGACGTTGTCGCCAGGCCTCGGCGATGCTTCCGGGGTTGCTGATGCGGCGACGAGTGATCCCCGCCGTATCAATCAGCCTGGTTGTCACGGCTTGTCCTGCGTCGCCAGGAGATCCTCGACCTCGTCCTGGGTAGGCATAGCGGTGGAGCATTCCAAACGCGAGGCAACCAGAGCGCCGGCGGCGTTGGCGAACCGGATCACCCGGTGCAGATCCCAACCGCTCAGCAGTCCATGGCAGACCGCGCCGCCGAAGGAGTCGCCCGCACCAAGGCCGTTGATCACCCGGACGGGGACCGGAGCAACCTCCACCCGCTCATCGGCGGTCATGGCCAGGACGCCCTTGGGGCCCTGCTTAACGATGGCAAGTTCGATGCCGCGGTCCAGCAGGGCTCGGGCGGCCCGCTCGGGCTCGGTCTCGCCGACCGCAACCCGGCACTCCTCACGGTTGCCGATGGCGACCGTGCACTGTGGGATGGCGATTTCCGCCTGACGGGTCGCCTCGGACTCCTCGGTCCAGAACATCGGACGGTAGTCGAGGTCGAGAATGGTGAACCGGCGTCGCGCCCGGGCCTCCCAGCCGGCCAAGTGCGCGCTACGGCTGGGCTCGGCCGACAGGCCGGTGAGCGTAGCCCAGTACACACCGGCCTCGCGGATAGCCTCCAGCGGCATGTCCTCGACGGCGATCCGCAGGTCCGGGGCCTGCGGGTAGCGGTAGAAGTAGAGGGGGAAGTTGTCTGGCGGGAAGATCTCGCAGAACGCGACCGGGGTGGGCAGCCACTCGTCGGTGCCCACGTAGTCGTCGCTCACGTTGAGCTCGCGCAGCTTCCGGCGGACGAAGCGTCCGAAGGGGTCGTCGCCGGTGCGGGTGATGATCGCGGAGCTGCGCCCGTACTTGGCCACGGCGACCGACACGTTGGTGGCGCTGCCGCCGAGGAACTTGCCGAACGAGATGACCTCCTCCAGCGGAACGCCGATCTGCATGGGGTAGATGTCGACGCCGACACGCCCGATGCACACCACGTCGTAAGGTCGAACCGAATTCATCGCAGTGCCCTCCGAAGCCGCTATGGAGCGGCGAAGTGGTCATCGAATACCTCAGTCTGCTCTTGACAGCAGCCTCCGTCAATGGCTTGTCATGACAATAGGCTATGTTCATTTGAGGATGTTTGCTGTAACCTGCCGCCCGTGGCCACCACCCAGATCCAGGTCGTCATCGACCGGAACAGCCCTGTGCCGCTCTACCACCAGCTGGCGGAGCAGCTCGCCGCTGCCATCGACGACGGAACGCTGAAACCGGGCGACCCGTTCGAGAACGAGCTGTCCATCACCGAGAGACTGGATCTGTCCCGGCCCACGGTTCGCCGCGCCATCGACGAACTGGTCACGCGCGGGCTGCTCGTCCGACGGCGCGGGGTAGGGACCACGGTCGCCAACGAGGTCATCCACCGCCGCAACGAGTTGACCAGCCTGTACGAGGACTTGGAGCAGAGCGGACGCCGTCCGGTGACGGAGGTCCTTCAGTTCACCACCGACTACGTGGACCAGCGTGCCTCCACCACGCTGGGCCTCAAGCCCGACACCCCGCTGGTCTACCTTGAGCGGCTCCGGTCGGTTGAGGAGGGCCCGATGGCGGTCATGCGGAACTGGCTGCCGCCGAGCTTCGCCGACGTCGAGATCGAGCAGTTGCGGGAGGCGGGCCTTTACCAGATCCTGCGCAGCCGCGGGATCTACCCCGCGGTCGCCCACCAGAGCATCGCGTGCCGGCGTCCGCTGCCCGAGGAGAGGCGGTTGCTGCAACTGGACCGCGGCGACCCCGTCCTCACGATGAGTCGGCGCGCCTACGACGCCAGCGGCACGCCGGTCGAGTTCGGCGAACACTGCTACCGATTCGACCGTTATCGCTTCGACGTCACCGTTTACACCACCTGAGACCCGTCCCGCTCCGACGCTTGTGAATCCCGGTTGGGGTGCTGTGCAGGGCTAGGCGGCGCTACCGGAAGTGGACGTCGCTGCTGAGGGCTGTGTAGCGCGGGTGGGTGAAGGCGGACCACGTGCCGCCTGTTGTCAGCTTTGCCGCCGAAAGATCGGTGGCAAAGCTGACAATCGGCGGCGAACCAATCGCCGCCTAGCCTGGAGGCAGAAGCACTCCGGCGAAGGAGCACAGATGAACGAGCGCCCCATCCAGGATGACCGCGCCGACCGCGTCGGGCGGGTGAGCGGGCGTGGCGCCGACCCCGTCGGGCGGTACCGGATCGAGCACGACACGATGGGCGAGGTGCGCGTCCCTGCGTCCGCCCTTTACGGCGCACAGACCCAGCGCGCGGTGGAGAATTTCCCGATCTCCGGTCGCGGGCTGTCAAGCCATCACATTGCGGCGCTGGCGCAGATCAAGCGGGCCGCGGCGTTGGCCAACGCCGAACTCGGCGTCCTTGAGGCGGACCTGGCCCAGGCCATCGTCGCGGCTGCGGACGAGGTCATCGCCGGGCGTCACGGCGACGAGTTCCCGATCGACGTGTTCCAGACCGGTTCCGGCACGTCCTCGAACATGAACACCAACGAGGTGGTCGCCGCCCTGGCCGCCCGGATCCTGGGGCGTCCGGTGCACCCCAACGACCACGTGAACGCCTCGCAGTCATCGAATGACGTCTTCCCGTCCTCGATCCACATCGCGGCGGTCCAGGCGATCACGGCCGAACTGGTGCCCGGGCTGGAGGTGCTCGCGGCGTCCCTGGAGACCAAGCGGGACGAGTTCGCCGGAGTGGTGAAATCCGGACGGACACATCTCATGGACGCGACCCCGATCACGCTGGGGCAGGAGTTCAGCGGCTACGCCGCCCAAGTGCGCTACGGGATCGCCCGGGTGCAGGCGACCCTGCCGCGGCTGTCCGAACTGCCTCTGGGCGGGACGGCGGTGGGCACCGGGATCAACACCCCGCCGGGGTTCTCGGCCCGGGTGATCCAGCTGATCGCCGAGCACACCGGGCTGCCGTTGGTGGAGGCCGCCAACCACTTCGAGGCGCAGGCCGCCCAGGATTCGCTGGTGGAGGCCTCCGGGGCCCTGCGGACGGTGGCGGTGTCGCTGGTCAAGATCGCGAACGACCTGCGTTGGATGGGCTCGGGCCCGCGGACCGGCCTGGCCGAGATCGCGCTGCCGGATCTCCAGCCAGGATCGTCGATCATGCCGGGCAAGGTGAACCCGGTCGTTCCGGAGGCCACGGTGATGGTCGCCGCGCAGGTCATCGGCAACGATGCCGCGATCGCCTTCGCGGGGGCGCAGGGCAACTTCGACCTGCTGGTGATGCTTCCGGTGATGGCTCGCAACCTGCTGGAGTCGATCACCCTGCTGGCCAACGTCTCCCGGGTGCTGGCCGGACGCTGCGTCGACGGGATCTCGGCCCACGTCGACCGCTGCCGTCGGTATGCCGAGTCGTCTCCGTCCATCGTGACACCGCTGAACCGCATCGTCGGCTATGAAGCGGCGGCGAAGATCACCAAGCACGCAGTCAAGCGTGACCTGACCGTAGCCGAGGCCGTCCGCGACCTCGGCTACGTGGATCGAGGAGAGATCACCGAGCAGGAGCTGGTGCGAGCGCTCGACGTGGCGAGGATGACCCACCCGTAGGCCGGCAAGGCCTAGGGGTTGGGCGCACCCGGCGCCCGAATTCTCACACTCGATGGCTGTTGGGGCCGAATTGGGCCGCCGTCGGCGATCGAGTGTGACAAAAGGGGCGCTCTGAGCCGGGCAGCTTGCTCAGCCAGAACTGGCCAGGCGTGCCTTGAGGTAGGACACCAGGTCCGCCAGGGTCACCAGTTTCGCGTAGTCGGCCTCGGGGATGTCCACGGTCAATCGCTCGTGCAATCCGACCAGGAATCTGAGCCAGTCGAGTGAGTCGAGATCCACCTGCCGGCGCAGCGGACGGGTGTCCACGAGCTCATCGGCCTCCACCTCGGGCGCGATCCGGCGCAGCTCCGAGACCACCACCGTCCGCAGTTCGACCTCGTCCATGCCGATCTCCTCCTCACAGGTCTTCGGGTCTTTGCAGCCAGTCGGACAGGTCCGCCAGGAACAGCGCTCCGGTGTGGCCGTCGGTGACCCGATGGTCGGCGGCCAGGCTGGCGGTCACGGTGGGCGCGACTCCCAGGCCGTCCGGGCCGACCCAGGGACGGGGAGCGACGCGTCCGAAGCCCACCAGCGCCACCTGCGGTGGAGTGATCACCCCGAACACCGCCTCCACCCCCTGATCCCCCAGATTGGTGACCGTGATCGTGGCGTCGGACAGTTCCGAACTGCGCAGGCTGGCCGCCCGGGTCCGGGTGACCAGGTCCGACAGCTCACGCATCAGGTCGGGCAGGCTCGTGCTGCCGACATCATGGAGTGCCGGGGCGACCAGGCCCCCCGTCCGTAGCGCGATCGCCACGCCGATGTGCGCCGCCGGGGCGGGACGGAAGGCGCCGTCGACGAAGTGGCCGTTGAGGTCCGGATGGTCGGCGAGCGCCCGGGCCACTGCCTTCAGCTGGAGCACCGCCATCAGCATCCGCTCGGTGATCGGGCGGCCGGCGTTCCAGGTGGTCAGCCAGTCCACCGGACGCGTCATCGGAATGGTCTCGGACAGGTAGTAGTGCGGGATCTCCCGCTTGGACCGGCTCATCGCCGCCGCGATCGTGCGCCGCATCATGGCCTGGCGCTGGGCGGGGGTGGCCACCTCGACCGGTGCCTGAGCGGAAGGGACGGCGGCCGGTGCCGCCGTCGCCGCGGCGGCCCGGTCCACGTCGGCGAGCGTGACCGCGCCGAGCGGGCCGCTTCCGGTGACCGCGGCCAGGTCGACGCCGAGTTCCTCGGCGTGCTTGCGGGCGGCGGGGGAGACCCGCCGCCGGGTGCCGGTCACCTCGTCATGGCCTGCGCCGCTCACGGTGGGAGGCGCGCCGGGCGGGGCCGGGGCCACCCCGCTGGCGGGGGTCGGGACGGGAAGGGCGGCCGGTCCAGGCAAGGCCGGACGGCGCACCGTCCAGCTGGGCTCGGTCCCCGGCTCGGGGGGCGCTTCGCCGGGGGCGAGCAGGACTGCCATCAAGCCCCCGACGGGGACGGTCTCACCAGGCACGCTGAGCAGCTGGAGCACGGTGCCCTCGTGCCAGATCTCGACGTCGATGGCGGCTTTGGACGTGTCGACCACCGCCACCACTTGGCCCTTGTGCACCTCCTCGCCTGGCCTGACCAGCCACTCGATGAGCTTGCCCTGATCCATGTCGGCACCTAGGGAGGGCAGGGTGAACTCAAGCACGGAGCACCCCCTTGGCGGCTGCGACGATCTGTTCGGCCTGCGGCAGCGCCGCGTCCTCCAGATGCTTGGCGTAGGGGATCGGCACCTCCTGGCTGCACACGCGGCACGGCGGGGCGTCCAGGTCGTAGAGGCACTCCTCGGCCAATCCGGCCACGACCTCGCCGGCCAGGCTGCCGGTCTTCCAGCCTTCGTCGACCACCACCACCCGGTGGGTGTGACGGACGGAGGCGGCGATCGTTGTCCGGTCCAGCGGACGAAGCACCCGCAGGTCGACGACCTCGGCGTCGATGCCGTCGGCAGCCAGGGTCTCCGCGGCGGCCAGCGCCTTGGGCAGACAGCCGCCGTAGGTGACCAGGGTGATGTCGCTGCCGGGCCGGCGGACAGCCGCGCTGGTCAGGTCGCAGGCCCAGTCACCCAGCTCGTCCTCGGTGTTGTAGAGCTGGACGTGCTCGAAGATCACCACCGGGTCGGGCTGGGCCAGCGCGGCGGGTAGCATGCCGCGGGCGTCGGAGACCGTGGCCGGCGCGACGACGCGCAGGCCCGGGACGTGGGCGAACCAGTTCTCCAGACTGTGGGAGTGCTGCGCCGCGAGTTGGCGCCCGGCCCCGGTGGCCATCCGGATCACCACCGGGACGCCGAACTGCCCGCCGGACATGTGCCGGTACAGCGCAGCCAGGTTCACGATCTGGTCCAGCGCCAACAGGCTGAAGTTGACCGTCATCACCTCGACGACCGGACGCAGCCCGCCCATCGCCGCGCCGATGCCTGCGCCCACGAATCCCAGTTCCGACAAGGGGGCATCCCTGATCCGCTCAGGCCCGAACTCGTCGTAGAAGCCCTTCGAGACCGCGTAGCTGCCGCCGTAGCGGCCCACGTCCTCACCCATCAGGAACACCCGCGGGTCGGTGGTGAGGGCTTCGCGAAGGGCCTCGCGCATGGCTTCCCGGTAGGACGTCCTCATCGCCCGCCCCCCGATCCTTCAATGGCTGAGAGTACGACGGCTGAGCTTGACGGAGTCTCTGCGGTGGCGCCCGGAACGACGGCTGAGCTTGACGGGGTCTCGCGCGTGGCCCCTTCATCGGGCTCAGGAGCCGTTGCGTACACGTCGTTGAGCAGGTCTTCGACCGGCTCCCAGCCGGAGGCTTCGGCGAACGCCACGGCTTCGGCGACTTCGGCCTCGGCGGCGGCGTCGAGGGCGGCAAAGCCGGTGTCGTCGAGAAGCCCGGCGTCGCGGAGGCTGCCGGCCAGCGCCGGGATCGGGTCGCGCTGCTTCCAGGTTTCGATCTCGGCCTTGTCGCGGTAGAGATCCGGGTCGAACATCGAGTGCGCCCGGAAGCGATAGGTGCGCAGTTCCAGAAATCGCGGCTGCCCGTCCGCGCGCACGCCGGCGACGGCCGCGGTCGCAGCGGCGTGCACAGCCATCGCGTCCATACCGTCGGCGCGGCTGGTCGCGACGTTGTAGGCCGACGCCTTGACGCACAGGTCGGTCTGCGACTGGGCTCTGGCCAGGGCCGTCCCCATCGCGTAGAGGTTGTTCTCACACACGAACAGCACCGGTAGCCGCCACAGGGCAGCCAGGTTCAGCGACTCGTGGAACGCCCCCTCGGCCATCGCGCCGTCGCCGAAGAAGCACACCGTCACGCCGGGGCGTCCCAGCATCGAGTCGGCCAGGGCGAGCCCGACGGCCAGCGGCATCCCGCTGCCGACGATCGCCGTCCCGCCGTAGAAGCGCCGGGAAGCGTCGAACAGGTGCATCGACCCGCCGCGGCCGCGTGCGCAGCCGGACGATTTGCCGTACATCTCGGCCATGATCACCGTCATGGGGATGCCACGCAGCAGCGCGTGGCCGTGCTCGCGGTAGGTCGCCACCACGTTGTCGTGGGGATCGACCGCACGCAGGACGCCGGCGGCGCAGGCCTCCTCACCGATCGCCAGGTGCAGGAACCCGCGGATTCTGGTCGCGCCGTAGAGCTCGGCGCACTTCTCCTCCATGCGCCGCACGCGCAGCATGTCGGACAACAGGCCGGTGCCGAGAGCAGAGTCAGGCCGAGTCGCAGGCAGGGGCATCAGGCACCGCCTTCCAGGGTCGAGGTGTCGCCTTCGGGCAGGCCCAATTCCCGGGCCTTGAGCAGCCGGCGCATGATCTTGCCGCTCCGGGTGCGCGGCAGGGCGTCGAGGAAGGCGATCTCCTTCGGCGCGACTGCGGCGCCCAGCTTGCGGCGGGCGTGCCCGAGGATGTCCAGCCGGAGCGCCTCGTCGGCCGTGAATCCCTGCTTGAGCGAGACGAAGGCCTTCACGACTTCGCCGACCATCTCGTCCGGCTTGCCGATCACCCCCGCCTCGGCGACCGCCGGGTGCTCCATCAGCACGCTCTCCACCTCGAACGGCCCGATCAGGTGCCCGGCGGACTTGATCACGTCATCGGCGCGACCCACGAACCAGTACCAGCCGTCGGCGTCCCTTTCGGCCAGGTCGCCGGTGAGGTACCAGTCGCCGACGAAGCACTTGGCGTAGCGCTCGGGGTTGTTCACGTAGCCGCGGAACATCGACGGCCAGCCCTTCTTCAGGGCCAGCTCGCCTTCGGATCCGGCGCCGAGGAAGGTCAAACCGGCCTCGCCGCGCTGCACGATGGCGGCGTCCACGCCGGGCAGCGGCCGTCCCATCGATCCGGGCCTGATGTCGAACGCGGGTGTGTTCGCGATCATGATCCCGCCGGTCTCGGTCTGCCACCAGTTGTCGTGGATCGGCAGCCCGAGCACCTCCTGTCCCCACCACACCGCCTCGGGGTTGAGCGGTTCGCCGACGCTGGCGACGAACCGCAACGTCGGACGTGGCCGGGCGCCGGCGAGTTCCGGACCGGCCTTCATCAGCATCCGGATCGCCGTGGGCGCGGTGTACCAGACGCTCACGTTCTGCTCGGCGAGGATGCGGTACCAGCGCTCGGCGTCGAAGTCGCCTTCGTCCACGATCGAGGTCACCCCGTGCAGCAGCGGGGCGATGATCCCGTACGAGGTGCCGGTCACCCAGCCCGGATCGGCGGTGCACCAGTAGATGTCGTCGCTGTGGAGGTCGAGGGCGTACCGTCCGGTCACCCAGTGCGTCACCACCGCCTCGTGGACGTGCATGGCCCCCTTGGGAGCGCCGGTGGTGCCGCTGGTGAAGTGCAGGAGCGCCAGGTCGTCCGGCCGGGTGGCCACGAGGGGGAAGGTCTCCGCGGCCTCGGCGAGCAGCGCGTGGAGGTCGTCCGTCTCGGACGGCAGCGGCTCGTCGGGCTCGTCGTTGACGATGAGGACGTGGCGCAGGCTCGGCACCTGGCCGCGGACGCGGGCCACCTTCTTTCGGTAGAGCGACGCCGTGGTGACCAGGACGGTGCCGGACCCGAGGTTGAGCCGGGTGGCGATCGGTTCGGGTCCGAAGGCGGCGAACAGGGGAGAGACGGGCGTCCCGTTCTTCAGGCTGCCCAGGACGGCCAGGTAGAGCTCGGGGATCCGGGCGGCAAGGACGAAGACCACGTCGCCGCGTCCCACCCCCAGGCCGGCGAGGACATTGGCGAACCGGTTGCTCTGCGCGTCCAGGTCGCGGTAGGTCAGGTCACGGGTGTGTTCCCCGGAGAGGAAGCGGAAGGCGAGGTGGTCGCCGTGCGGGCCGTCGGCGTGCCTGGCCACCGCCTCATGGGCGATGTTGAGCGCGCCCCCGGGCAGACCGTCCAGTTCGCCGCGGGCCGCGGACCAGCTGAACCGCGTCCGCTCGGCGTCGTAGTCGGCGAGATTCGGCGGGACCCGACAGGCGTCGGCTGACTTGCGGATGATCGACGGACGCACCACGCACCCCCTGGAGCCACGCGGCTGCCGGGCAGCCGCCCGATGCCCCGATTATTCCGCATCCACCCTTGTCGCACTATGCATTGGGGTCACTTCCAGCTCGACGGCCCGGTCGATCCGGCCCGGTACTCGTCCAGCGGGACACGTCCGTCACGCCAAGCCTCGACGACCGGGGTCAGGATCCGCCAGCACTCCTCGGCGATATCGCCGCGGACCGAGAGCAGGGGGTCGCCGCTGAGGATGCCGTCCAGGATCTGGCCGTACGGACGGACCGGGCTGGTGCCGAGGTCGGCGGCGAGGATCGTCTCCTCCAGATCCCAGCGCTGGCCCTCCACGTTGGTGGCGATCTGGAGCCGGATGTTCTCCGGGGTCATCCCGATCGACAGGACGTTGCGCGGCGCCTCGGTGGCGAACCCCTCGGTCAGGTGCGTCACGGCTCGGAAGACCACGGTGATCCCGCGATACCCGTCGCCAAGGGCCTTCCCGCTGCGCAGCCGGATCGGCACGCCCGCCCAGCGGGAGTTGTTGATCTCGACGGTCACCTCGGCCAGGGTTTCGGTCTCGGCCGCCGGATCCACGCCGTCCTCGTCGACGTAGGACGGAACCGCCCGCCCGTCCGCGAACCCGGCCACGTAGCGGGCCCGCCGGGACGCCGCCACCGGGTCGTTGCACCACAGCCGGGTCGAGCGCAGCGTGTGGGCCATCAGGTCGCGCAGTTCGACCGCGTCGATGCGGGCAGGCTCCTCCATCGCGAACATCGCCATGACCAGCAGCAGGTGGCTCTGGATCATGTCCTTCAGCGCGCCTGCCTTGTCGTAGTAGTCGGCCCGGCCTTCGAGGGCGATCTTCTCGTCGGCGACGATCTCGACCCGCTCGATGTTCTGCGCGTTCCAGACGGGCTCGAAGATCCGGTTCGCGAACCGCAGGCCCAACAGGTTGAGGACCGTCGCCTTCCCCAGGTAGTGGTCGACCCGGAAGATCCGGTCCTCCGGGGCCACGGCCTTGAGTAGGTCGTTGAACCGGCGCGCGCCGACCAGGTCCGTACCGAACGGCTTCTCGATCCCCAGGCGCAGGTCCGCAGGCAGCTCGATCCGACTCAGGGCTTCGCAGGCCTTCATGGTCGCCGCCGGCGGCAGTGCGAAGTACAGCACGATCGGACCGCTCAGGGTGGCCAGGAAGGCGCGCAATTGCTCGGGGTCACCGGTGTCGAGGGTGACCGCGCGGGCCCGGGTGGCCAGCGTGGCGGCGCCCTGGGGTGAGCAGCCACCCTCGGCGAGCGCCTCGGCGACGATCTCCGCCCACGCCTGGTCGGTCAGACCGCCGCGCGAGGTGCCGATCAGGGTGACCTCCCACTTCGGGTCGGCTTTGAGCAGGGTTCCCAGCCCCGGCAGGAGCAGTCGGCGAGTGAGGTCGCCGGAGGCTCCGAAGATGACCAGGGTGACGAGTGTGGACGGCATGGAGTCACCATAGGCGCTCGACGACACACGGGCCCGATGAAGGGGGTCGCCTGGCCACCAACGGGTGCGGCTTCGTCAGGCTCAGCCATCGCAATCGGGTGGGGGCTTCGTCAGGCTCAGCCATCGCAATCGGGTGGGGGCTTCGTCAGGCTCAGCCATCGCAATCGGGTGGGGGCTTCGTCAGGCTCAGCCATCGCAATCGGGTGGGGGCTTCGTCA
>CAZPCM010000046.1:0-21933 GCA_964585085.1 uncultured Propionibacteriaceae bacterium
GTGGTCGACTTGGCGTTCGAGGGCGCGGACGGCGAGGTCGCCGGCGAGGTCTTCGGCGGCCGCCGTCAGGGCGTCGGTGTAGCGGGCGACCGCCTCCCCGAGCCGAATCCGCGGGTCAGCGAGCTGCTGCTGCAGGCTGGTCGCGGAGGTGGGCGCGGTATCCCTGGCGAGGATCTGTTCGAGCACGTCAGTGGCGGTCTGCGGGTGGATCGTCTCGGGGCGGATGACGCTGTGGGGGTCGCCGTCACCGACGACCTGGAGGTAGACGTGGTTGGCGTGCCGGCCTCGAGTGAGCATCGTGTACAGCTGCTGGCGGCCTTCGGCGCCGGTCGCCAGGCCGTGCATAGTGTCCACCGACACGCCCTGAGCAGTGTGCACGGTGGAGGCGTACCCGAGTTCCACCGATGTGGCGACGTAGTCGGCAGGAAGGATCACCGAGCGGTGGCTGCGCACGTGGAGGGCGCGGATGCCGCCGTCGCCGGTCAGTCCGGTGATGGTCCAGCGGTCGCCATTCTTCACCCAGTCGGTCGCTGTGACGCGGAGGCGGCGGTCGTTGGTGCGGGTGATGATCACGTCCCCAACGGAGGCCGAAAGCCCGTCGGCGAGCTCGACCTCTGGGCTGGGCAGGGCGTCGTGGAGGCGGTGGGTGCGGGCGCGGGTGTTGAGTTCGGCGACGAGGTCGCGGGTGGGGCGAGCATGATCGTGTCCAGGCCGGCGGCTTGGTCGGTTTGCCAGGCGTCGAACACGTTGTCGGTGATGGTGGCCAGGTCGCCGACGTGGACCCGTTGGTGGTCGAGGTAGAAGCCGAGCGCTTCGGTGTTCCCGTCGCGCAGGGCGAGGGACGCGCCGCCTTCGGCCGGGTCGGCGAAGCGGACGAGTTCGTTCAACCGGGCGGCGCCGTGGCGGGTGGCGATGTCGCGCAGGACGCCGCCCGCGCCGATCGCCGCCAACTGCTGGTCGTCGCCGATCAGCCGGACGCTCGCGCCACGTTCGAGGATGTGACCGACGGCTGCGTCGAGGCTGAGGGTGTCGGCCATGCCGGCCTCGTCGATCACGACCAGCGTGTTGGGGCCGATCTGGGCGGCCCAGTCGGGCATCTCGCCGTGGTGGATCGACCAGGTGAGCTTGGCCAACGTGTCGGTGTGGGTGTCGATCTGGTCCCCGAGGGCGGCGGCTGCGGCGGCGGAGGGGGCGAGGCCGATGACGGTGCCGCCGGCGTCCGACCACGCCCGTGCCAGCGAGCGCATCGCGGTCGTCTTCCCAGATCCGGCGGGCGCGATCGCCACCTGGACCCGAGCCCCGGAGCAGGCCATCGCCCGCACCAGGGCGACCTGGCCGGCGTTCAACTCCACCCCGTTGGCGGCGGTCTCGAGTAGCGCGAGGTCGACGGTGGCCGGGTCGACCACCCTGCCGTCGCTACGTCCGGCCGCTTCCACGAGCCGTTGTTCGGCGGCGAGGATCCTCGGTGACGTGAACAACTCGGCACCGGCCACGGTGTAGACCGACTGGCCGTCCACCCGCTGAAGCGTCGCCGGTTCGGTGATCCCGTCGGCGGAGACCGCCAGCGGCAGTGAATGGTCGCCCAGCGCGGTGGTGACGAGCTGCTCCACCGCCGCGTGCAGCTCACTGGTGGGGATGGCGGCGGCGCGGGCGCGCCGTTGGGCTTCGGCGCGCACATGCCAGGTCTGCCACGTCGCCCGGGAGCCCTCGACCGTGGCGACGATGCTCGCTGCTGTGCTCGTGAACCACGCCTCGTCGAGCACCGGCGCCACGGTTCGTCCGGGGTGGAGGGCGGTGTGGATCATCCGGCGGATCCCGTCCGGACCACCCAACACGCCTTCGGCTTGGTCCCGCCAGGCAGCGCGTTGCTCAGCCAACGTGCGGGGTTCGTGCTTGGCGTCGCGGGTGTCGAGGTTGGCCTGCTGGGCCAGGGCGAGGGTCTCGATCGGGGTCGGCGGCCGTCCATGCGCGGCTTGGAACTCCACCGCGAGTTCGTCGCGGCGGGCCTCGATGCTGCGCCGGCGGGCCGACCACCGGGCGTTCAGGGCGGGGTCAACGCCGTCGATCTCACGGACGGGGCGCCGTCCGGCCGACGTGGTGCGGTCGATGAAGCGGACGCCGAGGGCGTCCGCGAGGTGTCGTTCGAGGGATGTGTTGTAGGTCTCCGACGCGGTGACTTTGGCTTTGAACAGGACGCGGCCGTCAATGGAGAGCCAGCGGCCGTCGAGGGTCTGGACTTTGTTCGCGACGGCGACGTGGGTGTGCAGGTCGGGGTCGCCGGCGCGGGAGTCGCGGTGGGTGAACGCCGCCGCGACCAGCCCGCGGACGTTGACCTGCCGGACGCCCTTGGCGCCGGTCCGCGTGAACAGCGCATGGGTCTCGACGAAGCGGAGCGCGTCCGCGAGCGCCGCCTGGTGGCAACGTTCGATGGTCGCCGCGGTCTGCGGGTCGGCCAGCGCCCACAAGGTCGACACGCTCTTGACGGGGGAGAACGTCAGGTCGAACCCCGCGATCGCGGTCGTCTGCGGCCGCGAGAGCTTCGCGATCAGGCCGGACAGTTCGCGGGCGTCCGCCGGTTCGCGGCCGAACTCGGCGCGGAAGAACTCCCGGCCCACCTCGGTCCGGATGCGTGCCCGCTCGTCGGCGGCGACCGCGGTGCGGCTGGGGGCACCTTCGAGCAGGTTCAAGGCGGCGAGGCGTTTGGCGACCTCGAGGCGGAACGGGGACACGTCGGGGGAGAAGATCTTGAACGGCGTCCCCAGCCGGGAGACCTCGCGGTAGTCGGCTTCGGTGAGCCCGGGCCCGTGGAGGGCGTCCATCCGTTGCTGCGCGAGGGGGTGCATGCCAGCGCCGAACAGGTTCTGCATCTGCTCGGCGGTCACGGTGTCGCCGGCGTTCAGGCCGTCGATGCCGGCCATCCCGGAGCCCAGCCACACCCCCGGCGATTCGCCGCGCTGGGTGTAGTAGGACGCCAGCCCGAGGTGGCCCTTCTCGGTGGAGTCCTGCACAGCGACCTGCCGGGTCAGGTAGTCATACCCCGATCCGGCGGTGATCTTGTGCAAGCTCATCACACCCTCCAGAAGTGAGAGATGAGCCCTTCCACGGACACCTTCGTGCCGACGACTTACCTGAGTGCACCAGGTGTGTTCGGCATGAGGACGTCGGGACATTGGGCAGGGACATTCGCGGGGGCCGCGGTGCCAGGGTCAGGCCCGGCGACTGCTGCCGCGCTCACGGGATGTTGGTTCGGTCGGACGCCAGCGAGGATTGCTCTGGAGGGTGCGACGGACAGGTCGCTGAGTGTGCGTCGAGATGGCCGCCGGTTCGGTGGCGACATGCTCGGCCCGCATCGTCTTCGGGCGTGCCCTCGAGGACGGCCTCGCCCCGCAGCCACGACGTCGGCGTATCCGCCTACCGAGGCAGCGAAGCCTCCGCCTCGGCGAACGCGCCGGTGAGCGCGACCCGCCAGGCGGCCAAGTCGCGGGACAGAGTCACCCAGGTCAAGCGCCGGTCGATCTCGTCGTACTGGTGGATCAGCCAGTTGCGGTTGGCGATCGCATCAGCCCACGCCACCCCGGGTGGCGGCTCGACGTTGGCGCGGGCCAGCCGTCCGGCCGCTTCGCCCAGCTTCATCATCAGCGAATCGCCAGCCTCCTGGAGCAGACCGTCGGCGGCGTACGCGTCCTCGCCACGGCTGACGATCTCGCCGGCCCGGTCGAGCCACTCGCGGAGGTGGAGGAACTCCTTGGCCACCTTCCGGTCCATCACAGCAGCACCGCTTCGGCACGGATGTCGGCGTCGATCGTGGGTTTGAGGCCTCCGTACGTGACCAGATCCACGGGGCGACCGAGGATCTCCTCGAAGATCCGACGGAGCTCCACTAGTTCCTTGATGCCGGCAGTGGCCGGCGCGTCCACCAGCAGGTCGATGTCGGAATCCACTCGAGCCTCACGTCGGGCGACCGACCCGAAGGCGGCCAGCCGGTCGAACCCCTTTGAGTGGGCCACGTCCACCAGGATCGGGGCGGCGGCCGCGAGGAGAGTCTCGGGGTGGACCTCGGTGACGGCGCGGGCCGCCTTCAACTGTTGGCTGACGGCCGGCTGGCTGACGCCGAGGGCCTCCGCGATCTCACGCTGGCTCGAACCGGTCGCCACCAGTGCGCGCAGCGCCAACACGCGACGAAGCCTGGCGACGTCCTCCTCGCGGCGCGCCTGCTGGTACTCGACAACCAGACTCATAAGGCGATCTTATCGCACCGATCGCCGTGTGTGCATGCTTCGCAGGGTCCGGCAGTCAGGGGAGGATCGCAGCCGTCGATACGCTCCTGCCATGCAGGTGACTCGGTGGCGGCGCTACGGCAAGGATCGGCTCTACGTCCGTGACAACCAGGGCAGCGACATCGGTTGGTGGGACCTGACCACCGACGAGGCCCACCCTGCTACCCCCGACCTCGAGCCCGCACTCGTCGAGGCGGTGGCAGCGTGGCGGGCCGGCGACGACCCCTCCGACCCTGCCCTCGGGGGCGACGCCAGCACGCATCGGGAGGAGCACACTCCCGTAACGACCTGCCAAGGCAGCAGACACGGAAGTCGCCCTGGCGCACAAGACGCCGGCGTCACCCGCGACGCCCAACCTGCCAACCGCCCAGCCGCCCACGCTGCCGGATGCGCCACCTGAGTTGGAATGGGTCGACGGGATCCCGGGCGGTTCAGCCGCCTACGAGTTCCAGCGTCGCCACGACGCCCGACGCGAGCGCGTCCAGACCGCCCACCCGAAGATCGGCAAGGTTCTCCTGGCCGTGTTCGACGACCCGCAAACGACGCGCGCCTGGTCCTCCGGCGCCGACGGCGAGAACGCGCTCGGTGAGACCCTCGCCCCGATCGCCGGATCCACCCTGCGGGTGCTGCACGATCGCCGCATCCCCCGCACCACCGCGAACATCGACCACCTCGTCATCTGTTCGGCCGGCGTGTTCGTCATCGACGCCAAGCGCTACCTCAACCGTCGCCCCGAACTGCGCGTCGAGGGCGGCATCTTTCGGCCCCGCACCGAGCTGCTCTACGTCGGGGGCAGCGACAAGACCCGACTCGTCGACGGCCTGCACAAGCAACTCGGGCTCGTCCGGTCCGCACTGGCCGATCACCCCGACGTGCCCGTCCGTGGAGTGCTCTGCTTCGTCCAGGCGGACTGGCCGATCCTCGGTGGCGACTTCATGGTCCGCGACGTCGCCGTCGTGTGGCCCAAGAAGCTCACCAAGATGCTCGTCCAACCAGGCCCCCTGGACGCCGACCGGATCGCAGCGCTGCAATGGCAACTCCACGAGACATTCCCGCGCGCCAAAGGTCAACCGCCAGCACAGTCCTGAGCGGAGCCGCGCCGACACTGAACCCTCGTGTCCAGCGCAAGGTCGATTGAGCCACCCCGGTCCCGGGTTCACCTGCGTCCGTCGACACCGGGGAAGGGAGCAGGGTCCTCCTCGGTTGGGCTGGGTCCGTCATTGAGCCAGATCGCGGAGAGTGACCGTCGCTTCGTCGTCCGGCGACACGAATGTCGGAGCCGGTGCTTACCTTGTGCCATGTGTCGTCCAGGACCCGCCCCGAGCTCGGGACGCTCGGCGAACGCCTGGCGGCTATGAACGCCGCGCCGGTCGAACGTCCCGTGGATCCTGCCCGGCACGTGTGGGTGAAGACGGCGTCCGGACGCCAAGCCGGACTGCTGGTCGCCTGGGTGCGCGGCGCTGACGGCAAGTGGTGGGGCAAGGTCGCCATGTCGGACGGCCCCGGCGAGGCCGGCTTGCAGCTGATCGACGGCAGTCTGCTCACCCCGGCCTCCCCAACAGCCGAGGCCGGGGGAGCGGCATCCTGACTCCACCGCGTCAACCACGCCGATCACCCGCGGTTGCCTCGCATCGTGCGAGGACGCAGTGACGTTGAGGTCGGGTTCGGTGTCCGTGGAAAGGGCCTTCGGTCACTTCTGGAGGGTGAGAGGACTCATCGACCCAGAACGGAGCGGACCCACCGTGACGGACACCAAGACCAGCGCCCAGTCGATCCGCCGCGCCGCCCGGCAGGCAGCTGTCGCCGCCCAGGCGAAACGCCGAGCTCAGACAGCCGAACGGGACAAGCGACTGGACGCCGCCACCCTCACCCTGATCGTCGCGCTGCGCGAGCGGGACGCCCTCGAACGCCAGGCCGGCGCCGCGATCAAGGCGATGCTCGCCGATGGTCTCGCACTCGCCGACGTCGTTTCCTGGATCGACGGCGAGACCACCCTCAAGGAGGCCACCCGCCTCGCCGATCTCGCCGTCGACGGGGGTCGGTCGTGACCGTCGTCGCCAACGTCGAGAACCTGCTCTACGGTGGACGTGCCCTGGTCGGGTTCACCGAGGAGGGTGAGTACGTGGCCGGTTGGCCCGAACTCGCCCACGAGTCGCTCCGGGCGATCAACCACCTCACCGGCCACGGCCCCATCCCCGCGCCGACCCTTTACCGCGTTCTCGGCGAGCTCAAGGGCATCGGCCACCTGCTGCCGCAAGCCTGCGCCCAGCTAGCCCGCGGACTCGAGGAGTCCCTGCACGTCCTCGGCGTGTACGACCATCGCCGCGAACCGGGGGAGTCGGTCACCGAAGCCGTCCTGCTCCTGAACCAGGCACTCCGCCAGGCGACCGAGCTCGGCGGACTCCTCGAAGCGGCGCAGGCGGCGATCGCCGAGCAGGGCTACCGCACCAGCGACGACCACCCCTCACTGTTCGACGAGCGGGGGTGAGGCTGATGAACGATCCGATCGGCGCACGCGGACCCCGACCCGCCTCGAACGGACTCCTGCTCAAGGCCACCGTCGTGATCCCTGACGTGCTCATCAGCAGCCTGCTCTGGCTCGTGATCATCGCCGCCCTCCCACCAGCCGCCGGGCTCGCGCTCCTGATCGCCGGCGTCACCATCGGCGCTCTGCTGGCAACCGGCCTCGGCGAGGACGCCGCCGTCCGGGTCCTGTACCGAGCCCGAAGCGTCGCCCCCTCCGAAGCGCCACGACTGACCGTCGCCTGGCGAATCGCGACCGACCACCTCGACGCCGACGGCGTCCGCCTCCGCATCGTCACCCACGGTGAGCATGTCGCCACCGCCGGACGCCGCCACGTCCTCCTGTGCCGCGACATCGTGGACGCCTACCGCGCGAACGACATCACCGCCCAGGCGGTCGCCGCCCTCATCAGCGAAGGCATCGGACGCCTCCGCCACGGCCACACCCGCTTCGACCTGCTCTGGACGTTCTGGACCATCCCTTGGGACGTCATCCGCGGCCTCGCCCAGGCGATCGGACGCCGCCTCGCCTGGATCCCGCTCGTCCAGTTCGCCTGGCGCACCCGGATCGTCGTCGGCACCATCGCCGTCATCCTCGAAGCCCAAGCGGGACGCTGGCCGTCGCCGATCGTGATCGCCACGTTCCTCGCCCTCAGCTACCTGATTCCCTACTGCCGAGGCGCGTGGGAACGCGAGCTCGCCGCCAGTGTCCGTGTCGCCGCCGCGCGAAGAGAGGCATCCTTGTACGTGGCCGATCACTGACAACCGGTTCCGGATCCGGCACACTGAAAGTGTCTGTCGATCCCCGTAGCTTGGCCAGTGGAGAAGGAGGTACAGAGAAAATGGGTACTGCCACCGTCGAAACACTGTCCCGTGAAGCCGCCTCGCGGCAGCGCGAAGAACTCCTGCATGACCTCAACATGACGCTCGATGAACTGCGCGACCGAGCCGACAGCTACCTTCTGACAGCGGACCAGACGGTCACCTGGCGCCGGATCGAGGATCTCACCTGGTTGTTGGGAGAGTGACCCCCGAAGAGGATCTCCGCGTCCGGGCCGATGAGTTCGCTCGGCGCGTCTCCAGAACCGTCGGCGAGTTCACTGGGACTGAGTGCCCCTTCGTCGCCACGACTGTCGACAACCGGGCGACCATCCGCCACGGCCATGCCACTGGTGGGGCCAGGTATGGGATTCCCCTGCAGGACGGGACCGAGACCCTTCTCAGCCTGGTGGTTGAGTACAACTGCTCGTGGGACTCTCTTGAGCGCTACCTCGCTGTAGAGAACTCGGTCGTCGCCGTCTACCCCCTCTGTGTCACCAACAAGGAGCCTCTCTTCCGGTACGAGTTCGATCGCAAGCCCATCGGACGGGTTCCATGTGCGCACCTGCAGGTGCACGCTCATCGTGACTCCTTCACTCATCTGCTGGGGTGGGCTGGCCCTAACAGCAAGCGGGCAAGGGTCCGCAACGGGAGAGGACTCAACAGGACGCCATCGGTCAGCGAGTTCCACTTCCCACTTGGCGGTCCGCGGTTCAGACCCTGCTTGGAGGACATCCTGGACGTGCTCCAAGAGGAGTTCGGGCTCGGGACGGGTGACGGATGGAGCGCTGCACGCGACGAAGCACGCGCAGAGTGGCGACGGACGCAGGTGGCGGCCGCCGTCCGTGATGCGCCCGAGGAAGCGGTGCGGGTACTCAGGGACTTGGGCTACACGGTAGATGGCGCGCCGGGAGCCGAGCGCACCGCGAAGCTGACGATGCTGTGATGCAGTTCTAGTTCTCCTCGAATCCGGCCTGGTCGAACTTCAGGGTCTTGGCGTTCTCCGACACGGTGCGGATCTTGGCTTCGTCGAACCCGCCGGAGGCGGTGGCTTCGATCTCGATACGCACGACCACGCTGGCGTCGCCAGCCCTCAGGTGGGCGAGCAACTCTTCGGCGATGTTCTTGAAGTCGAGCGCGATCTTGTCCGGGTTGAGAGTCTTGGCCCCGAAGAAGCGGGTCTTTGCCTTGGGGTAGACGAAGTCGACGACCCGCTTCCCGGTCGTCGGGGCGGATTCGACCTGCTCAACGCCGACCGGACTCGGCTCGTCATCAGCGTCTCTCACGCGCGGCATCGGTGGAGCCGTGTCGGCGATCTGCTTCGCCGCGACATCGGGCCGCACCAGCAGCAGCGCGTCGGTGGCCACGGGTGGGGAGGCGTTGTCGGCTGGTGTCCACAAGCCGACGTAGCGGCCGGTGCCTTCGTCGTACCCGGCAGCCAGGGCGAACGCGTCATAGGCCCAGTGCAAGGGCAGGTCGAAGAGCCCCGCCTCGAGCACGCTGCGGTCCCGCAGGCGCGGCATGTAGGGGTACTGGGTGTACAGGCCCCACAGTGCGCCGAGGGTGACGTGGCCGTCCTTCCAGATCTGCGGCACCTTGTTCAGCGCCAACCGGATCGTGGCGGCCGCCTGCCGCGTGGACAGGTCACCGTCACTGCCGAGCCGCTTCGACACCCGCTCGGCGAGCGAGTCCGACTGTCCTTCGACCTTCACCTCCCGCAGCGTGAATGGCGCTCCCGGGTCCGGCTGCGCCGGCACCAAGGCCCACGTGAACGTCTGCAGCAGCCGGGACGCCACCGTCTGATCCGCCTGGGCCTTGCGTTGAGCGGCCTGGTTCTTCTGGTTCGCCGTGAGGTCGAGGTCGGCTTCGCTGTCGAGGACGTGGCTCCACCCCAAGTAATCGCGGGTGGCGGCGTCCAACTCCTCAAGGCGGGCCTCGTCCGCAGCCAAGAACACCAGCGTGTTGCGGTGGGTGCGGTTCGCAGTGCCCCGGCGTTCGGTGGCGGCGTGCGCGAACGCCTTCGCCGGCGACTCGGTGCCGCGCTTGTGGGCCACCTTCGGGGGCAGGATCACCAGCCGCGCTTCCTCCTGGTCGGGGATGTCGGCATTGGTGTCCGGCGCGATGTGGACACCGGCGAACTGACCCCGCGTCCGCGCCTGCCCCTGCAAACGCCGGATCACCTCGGCCCACACGTCCTCGGGATGCAGCCGTTCGGCCTGGTCCTTGGCGGTGCGCGTGATGTTGGCCTGCAGGTCATACCAGTACTTGCCCGACCCCGAGTAGAAGTAGGTGGCCCGGTCCTGCAGTTGGGTGAGCGCGGAGTGGAAGTTCCCCGGCACGTCCCCGGGCACGGCGGTGCCCAGGAACACACGCTGGGTGCCGACGCCCTTGCTGGATGCCCCCGGTGCGATCGTCGGCGCGGCCCCGAAGAACACGGTACGGGCCAGCCGTTTGGTCAGCGCCCGCTGCCCGAGGACGGGTTTGGCCTTGTCGATCCGGACGGGTTCGGAGTTCGGGCCGTCGACGTCGGCGTCGATGATCGCCTTCCACGAGTCCTGCAGGTATTGGGTGAGTTCACTGTTCACGTTCGCAGTGGCCAGCGGGATCGAGCCCGGCATGATCAACGGCGAGGCATCCTCACCCACCCACAGGGCGTGGATGACCGTCGACATCAGCCGCAGAACGCCGCGGGTGCGCTGGAAGCGTTCCAACGAACTCCACTGCTCGTACAGGGTGTCGAACAACTCCGGGTGGATCGGGTAGGTCTGCTTGATCCGGTCCTCGTAGGCGACCTCGCGGGCTTCGCGCGGGAAGTCGCCGGGGTACTTGCGGTACAGGTCCACGAACCCCCGGGCGGTCGCGTTGATCGCCGCGAGCGCCGCGGCGTCCGGCTGGGTGAACAGCCGCTGCTTGACGATGTGGTACGCCTCGTTCGCGGACGCCGGCCGCCACTGGTCCGCCACCCGGCGGACCACGTTCTGAAGCCGCTTGAGCGCGGCGAGCCCGTTGGCGCCACCGACCTCCTCGGCGCTGCCGACCGCGATCAGGGCGGTGTCGCCGGTCTCGGAGGCGGGGATCGAGATCGCCAGCAGGACGCCGCTGGTGCCCTTCGCCGCCTCGGTCAGGGCTTGGGCGAAGGTGAACTGGTCGTCGAACGTTCCCCCGGCCAGGTCGTCGCGGCCGACCAGGGAGCGGGCGTAGGCGACCCACTCGTCGATCAGGATCACCGCCGGCGCGTAGGCGGCCAGCAACTGGTGCAGCGCCTGGCCGGGAGGCGTCCGATCATGGTCGGACTGGGCGACGATCGCGTACGCGTCCGTGCGGCCCAACTGCCACGCCAACTCCCCCCACAGGGTGTTCACCGTGGTGCCGTCCGGCTTGGTGATCCCGGAGGGGCTGAGGTGGTTACCGACCAGCGCGACCCGGTTCACCGGAGCGCCGGCATAGCCGCTGGCCAGCAGCAGTTCCTGGGTGTCCTGGGGGAAGTCGCCCAACGGACGCCCCGCCGCCACGTGCCACAGGGCCAGCATCGAGTGGGTCTTGCCACCACCGAAGTTGGTCTGCAGGTTCACCACCGGGGTCGCGTTGTCGTCCCCAGCCAGCCGGCGCACCGCACGGCCGATCAGGTCGCGCAGGCCCTCGGTCAGGTAGGTGCGTTTGAAGAACTCGACAGGGTTGGCGTAGTCGGAGTCCTCCTCGCCGCCGGTGGCCACTTTGTAGAGGTCGGCGGCGAACTCGGAGGCGTGGAAGTTGCCGGTCGCGACGTCCTCGTGCGGCGGCAGCACCTCCCGCCATGGCCGCAACCCGGCAGCTTCCGGGTTGTCGACCGCCGCCTTCAGCACCTGCTTGTCGGCCTTGTCTGCGGTCACCCGACGCAAGTTCAGCCGGATCGCGCGCACTTGGTCAGCAGCGGCGGAGCCCCCGACGAGCCTGAGTAGTCTCTCGCCCGTGTCGAGCGCACGGTAGGCGTCGTCGTCACTGAAGGTGCCGGCGTGAGCCCAAGAGTCCCGGGTGCCTTTGAGTTCGCTGGCGAAGGCTTCGCCGGCCCTGCCGAGGGTTTCGTTGAACGGATACCACCCGGACTTGAAGCCCGCCGTGATGTTGCCTTCGGTGAGCATCCGGAACTGCACCTGAGGGTCCAGCGGATCGTAGGTCTTGCCGGTGATGCCCTTCTTCGCCTCTTTGGCTTCCACGAGCTTGGTCCACACCGCGCCAAGCGCCTGGTCTCCCTGGCCGATGACAGTGGCGATGTAGTCGTCCAACGCCGGTGCCATCACCTGGAACATCCGGTCGATCCGGTCACGATTGCTGGTCGCCATGTCAGTTCTCCCCCTCTGCCTCATGGTCGAGCAAAGACTCCGGTTCAAAAGCGGCCGAGTCCTCGGCCGCAGAACCGTCGTCCACGTCACGCTGGACTGCCTTGCCGATGGCCGCCTCGACCAGTCCACACAAAGCGGCGCGCCGCTGCCGGAAGTACGAGTCGAAGTCGTCCGCTCTCAGAAGTGCCGCCGGGATGAGGTGCGTGGCGAGCAACCCGTCGAGGGCTGGAGCCCCGATCTGGGCGCGTGACTCGATAGTGGCCAGGTACGACGACGGTGCCACGCCGCCAATCACCCGGTTGGTGCGGGCCGAGATGGTCGTCTTGTTGACGATGCTCTCCCGGCGTTGCTCGTCGATCCCGTTCTCGTTGCACCACTTCTGCGGGAAGACGTGGTGGATGTCGACCGCCAAGTCGATGTACTGCACCTTGTCGAACGCCTTGTCCTCCATCCAGTCCCGAGCCCCGCGCGACAGGATCAGAGCAGCGATCCCCTTGTACGCGGCCGCGTTCCTGGTGCGCAGCGACAACAGCCGGGATTCGACGAAGCTCGCGTCGCCCACGGTGCGCGGGGTTGGGGCAGTCTCGTCGCGCGCCCAGTCGGGAACCTGTTCGATGTCGCGGGCGAAGCGGCTCTCCGTCGCTGCGCCGTACAGCTCCCCGAGGACGCCGCACCAGTACCAGCGGGCGATGCGTTCCCGGACGCCGATCAGGTCAGCGTCCTTGCCCAAGACCACCCTGATCGCAGCCAAGGGAACGAGCTGGGACGCATAGGGAACGTCACGCGCCGCGAAGATGTGCCAGTCCGCGAGCAGCGTGGACGCCCACACGAACGCTTCCCGCAACGGCATCCGCCACTCCAGGTAGTCCTCGAGCTCCAGCTTCAGGACATCCTCACGTTTGGCGGAGATCGCCGGGGCACGATCGGCGCCTGAGGCGAGGTGACGCTTTCGCGTGGCCAGCATGGTGACCGCCTGCAGGAAGTCGGTGTTCCCAACGGTCGCCAGCACCGGGTGGGACGCCCAGGAGGCCTGGGTCTCGCGCCAGTCGTCGTTCAAGCGGAAGTCCTGCCCGGTTCTCGCGTAGTAAGCCGCGTCGCCGGCGAACGTGGCAGTCAAGAGCTCGAACACGTTGAGGGGAAGGCCACCGATGTTGACCTTCTCGAACACGGTGGCGACCGCCGCCTTGTCGGTGTCCTCGTCGAGGACGATCGCCGGGATGTCGTAGGTGGCCGCCGGCTGGATGAACCGCTTGTGGAAGGCCTTCCCCAGGGCGTGATCGTCGAGCTCGAACACCCACGTCATGTAGTCGCCGTACAGCAAGCTGAGGGGGAAGTAGCCCTGGGTGCGCTGCGCTTCCGGCGTGCTCAGATCGAGGTCCACGTCCTTGCCGAAGTTGGTGCGACGGACGCCGTCGCCGGGAATCGAGATCACCGCCTCATCGACCCGCCCAGGTTCACTCAGCGCCGTTTCCATGTGCACGAAGTAGCGCCGTTCCAGCAGCTTGCCGCGGTCGTCCTTGGTGGAGACGACGCCGGGACCGCTGAGCGCCTGGGTGAGCGACGTCAGACGTTGTTGTCCGTCCAAGAGCAGGTACTTCGCCTCGGTCCCGGACGAAAGCGCAACCCCATCCAGAGCCCGCGGCTTGAACCTGACCCGCGCGTTGCCGGTCTTGAGCAACATGACCGCCCCCATGGGGTGCCCCCGCAGGACCGTCACCAGCAACTGCCGGATCCGCTCGTCCTCCCACTTGTAGCCGCGCTGGAAGTCAGGGAGTTGGATGTCCCCCGAGCGAGTCCACTTCACGTACTCGCCGAGCTCGTACATGGGGGTCAGAAAGCCCATGCTCAGGCACCTTCCTCGTCGAAGTCGAACGTCGCTTGCGAGGCGACAGTGAGAGACTTCTCGGCCCGGGCCACGTCCAGGATGTCGGGCCAACTCGTCACCAGGGCGTTGAAGCTCAGCGCGTCCTTGGTGGCGCCGTTGCCCTCGGCTACCCGGAACAGCAAGTGGGCCAGTTCTTTCACCAGGTCGGCATCAACCGCCCCGTCCGGACGCGCGAGCGCAGCCTGCAGGAACTCGCCGGCGGGCGCGATCCCGTCGCGCTCCAGCACCTTGATCAGGTGATGCAAGGCCTCCCACACGCTGGTGTGCCGGTCGGTGGTTACGTCGTAGTCCCAAGGCAGCTCGCTCGACCGAATCAGCTGGACGTTGCCGGCGCGGCTCGTCAGGATGCCATCGCGGCCAAGCAGGTCGACGCTGGTGTTGCGCGCCCGGGCGAGGTTGTCCGCATCCCCGAACGTGCCCACCGCATACCCGTGCTGGCGGTACCAGGCGAGCGCGAACCGGGTGGTCGCGTCGAAATCGCCCTCCTGCTCGTTCAACACCTGGTCCAGGATCTCGTTGATCCGCGCCAGCGCCGACCGGACCGTCATCTTCGAGCCATCCGGTTCGAGGACGCCGTCGTAGCGGCTGAACACCGCCATTCCAGGCCCAATCGCCGCCTGAGGCAAATCCACCGGAGCGACCTGACCCTGCTCCAGCTGACGCAGTGCAATTGGAAGCTCCGACTCCAAAGCCGCGACGAACTCGCGACGGTCAGTCGTTTGAGCCCCTTCCGGGCGCGGTCTGATCGACAACACAATCGACGAGGCCAATGCGTTCGATCCGGTACTGCGCAGCCGACCGCCAAGTTCGGTCCGCATGGGCCATGTGGAGGTAATTTCCCAGCCAGCGGCAAGCATTCCTTCTAGGATGGCCTCCCACCCGGTCGATGCCTGACCGGAATCACTGCTCCCCTCTTGCTGCTTGAATGCATAGTAGACCGTGGCTGGATACTCGGTCGTTGCGCTCGACCGCATGCTGGCGAACACGTTTCTGAACCCACCTTCGAAGAATATGCGCGCCTCCCCAGGGCTTGAATGTCGGAAAGGGTCGGCTACTAGTTCGTGCGCCTTCGGGGTGAGAAGGGTCGCGAACAGTCCCGGGTGGACCTCTCGCAGGGCATGCCTCAGCCAAACATAGAAGTAGTCGGATAGGTCGGCGTATGCGATATTGTCGTAATAGGGTGGGTCAGTTGAGAGAACGAAGCCGCTCGAAGAACGTGTCGCGGCGTCGGCTTGATTCACTCGTCCCTGACGCCCTGATCCCAAAGAGCAGATCACCTCGGACATCGCTCGGAGCATGATCGACAAAGACCCGGACGACTCGCCAAAAGGATTACCCTCGGCGAAATCCCAAGTCATGGGTAGGGCCTGCCTGCCGAATACGTGGACAATAACCTCGTTCTTGGGGTGACTGGACCAGACTGCCAGAGAGGACTGGTAGTCAGTCATCCGACTGATCGCCATTCCTAGGTAGGTGGCAATGGCATCCGCGTAGTGACTGGCGGCGCCGTTCTGCAGTGCCTGCTGGCGTGTTACTTGCACCAAGGCAGCCAGGGCGTCAAGAGTAATCAACTGGCGGTGGGTAAAGAGATCTCGCCAGTACCTGAACCCGTAGCCCTGCACGCGAAAGCCAAGGGCTTGTGCGGGCAGCTCCGCATCCAGACCGCTTGGCCGGGTTCCCGCTCTGCTTCTGTCGATCTGGAGTTCCGTTGGAGGTAGGTAATGGCGCTGGCCAGGACCCTCGACAACCAAGGCCATCAAGACAGTCCCCAGACGGCCAGCACGGCCCTCGTTCCTGACGTACGAAAGGGGAACTGCGCCTTGGCAAGAGACGCAGACGGCTCCTGACCTGTTGACCGTGCCCTCGGCCATAGGCGTATGGCCATGGCCGATCGCGAACCGTACACGGCGGCCGCCGGGTTGAGCGTGATCCACGGTAACCACGGGCTGGATGTAGGTCTCTTTCCCCGGCTTCCGCCCGAGCCACCAGCTCCGGACGAGGGGCATTTCGATGCCGCAGGCGGGGTTGGGGCAGGTGACGGTGCGGGCCCAGAGCCAGGCGATGACCGGTGCGGTGGTGCCGTCGGCAAGGACGGCGTCCGGGTAAAGGTGGCCGATTCGCTTCTCAGCTTCGTCACGCATCCACTGCCCGTAGGCGCGCACGTCGGCGGCGAGTCCTTCGGCGCCCCGCCAGTTGCTCTGCGTGTCCGCGAGCCCGGGGAACACGGGCGGTTGGTTGCGGAACTCCGGGGGGATTTCGATGAGGGCCTTGTTGATCAGCACGGCGACGGGGTTCAGGTCGGAGGCATGGGCCTCCAGTCCCAGGCGCTGCGCTTCGAGGGGGATGGTGCCGCCGCCGGCGAACGGGTCGAGGATGGGGGGCGGTTTGCCGTTGGTGGATTTGAGGATCTCGGCGTGGGCTTCGGCGAGGAGCTTCTCGTCGCGGGTGTTCTCCCAGACGACGAGCCGCTCGATCAGGTCGTGCAAGCGTTCGCGTTCGGCGCGTTGGGCTTCTTCGGTGGGGAACTCGTCAGGCCGGGCGGAAGGGTCGTCGACGAGTTGGGCGAACAGCACGGCGCGGGCGGCGGCGAGCGGGCGGCGTGCCCACCACAGGTGCAGCGTCGAGGGGTGTCCGTGCCGGATGGACTTCTCTCGGGCGGACTCCCGGTTGATCGCCTCCAGCGGGAGGGACACTTCAATCAGCTTGCGCTTCTGCACCTGTCTCAGCTGCCTTTCTTCTCGGATACCAGCGCGGGGTCGATCATTGCGGGACCCTCTGACGTTGCGTGCTCCTGACGTTGATCCGGGACGTAGTCGATCCTCACGAGGCTCTGCTGGAGCGCCTCACGAAAGTGCAGGTCGGGGTGCGTCCGGGAGGTCCAGCGTTGCCAGCGGGAAGGGTGGCGGGGCCCGTCGCCGACCTGCCACGTCGGGAGACCAACCGCGACCGTCCGCTCGAGCAGCCAGCGCACCTGATTGCGGAAGTGCTCGCGAGCATCACCGGCGGGCGCGCTGACCCCGAACGCCACCAGTGCCCCGTCACACGCGGCGAGGTGATCGGCGAGGTGGGTCCTGGCGATCGTCCACCCTTCGGGGCTCACTCCCAGCGCGGTGATGTCCCCGGTCGCGTGGGACGGGAGGGCGAACAGGTTCCCCACGACGACGTGGTCGAAACCGAGCACGTCGGCGGCCTGTTCGACGCGCTGGAGCGTGCGGCGTCCGTCGGTCAGCGGTGGGTTACTCAGCACGGCGAGAAGAGTTCTGGGGTGGGCGTCGGACATCAGAACGGCTCCGTTCCGCGGGCCCACATCTTGTTCCAGTCGCCGCGCAGGCCGGTGGCGTCAAAGTCGCCGAAGGTGGTGGTGGCGAACGGGTCGGCGAGGTAGCGCGCCTGGTCGTGCTCGGGGCCGCGTTGGTCGACTCGGACGAGGGCGAGGCGGTAGCGGGGGGCGGCGTTCTTGCCGGTCAGGACTTCGTTGTGGCTGATGAAGAAGTCATCGGCACCCTCGATGCGGGCCTTGACCTCGATCCTGAGGGTGGAGCCGTCCGGCAGGAGCGACAGGATGTCGTAGCCCGGGTTGTTGTGGGCCTGCTCGACGGGGCGGCGTCCGAGGCGGCGTTCGTGGGCAAGCACGGCATCGACCCCCCGACGCTCCACCACCCTGGTTTCGACGGCGTGCCGCAGCGGCTCGCCCGGAGGAACGTCGTCGACCACGTCCGCGAGGGGCAGCACGATCGCGGCCCCCAGGATCCGGGGTGGCCGGGTCGCCAGCTGTTCCTGCTGGGACAGGCACCGCAACCGGCGGGTGAGGCGGGCGTCCAGTTCGTCGGCCTTGCGAGTCAAGCTGTCCGCGGACTCCTTGGGCTTCTGGCCGTTGCGTTCTTGTTCGCCGGCGACCGTGGCCTCGACGTAGAGCCGGTCGCGTTCGCTGGTGAGCCGGTCGGTGACCTGGCGGCGCACCTTGGCCAGTTCGGCCTGCCGTCGCGGCTGCACCTCGGCGAGGAAGCCGGGTAGCCGGTTCTCGATGAGCCAGCTGATCGCCTTCTCCTCGCCGGTGGGAAGCCAGGGCAGGCGGCGGGCGGCGTCCGTGATCGGACCAGCCGGCGCGGCGACCGCGTCCAGGTAGGGGGCGGGGCCGGCGTCCGTCACCGTGCCGTCGGAGTCGACGAACGCGTAGCTGAACCGCCGCGAGATCGACGTGTCCGTGCCGTCGACCACCTCCTCGACGACCCCCACCAGCAGGTGCGGGGTGGTGACGGCCGCCGACACCAGCACGGTGCCGGCCTCCAGCGCGGGCCGGAGCCGGTGGGCGGTCTCGGCCAGGACAGCGTCGTGGAGGGGATGCCCGGGGGCGAGCAGGTCGGCGTGCACCAGTCCGTCCGGCTGCACGTGCGGCAGGTCGAAGGTGACCCGTTCGTAGCGGGTCGCGATCGGCTGCGAGGACGCCGCCCGCACACTTGCCGGGACGTTGGTGGCTTCGAAGCGGCCGCGCTCGCGGCGGGCCAGCCGGCCCCCCAGTCGGGTGAAGGCTTCCTTGAAGGCGAGTTCGATGTAGTGCGGCTGCAGCCGGCGGGCCCGAGCTTCGTCCATGGCCTGGCGGAGTTGGGCCAGGTCGGCCTGGGACAGCACCTCGGAGGCGAGCGCCCGTTCCTTCAACAGTTCGGGGAGGCCCTCGCCGACCTGGCGGTCGATGACCTGGTGCATCCGGGCACGGACCTCGGGCTGCTCGCCGTAGCGGATGGCGTCCAGCAACAACGTGCGCAACGGGGTGCCCTCGAACGCCTCGCCGAGCACGTCGAACACCTCGCCGCCGTAGGCGCGGCGCTGTTCCTCGATCTTGCCCAACAGCTTGAGGAACACCTCGCCCTCGCGGGTGTGGTCGGCGACCAGGTTCCACAGCCGGCACACTTCGGTCTGCCCGATGCGGTGGATGCGGCCGAACCGCTGCTCGATCCGGTTCGGGTTCCACGGCAGGTCGTAGTTGACCATCAGGTTCGCGGCCTGCAGGTTCAATCCCTCGCCGGCGGCGTCCGTCGCGATCAGCACCTGGCAGTCGGGGTTCTTGGTGAACTCCTCGGTGATCCGCCGCCGCTCCGGACGCCGCACCGCCCCGTGGATCGACACCACGGCGTCCGTGCGGCCCAGCAGCGAACCGACACGGGGTTGCAGGTAGTCGAGGGTGTCGCGGTGCTCGGTGAACACGATCAGCTTGCGAGGGTGCCCGGCGCTGTCGACGCGAAGGGCCTCGTCCTGCAGGATCGTGCTCAGCTCGCTCCACTTGCGGTCATTGCCCGAATCCCGCACCCGGCGCGCGAGGGTGGTGAGGTCGGCGAGTTCGGCCAGTTCGGCGTCCAACTCCTCGATCGTCTGGGCGGCGGTCGCCGAGTCGACCAGTTCCTCCTCGACCTGCTCGAGTTCCTCGGCGGTGTACTCGTCGACGTCGTCGTACACACTCGGGTCGATCGTGGTGGCGTCCTCGCGCAAGGTGTTCGGCAGAAGGGTGCCGTTCACGAGGTCGGTGCGGCGGCGCTGCAGACGCTGGGTGCGGCGCTCCAGGGAACGCAGGATCGCCTCGGGGCTGGACGCCAACCGGCGCTGCAGCACCGTCAACGCGAACCCGACCGTGTTCTTGCGTTTGCCGTCGAGACGGTCCGCGCGGTCGAAGCCCTGGCGGACGTAGTCAGTGACCTGCTCGTAGAGCGTCTGTTCCAGCGCGGTCAGCTCGTAGGGAACCGTTTCGGCGATCCGCTGGGGGAACAGGGGCTTGCCCTCGAAGGTGAGCAGCTTCTCCTTCACCATGCGGCGCATCACATCGCTGGTGTCGACGGTGTGGACGCCGGCGCGGTAGCGGCCCTCGAACCGGTCCTTGTCGAGCAGGGTGAGGAAGAGCTGGAAGTCCTGCTCGATCCCCGAATGCGGCGTCGCAGTCATCAACAGCAGGTGGCGGGTGAGAGCGCCGAGAAGCTCGCCCAGCTCGAAGCGACGGGTCTTCTCCAGCTTGCCGAAGAAGTAGTGAGCCGCCATCCGGTGCGCCTCATCGACCACGACCAGATCCCACTCGGTCTCGGCGAGCTTGCCCTTGAGGTCTTCGTTGCGGGACAGCTGGTCCATGCGGGCGATCAACAGCGGGTGGGTGTCGAACACGTTCACGTTGATGTTCGCGTCCAGCATCGCGTTGGTCAGAATCTGGAAGTGCAGCCCGAACTTGAGGAACAACTCGTCCTGCCACTGCTCCACGAGCCCGCCCGGGGCGACGATGAGGCAGCGCTTCACGTCGTCACGGAGCAGCAACTCCTTGATGTAGAGGCCGGCCATGATCGTCTTGCCTGCGCCCGGGTCGTCAGCGAGCAGAAACCGCAGCGGTGTGCGGGGCAGGAGTTCGCCGTACACGGCGGTGATCTGGTGGGGGAGCGGCTGCACGTCACTGGTCGCGACCGCGAGCATCGGGTCAAACAAGCCCGCCAGCCGGATCCGCTGCGCCTCGGCGGCCAGCTTGAAGTCGGACGCCGGCGCGTCGAAAGGCCGCCCCGCGGACCGGGCGATCTCCAGTCGTGGCTCGTCGGCGCGGTACAGGATGCGCTGGTCGAGGTGCCCCACCGTGGGACGGAAGGTCAGCTCGACGGCGTCCCGCCCGTGCCACTGCGTGGCGATCACCGTCACCGCATCCCCGGGGATGACACCGCTCAGCCGCTGACCAGAGGAGATCTCCTCGAGTTCCAAGGCTTCCCCCCTCGGCCAAGACGTCACCCAAGACGACGCCCGACTTGCTGACGCGCTGATGGTGTGCGGGCAGAACACCCTGCAACCCACCATAACGGCAAGCCGGTTCGTCGCGCTGTCCCGAGGCGGCGGGTCCACGCCCAGCGAGCAACCGGCTCGCACCGAGCATCCAGGAATGACGGCAAAGCGGTCGTCCCCGACGCGGGAGCCGGCTAAGCAGTCGCGCCCGGAGGCCGGTCTCGGCCAAGCGCGGCAGACTGAGACTCTGGGCGGCGAGCTGTTCTTGAAGCGTGTGAACCGCGGAGGCTCAGGCGGGCTGATCCTGCCTCAGGCGAGCGGCGCAGCGCGCAACGATCTCGGGGAGATCGACGCCCAACCCCTCGGCGACGGCTTCCAGATCAGCCATGGTCCACAACGACTCGCCCTTGCACAGTGCCGACGCCTTCCTGTCGCTGACGCCGAGCCAGAACGTAAGGACCTTCGGCTTCATCTCCTGGCGCCTGAGTTCGGCACTGACCTCGCGCGCGACGGCGGTGTTCAAGCGCATCATTTCCACGCACCTCCTCCGGGCTCATACTCCACCACGTCCCTGCGGTCAGCTGGGCTCGTTGCCGATGTCGGGCCGCGCCTCCTGGGGGATCACCGAGACGGCGGCCACCAGTGGCTTGCAGTGGTCTTACGCGTCCCTGTTTGACCACGTCCCCGGGAACCTATGTTGCACGTATGTTGCACGACATGGAAAAACCCGTTCCATCGGGCAGCATAAGCCCTAGTCAGAACGGGTTTCCTTGTAGTGTCCGAGAGAGGACTTGAACCTCTAGGCTCACGCTGACCAATAGCCTCCTCACAAGGGGTTTCACCCCCTTCGGGCCGTCGTGTGGCGACGACGTGGGGCAAACGTGGGGTAGCCCCTCAGCCTCACGCCCGAGTCGGCTCTCCATGCGCAGGGGGTAGTGGCTGCCCCGCAGGGGCACTTGGAGGGTCGCGCGCCATGTCCGACCGATCGCCCGACGAATACGACGGTCGATCTGTCCGAATCGTCGTTGGGCGATGGCTTAAGGAGGTGAGAAAGGAGCACGCATGCCGTCCCAACGCTTTGAATCGTTGATCCAGGCCGCCGAGCGAACCGGGATCAGTCGCAACACACTCCGCCGCCGGATCGCTGCTGGCGAGTTGCAGGCCTTCATGACGGGCCGCCGTATCCTGCGCGTTCGGCCTGAGGACGTTGACCAGCTGCTGCGGCCTCGGTACGACCGGTCCATCACCGCCTAGCCGGGTTGCCAAGGGGATTCGGCGATGCCGGTCAGCAAGAAGCCGCCCAGGCGAATGTTCGGGGAGATCTCCCGGTTGCCCAGCGGGCGCTATCGTGCGCGGTACCGCGGACCAGACC
>CAZPCM010000047.1:0-21060 GCA_964585085.1 uncultured Propionibacteriaceae bacterium
GTTCGTGCCTCGTCGACCAGGATCGAGTCGACCTCGTCCACGATGGCGTAGTGGTGACCCCGCTGGACGCAGTCGTCCAAGCTGAGCGCCATGTTGTCGCGGAGGTAGTCGAAGCCGAACTCATTGTTCGTGCCATACGTCACGTCGCAGGCGTACGCCCGGCGCCGCTGGTCGGGCGTCATCTGGGACAGGATCGCCCCGACCTCCAGGCCCAGGAAGTGGTGGATCCGGCCCATCTGCTCGGACTGGAACTGGGCGAGGTAGTCGTTCACGGTGACCACGTGGACGCCCTCGCCGCTCAGAGCGTTGAGGTAGGACGGGAGCACCGCGACCAGGGTCTTACCCTCGCCGGTCTTCATCTCGGCGATGTTGCCCCAGTGAAGGGCTGCGCCGCCCATGATCTGGACGTCGAAGTGGCGCTTGCCCAACACCCGCTTGGTGGCCTCCCGGACCGTGGCGAACGCCTCGGGCATGATCTGGTCGAGGGTCTCCCCCGCCGCCAGGCGGCGGCGGAAATCGTCGGTCTGGCCGCGAAGCTCCGCGTCCGTCATCGCCTCATAGTCCGGCTCGATCGAGTTCACCTGGTCGGCCACCACCCTCAACTTCTTGAGGATGCGGCCTTCGCCCATGTGCAGCAACTTGTCCAGAAGACCCACGTCCGACTGCTTCCCGTCTCGACTGGTAACCGCGCCCACGGTGGACGCGTCCGCTCAGCCTATCGGCTGGGCCAAGCCCGGCGGCGCGTGCGATCCCCGCACCGCGGACGCGATCGCTCAGTCCGGCTCGGTTTCACCCAGTTCGGAATCCTCGATGTGCGTGGGATCGAGAACACGCTTGAGAAAGATTCGCGTCCGCTTCTCCCGCGGAGACCGGATGAGTTCGGAGGAGGGACCCTGCTCAACGATCACCCCGGCGTCCATGAAGACAGTGCGGTCGGAGACATCGCGGGCGAAAGCCATCTCGTGGGTCACGACCATCATCGTCATGCCGGCATGCGCCAGGTCGCGCATGACCGCCAGAACATCGCCGACGAGTTCCGGATCCAAGGCCGCGGTGGGCTCGTCGAAGAGCATCACCTTGGGATCCATCGACAGCGCCCGCGCGATCGCCACCCGCTGCTGCTGACCGCCTGACAGCTGGGCCGGGTGGTAGTCCATCCGGTCGGAGAGCCCCACCATGGTCAGGTTCCGGCGTGCGATCTCGTCGGCCTCGGCGGCCGAGCGCTTGAGCACCTTCCGCTGGGCCATCGTGCAGTTGCCCAGCGCGGTCATGTTGGGGAACAGGTTGAAGGACTGGAAGACCATGCCGACGCGCGTGCGCACCTGATTGATCTCGACGTCCGGATCGGTCATCTCGGCGCCCAGCAGCTTGATCGAGCCGCTGGTGGGGGTCTCCAAAAGGTTGACGCAGCGCAGCAGCGTCGACTTGCCCGAGCCGGACGGCCCGATCACGCAGACCACTTCTCCCTGCTTGACGGTCAGGTCGATGCCCCGGAGGACCTCGTTGTCACCGAAGCTCTTGTGGAGGCCGGTGATCCGAACCGGGGGTTCGGTCGAATCGATCGTGGGTGTCAGCTCGCTCATCGTTTGGGATCCAGCCTCTTCTCCAGCCGGCCCACCAACCAGGTGAGAGGCAAAGTCACGATCAGATACAGCAGCGCCGCCATGATGAGGGGGGTGGCACTGCCGTGGGTGCTCAGAGCGTCGCGGGCGAAAGTGGTCAACTCCTTGGTCTGGATGGTCGCACCCGCGATGAACAGCAGCGAGCTGTCCTTGAGCAGCATGACGAATTCGTTGGTCATCGGCGGGATGACGATGCGCAAACCCTGGGGCAGCACGATCCAGAACATCGTCTGTGCCGATGTCATGCCCAGTGAGCGGGCGGCCTCACGTTGGCCCGGGGACACCGCCTGAATGCCTGAGCGGATGATCTCAGCGGTGTAGGCACCGGTCACCAGGATCAGGCCGAGGATGCCGGCGCCCACTGAGCCTCCGGGGATCTGGAAGCCGAAGGCGATCGGAACGATGAAGGCCATCGCGAAGACGGTCAGCAGCGCCGGGATGCCCCGGAAGAACTCGATGAAGGCGACTGCGAACCAGCCCAGCGGCCCACCCGCGATCTTCATCACGGCGAGCACGATGCCCAGCAGCGCACCGCCGACGAAGCTGGCGACGGTGTAGAGCAGCGTGTTGCGAAGGGCGATGGTGACGATGGCCGGCCACATCTTGACCGCGACTTCTGGATTCGCGAACTGGTGAAGAATCGTCGGCCAGTCGGCAAGCAGCACCAAGGCTGCAAGGAAGGCAACGCCTACCGCGTAGGAGGCCAGTCGACCGACCCGCTGCCTCATTGTCGGCTTCATGGAGGAAAGGACGCTCACTGGGTCTCCCGATGTCACGCCACCGACAGGTGGGTCGAGCCGGTGCGGCCCGACCCACCTGTCGAGGATCAGTCGAAGTACTTCTTGTACAGCGTGTCGTAGGTGCCGTCTGCTCGGATCGCGGTCAACTGTGCGTTGACTGCGGCGAGCAGCGCGGGGTTCTGACCCTTGGCGAACGCGAAGCCGTACTGCTCGTCGGTCTTGTAGGTCTCCACGATCTTGTAGCCGGCGTCGGCCTTCTCGTGGGTCCGGTTGACCGGCAGATCCTGCAGGATGGCGTCGATCTGCTTGGCCTGGATGGCCGGCCACAGTTCGCCGTCGGAGGGGAACTCGACCAGTTCAGCGTCGGCGGGCTTGTTCTTCTCGGCGTAGGACTTGCCCGTGGTGCCCGTCTGGACACCGATCTTCTTCCCGGCCAGTCCGGCCAGGCTGGTGACCCCTGAGTCGACCTTCACCAGCAAGGACTGGAGCGAGTCGTAGTACGGCGCCGAGAAGTCGATGTTCTTCTTGCGCGCCTCCGTGATCGTCATCGCCGACGCCCCCAGATCACACTGACCGGCAACCAGCACGGTGCCGGACTGGAGCGCGTTGAAGTCCACGTCCAGGATCTTCAGATCGAGACTCAGCTTCTTGGCGACCGAGTCCATCACCTCGACATCGAAGCCGCTGTAGCCGCTGGCGGCGGAGGTGTCCTCGACTTCGAACGGGGGGTAAGGCACGTCGGCACAGACTGTCAGCGCTCCCGCCTCCACCAACTTCAGATCGGCCGCGGGCGCGGACGCAGCACCGGTGGCGGACCCCGCTGTCGTGGCCGGTGTGGAACCCCCCGCACACGCCGTCAGCGTGATCAGGGCGGTGGCGGCGGCTGCCACCAGGGTGAATGTCTTTCGGACAAGCATGTGGCGAACTTCTTTCTGGATGGGCGGGCCCTTGAACAGCCCTAATGACGGGTGACTCTACCCAACTGAACCTACCAACCACCGAAAGAGCCGAGACTGACCATGCCGAGCCTGAGGTGTGCCCGATGACCACCCTTTGTGCCGGCCGGGGCTCAGGGCAATGCCTCCGCAGGTGCCTCGTCCATCTCCAGATGGATCACACCGAAGTCATAGGCCTTCCGCCGGTACACCGCACTCGGTGCCTTGGTCTCGGCATCGACGTAGAGGAAGAAATCGTGGCCGACCAGTTCCATTTCGTCCAGCGCCTGGGCCAGGGTGAGCGGGACAGCGCGGAAGTTCTTTTCGCGGACGACCAGCGGGCCTTCGCCCGTGATCTCCAGGTCGGCGATCTTGCGGATCTCCGGACGGGTTTCCTCGCCCTCGGGAGTCGGCTCGGGCACGGCCGTCGGCAGGCCCGCTTCGGCCAGGCTGGCATGGGGTCGCAGGCCGCGATGGGCCTTGCGCCGGTCGGAGGCCCGACGGAGCTGCGACTTGAGTCGGTCGAGGGCGTGTTCGAAGGCCACCAGCTTGTCGTCCGCCGAGGCCTCGGCACGGACCACCGGACCGCGACTGCGCAAGGTGATCTCCACCCGGGTCGCCTGGTCGGGTTGCCGCTTGTAGCCGTAGGCGGACACCTGAACCTCCACCCGGACCACCCGATCCTTCAGCTTCTCGATCGTGGCGAGCTTGTCCTCGACTCGAGCGCGGAAGTCATCGGAGATCGTGCAGTGTCGGCCGGTCACGAGGACGTCCATTTCAACCTCCTGTTGTCAGGTCCGGCCGCGGGGTGACAGCACGGACAGATAGTTCAGGCACCCGGCCAGCCCCGAGGGTTCCCGCCCCGGCCCTGGCTGTGGTGCCATGGCTCCAACCTAGTCGCGCGGCCCGGGGTTTGTCAGCGATTGACCGTGGTGTCCTGCCCAGCCCGCCACGGGGGGCGAAACGTGGCTGTAACACGCGCTAACCCGGGCGTAACGCTCGGTGAACCCGCACGTAACAGCGGTCGGTCAGGCTTGACCGCATGATGATGGAAATCAACGCAGGTGATACCGCCTGGGTCCTGATCAGTGCCGCGCTGGTCTTGTTGATGACCCCCGGTCTCGCGTTCTTCTATGGCGGCATGGTGCGGGCCAAGGGTGTCCTGAACATGATGATGATGAGCTTCATCGCAATGGGCACGATCGGAGTGCTGTGGGTCCTGTTCGGCTACAGCATGTCCTTCGGCAACTCCATCGGTGGCATCATCGGTGATCCGTTGCAGTTCGCCGGGCTCCAGGGCCTGATGAGCCCGGACGCAGCGGTCGGAACCATTCCAGCGCTTGCCTTCGTCGCCTTCCAGGCCTGCTTCGCGATCATCGCGGTGGCCCTGGTCTCCGGTGCGATCGCCGACCGCGCGTCGTTCGCCGGGTGGACGATCTTCACCATCCTGTGGGGCGTCCTGGTCTACTTCCCGGCCGCGCACTGGGTCTTCGCCTTCGACGGCATGGCCGCTGAACACGGCGGCTGGATCGCCAACACAGTCAAGGCCCTGGACTTCGCCGGCGGCACCGCGATTCACATCAACGCCGGTGCGGCTGCGCTTGCCCTGGCCCTGGTCCTCGGTCCGCGCATCGGGTTCGGGACCAAGCCGATGCGTCCGCACAACATGACCCTGGTCATGCTGGGTGCCGGCCTGCTCTGGTTCGGGTGGTTCGGCTTCAACGCCGGCTCGGCACTGGCCTCCGGCACCTGGGCTGCCCTGGCGTGGGTCAACACCCTGGCCGCCACCGCCGCGGCGATGCTCGCCTGGCTCGCGGTGGAGCGCTTCCGCGACGGTCACCCGACGTCGCTGGGTGCTGCTTCGGGCGTGGTTGCGGGTCTGGTCGCAGTCACCCCGGCCGCAGGGTCGGTAAATCCGGTGGGAGCTCTGGCCATCGGTCTCTTGGCTGGCGTCGGCTGCGCCTACGCCATCGGCCTGAAGCACAGGCTTGGCTACGACGATTCGCTCGACGTGGTGGGTGTCCACCTCGCCGGGGGTCTCATCGGCACCCTCGCCATCGGCTTCTTCGCTGATCCCTCCACCCCAGCGGCCGTGGCTGGTCTCTTCTACGGCGGTGGCCTGGACCAGATGGGCCGTCAGGCGGTCGGAGCCTTCAGTGTCCTGGCGTACTCCTTCGTGGTCAGCTACCTCATCGCCCTGGCCATCAAGGCGACCATCGGCTGGCGGGTCAGCACCGCTGCCGAACTCGGTGGCATCGACCTCACCGAGCACAGCGAGGTCGGCTACGACCTGAGCCCCGTCTACTACACCAACTACCGCGTGCAGCGGACCCTGGTGCTGGATCCTGAGGATCTGCCTGAGGGCACCAAGAGGAAGGTCACGGCATGAAACTCGTCACTGCGATCATCCAGCCCGACATGCTGGAACAGGTTCAGAAGGCTCTCGTTCGCCACGGAGTCGCCGGTATGACCATCAGCGAGGTCAGCGGCTACGGTCGTCAACGAGGTCACGTCGAGACCTACCGGGGTGAGGAATACACGATCGACTTCATCCTCAAGGTCCGGATCGAGGTCCTCTGCGACGACGACGAGGCCGAGGCCCTGACCGGGGTCATCGTCCAGTCGGCGCGCACCGGCCAGGTCGGCGACGGCAAGGTCTGGATCATCCCGGTCGATGCCGTGATCCGGGTCCGCACCGGCGAAAGCGGCAGCGAGGCCATCTGATTCTCCCACCCAGGCGTGGGGGTGCCCGAGTCATCGGGTGCCCCCACGCTTCTGTGTTCCGGCAAGGGCGACTGCGCCGATTGGGAACAGGCCCCCGGCACGGGCCGCCCGCACCGCCTCGGCGATGGTCGCTCCTGTGGTGATCACGTCGTCGACAACGACCGCAGAACCCGACACCGTCCGCCTCAGTTCGAAGGCGCCGCTGACGTTGGCCAGGCGGGCTTCGACGCCTAGATCCGCCTGGTCCAGAGGTCTTCGCACCAGGGCCAAGCAGGGACGGACGTCCGCCGCGACGCCGTAGTGCCGCAGTCGTCGGGCCGCCCCGGCGGCCAACGTCCGGGTCAGGTCCAACCCTCGCAGGTGGACGTTGCGCACGGCGGTCGGCACCGGCACAAGGACGATCGGCAACCCGATCCCGCCGCCCTCCCGGACCAGAACTGCCACCGCCCGAGTCAAGGCCCGGGTCAACAGTGGAAGGTCGCCGAGGGCTTGTCGCTCCTTGGCCGCCACGATCACCCGGCGCCACAGACCCCGGTAGTCGCCGGCCACCACCATCGGCGGAAGACCGGGAATCGGCCTTTGGACGCACGTGGGGCGGAGGCTCTCGACTGTCGTACGACAGCGAGCGCACACCCCGAAATGCGCGTCCCCGCAGCCTGGGCACACCGCGCCCAGAACCAGGTCCGCGATCCGATGGCCCACGTCGTCGCTTCGCATGACCTGGAGTCTGACCGCGGCACTCGGCGGCCGGTCCGGATCCACAGGCTCAGCCCGAATACACCACGTCGTCCACAGAGGTCAGCGCCAGGCCCCAGTTGAATTCGCCGTTGAATCGGTAGACCGTTCCGCTCGCGGAGCGCACCATCGCCGGGCGCCCCGGAGCGACCGCCAACTCGACCAGGTCGGAGCCATCGCTGGGCCCGATGTCGGCGACGATGGCCGAATCCTGATCCAGCCGCAGGACGCCTGAACCTCCCCCGCGTCCCGAGACCAGGACGATCAGGTCGGTCGCCGAAGCCCAACCCACATCGAGCACTTCTCCGCCTCTGCCTGCCGTCCCGGTCAGCTCGACCTCGCGCCAGTCCTCGATTCGAACCTCGTCGCCGACCCGGATCACCACGGCGAGTTCCAGGCGGGTGCCGGCTGCGCCGCGCGCCACCACGGCGATCCGCGATCCGTCGGGAGACAAGCGGAAAGCGGTCACCGCGCCCTTGACGGTCGCTGGCTGTCGCACCTTGAGGAGGGACTCCCCTCGGGCCGCCCGCAGGCCCTGCCGGTCGGCACTCCACAACTCCCCGTTTCGGGCGTACTGGGGCCGGATCAGGCCGCTGCCCGCCATCACCTCGGCGTGGACACCCATCCCCACCGGCGCGCTGAGCAGCCGGGTGCGCCCCTGCTCCACCCCGGCGGCCTCCGTGACATCGGCGCGGACCGCCGCGGTCACGAGCCGGGTCAGGGCGGGCGCAGCCGGCACGAGCTCGCCGTCGGCGGCAGCGGTCGACAGCCGCTGCAGGCGCCCGTCTCTGACGGCGAAGAGTTCGCGTGCCCCCGTCTGGTCAACAGGGGACTCATCGGTGAACTGGGCCGGCCCGAAGACCCGACGTGACTCTCCCGGAAGGGTCCACGTCTCGGTCTCAGCCCGGATGGTCACACCGACCACTCCGTCGAGTTGGGTGGCGGTGTGGGCCATCTCAGCCAGCGTTCGGCGGCGCTGGTCAGCGGAGGAGCCACCGGTGTCGGAGAGTTCGATCTGAGCCACCCCTTGCCGGTCGAGGTTCACCCCGATCAAGCTCCCTCCGCCCGCTCCACCCGACCTGACAGCCGGCCGCAGCCACGCACTCGGCCCGGCGAGTTGCGCTTGGATCGCTGCGGTCAAGGCATGCTGCCCTCCCGGGAAGAACCTCGGATCGGGAACCAGAACCGAACCGGTGGTGTCGTAGAAGTGCAGGGCCACCGACACATAACCGCTGACGAACAGGTACCGCGAGAGAAGCAGCCCTGCTGGGGGATTCGAGATCCGCCACTGCCCGTCGGGATCCTGCACCAGCGCAAAGTCGTGGCGGAGTTGCCTGTCCGCACTGCGGTAGGTTCCCGCAGCGTCCAAGGCCCCAGTGATCGGGGCCACCAGAACCACCGTGTCCTGGGTTTCCGTCGGCGGGTATCCGTCAGCGTAGATCTGGGCGCCCGATTCAGGGTGCCAGGCGCCTTTCGCAGACTCGGTCAGGTAGGCCCGGGCGACCTGGTAGTCGACCTGGTACGTCGCCATCGCGTGGAGGAAGCCTTCGACGATCAACATCGGTGAGGCGTCTCGGGGAGGTGGGACGGGGGCCACCTCCACGCCGGAGTTCATCTGCTGCTGCTGTGGCGTGTGCTCGCGGACGGGACCGGAGGTCGGCACCGTCGCGCACCCGCCAAGCAGGGACAAGGTAAGGACGAGGACCAGTCCGCTAAGCCGGCGTCGCATCGAGGCTCCCCTCCCGATCGGGTGGCACGACCGGCCACGGCGACGCCTCCAGAATCGACCCGAGCCGTCTGGGCAGGGTGAGGCGGAACTGCGCCCCCTGCCCGGGCTGGGCCCAAGCGTTCAGCCAGCCGCCATGCAGACGGGCGTCCTCCAGAGCGATGGAGAGCCCTAGACCGGTGCCTCCCACGCGCCGCGCCCGGGCGGGATCGGCCCGCCAGAAGCGGCTGAAGACCTGCTGCGCGTCGGCAGCCGGGAAGCCGACGCCGTGATCGCGCACGGCGATCGCGACCGCATCCTCATCTCCGCACACGTGCACGATGACCGGCCGACCCTCCCCGTGCTCGAGGGCGTTGGTGATCAGGTTGCGGACGATCCGGCGGATGCGGCGCCCATCCACCTCGGCGAGGCAGGCCCCGGTGGCATGCAGTATTACCTCAGTCTGCGACCTGACCGCCAGCGGACCCAGGGCGTCGATCTCCTCCGCGACGAGTTGGGTCAGGTCGACCTCGTCGGCGGACAGCTCGGCCGCGCCAGCGTCGAACCGGGAGATTTCCAGCAGGTCCGTCAGCAGCGCCTCGAACCGGTCGAGCTCTGCAGAGAGCAGTTCGGCTGAGCGCGCCGTCGGCGGATCGAAGCGGGCCCGGTTGGCGTGAAGGACCTCAGCCGCCATCCGGATCGTGGTCAGCGGCGTCCGCAGTTCATGGGAGACGTCGGAGACGAACCTCTGCTGAAGGAGGGACAGGTTTTGCAACTGGGTGATCTTCTTGGCCAACTCCTGTGCCATGTGGTTCATCGAAGTGGCCAAGCTCGCCAGGTCCTCCGTGCCCATCACGGCCATCCGGTCGTCCAGGTGGCCGGCCGCCAGCCGCTCCGCCGCCCGCCGGGCGGCTCGCACCGGACGGATCACCTGGAGCGAGATCAGGTACACGGTGACGGTCAAGCCCGCCAGGAGGAAGACCCCGGTCGCCAGAGTCGCCTGCTGGACGACTGCCAGAGTCCGTAGTTCCTGGTCGGTCGGGAAGACGAAGAAGATCGGATAACCCACATCGCCGGGAGCCACCAGGTTCGCCGCCACGACCAGCCCTGGCTGGTCCGCCCGCCCGTCGTTGAACCGGATCAGTGTCGGCACGCTCCACAAACCCCTGCCCGCGGAGAGTGCGTCCCGGATGTTCGCCGGGATGCTGCTGGCCAGCAAGCCTGCGGTGCCGATCGTCGAGACGGGTGTCTCGACGATCACGAAGTACTGGTTTCCGACACTGCCACGGGCGGCCGCCTCCCGAGCCAGGCGGGTGAGCCGCTCGTTCACCGAGGTGGTCCGCACATCGGTGCTACTCAAGGCCTGCTGCATGGCCTGGACGACCACGGACGCCTCGCCCACGCTGGCCTGGGTCTTCCCCTCCACGATGCCGCGGCTTGACTGCTCCATGAGGAACCAACCGGTGGCCACCAGGATGCCGACGGCGGCTGCGAGAGTGCTCACCACGACCCTGAAAGGCAAGGAACGGTCCCAGACCCGAAACGGTGGGAATCTCGACGGAGGGGTCATGTGCCGCTCTTGGGCTCCCCCGCTCGATAGCCGACTCCGCGGACGGTCACGATGATTTCGGGACGCTCGGGGTCGCGTTCCACCTTGGACCGAAGCCGTTGCACGTGCACGTTCACCAACCGGGTGTCACTGGCGTGACGGTAGCCCCACACCTCTTCGAGAAGCACCTCTCGGGTGAAGGCCTGACGGGGTTTGCGAGCCAGCGCCAGCAGCAGGTCGAACTCCAGCGGGGTGAGCGCGATCTCCTGCTCCCCCCGACGCACGGCGTGCTCGTTGACGCGGATGCTGAGGTCGCCGATCCGGAGGCTGTCATCCTCGGACTCGGCGCTGACCCGCCGCCGCAGCCGCGTCTTGATACGGGCCAGCAGTTCCTGGGTCTTGAAAGGCTTGGCGACGTAGTCGTCAGCGCCGGCTTCCAGCCCGTCGACGACGTCGGTGGTGTCGGACTTGGCGGTGAGCATGACGATCGGGACCCCGGATTCAGCCCGGATGTCCCGGCACACGTCCACGCCGTCCCGTCCTGGCAGCATCAGGTCGAGCAGCACAAGATCCGGGCGGTAGTCGCGGAATTCGTCCACGGCGTCGGAGCCGGTATGGCACAGCCTGGCGTCGAACCCCTCCGACCGCAGCACGATGTGCAACATCTCGGACAGTGCCTCGTCGTCGTCCACGACGAGGATCCGGGGCGCGGCGGCGCGGAACCCCTCGGACATGACCCAGCCCTCCCTTGGACCTCCGATGTTCCCCGAAGTCTACGCCGCGGGACGCGGGAAGCCTCAGTTCAGCTCCACGGAGTCAGTCCACGTGGAGAGCAGACCCAGGTCGCCACCCTGGCGGCGCAGCACCCTGCGCCACAAACTGAGAGGTTCGGGGTCGAACACGTCGTCGTGAGTGGCGGGGACCACATGCCACATGCCGTAATCCAATTCGCCCTCCAACTGACCGGCGTCCCAGCCCGCGTAGCCGGCGAAGACCCGCAACTGCCGGTAGGCGCCCTCGGCGATCTCGACCGGAGTGTCGAGGTTGAGCAGGCCCACCCCGCCGAACAATCGACGCCACCCTGGCGGCTCTTCATCGGGATGCCAGGGTGAAGCCAGACAGATCGCCCCTTGGCGTGAAACCGGACCCCCGTCGTGCAGCCCCCCCGGCGGGCTGACCAGCCGGGCCCAGGATGGGAGCGCCTGGGTCAGGTCCAGGCGGGTGAGCCGATTGAGCACGACACCGACCGTGCCCGACTCGTCGACGTCCAGGATGAGAACGACCGACGAATCAAAAACCCCGTCGCTGACTCCTATCCCGGCGATCAGGAGCATCCCCGGGGCCGGACTGTGCACGGGCATGGGCACCCCCTCTCACCTCGCGCCGGACCATCTTGTCACGCCGGCAACACGAACGCCCGGCGGCCGGGGCCGTCGGGCGTCGTTCCTCGCTCGTCGTGGAGGTATCGGCACAAGGTACCTACTACCCCCGGTCCTCGCTCGGAAGTGAGCAAGCTCACTTCGCTCGCTCGTCGTGGAGGTGGCGGGAGTCGAACCCGCGTCCTCAAGAGGTGACCCAGGACTTCTCCGGGCGCAGCCGACGATGCGTTCTACTCGGCCCCCACCCTCGTGTCGGCACGTGGTGGACAGGCCCAGTCACCTGAGTGTCCCGAACCGACCCGGCGACGGGGTCAGTTCAGCAAGCCCTCTAAATGAGGCCAGACACCGGACGGAAGGCACATCCGGGCTGACCCTTCGGTCACCGCTCAGGCGGCGAGAGCGAAGTCAGTGCGCGTTGAGTTGGCACTTATTGGGTTCCAGGAGTCGTTTACGAGATGTCCCTGGATCCTCGGCCCGCTTCTCCTGGGACAACCGTCCCAAGTCGAAACCAGTCACCCCCTGTTGAGTTGTCGCCGGGTTTTCGATGCCCAGCTTAACCATGATACGCCATTGCCGGGGTCGTTCCGGACGGGGCTCGGCCGGTAGGCTGACCGGCCATGGACAAGCCCTTCGTCGATCCTCCGGACGGTCCGCCGCCGGCATCCCTGCAGATCACTGACATCGAGACCGGAACCGGCCCCGAAGCGACCGCCGGCAAGGTGGTGGCTGTCCACTACGTGGGCGTCGCCTTCTCCACCGGGGAGGAGTTCGACGCCAGCTACGACCGCGGCCAGCCGCTGGTCTTCCCACTCGGGGCACGGCGGGTGATCACCGGCTGGGACCAGGGTCTGGTCGGCATGAAGGTCGGCGGACGCCGTCGTCTCGTCATTCCGCCGCACCTGGCCTACGGCGACCGGGGTGCCGGCGGGGTGATCAAGCCAGGAGAGACGCTGATCTTCGTCTGCGATCTGGTCGGCGTCCGCTGATGGGCGGGCGGGGGCGCCTACCAGCTTCCGCCGCCGCCGCCACCACCGCCGCCACCGGAGAAGCCACCACCGCCACCGGAGAAGCCACCACCTCCACCGAACGCCGAACCGCTGTGACCGAAGCCGAGGTCGGAACTGCTCGGGGCCGAGAACACCGGCGCGCTGGCTTCAGTGACGTGGTGGTTCATCGAGTCCATCTGCCACGCCATGTGGTGCAGGTCCCACGACGTGCCGTAGTACCACGACGGTGCGACCGGGGAGAGTCTGCCCAGTTCGACCAGTCGTTCACACACGCGAATCCAACGGTCGGTCAGGTCGAAAAGGATCGCCCAGGGCAGGTACTTGGAGAAGATGTCCTCGCCCTCCTCGAATCGCAACTGCTCTGCTTCGGCCGTGGCGATGTAGGTCCGGAATCCTTCCACGCGATCGGTCAGTGCACGGCCGACCCCGGTGCGCTGCCCGCGCTGGAGCTTGCGGTTGACCACGAGGGCGGTGATGGCGACCGAGATCAGCAGCGGCAGGGCGAGCAGGATGACCGGCCCGAGGAACACCGTCCCCACGATGCCCACGACCAGCACCGGGAAGAACCCGCTGGACCAGTTCGCGGCGCCCCCGGACGCGCGCGGGCGGCGGAGGAACCAGTGGCCGGAGAACGAGCCGGCCGACGCCGCTTGTTTCACCCGGTCGTCGGCTTCGGCCATGCTTCCCCTGGCCGTCAGATCGCTGACGTCCCCCGTTTCGAACAGCGCGTCCAGAAGCTCGGAGCTCGGCCGATCCCCTGCTCGGCGGGTGTCGACCAGGGTGGCTTCCGGCGGCTCCTCCGACCGTAGCCGGATCGCGCCGTTCACTGCCAGGCCGACCAGGGTCGCTGTTGTGTGCCGGACGTGATGGGTGCCGTCGAGCAGCAGCCCGGCCTCGGCCAGCGAGAGCCGCGGCGGGCTGAAGGCCACTGGGACCTCGACCGCCCGGCTGTCACTGACCTCTCGGACCTCCTGTCCCCGAGCGGGCAGGACGCCGGGAGGCAGCCCTTCGAACCGTCTGTCCCGTCCGCGGCGTCGCCAGTAGAGCCAGCCGGCGACGGGCGTCATCGCGGCCAGGGCGGTCGACCCGGCCAGCGCATAGGTACCCAACCGGCGGGCCTGCTCGTCGGCGTTCTCGACCAGATGGGGTTTGTTGTCAGAGACGAGCCCGGGGGCGATCTTGACCGAGACCGTCATCAACTCGCCGGTGGGGATGGGCGCGTGGGCAAACTGAGCGACCTTGTCCGTTCCGACCTCGGCGCTGTCGCAGGCGCTGGAGGTCCCCGGCTCGGCCACCGAGCAGAAGACGTCCTGCGCCCCGCCGGGAACGGTGATCCGGGCCGAGGCCTTCTTGATCACCGGCATCGAAGAGCCGGTGAGGTCCCAGTACAACTCGTCGTAGCTGCCCGAGGTGCGCACCAGGCCGGCAATCCGATAGCTGAGGACGTACGTTGCGGTCGACGCGCTGATGGTGCGCTCGGGATCGCCGACACGGATCCGCAGGTATTCGATCCGCCCCTCGCTGACCGAGGTCAGGTTCAGTTGCGTCGAGACGCCCGAGGGGCTGCTGACCGTGACCCCAGAGACGTCGTAGACGGCGTCCTGGTCGCCGGAGGGCTCACGGGTGACCAGGGTCCGTTCCAGGCCGTGACGGCCGGAGGAACTACCGAAACGCAGCGTGATGGTCTCGGTCACCGAGACGAACCCGTCGGGGGCCAAGGTGGCCACCACGTCGAACACGTCGAAGGCGTCATCCGCGGCTCGAGCAGGGATGGCGCCGGCGAGGGCGAACCAGAGCGCCGCGACGAGGGCAGCTCCCAGGCTCAGCAGGCGTCGCGCAACCCTGGTCATCGACGTCCTCGACTCCGGGCCGCCAGCGCCCTCGATGCCTCGCGGTCGGCCTCGCGCTCAGCGAGAGTGTGCCGCTTGTCCCATTCCTTCTTGCCGGTCGCGACGGCGAGCTCGACCTTGGCGTAGCCGTCGGAGAAGTAGATGGCCAGCGGGACGATGGTACGTCCGGGGTTGGCGGTCTCTTTGCGGAGCTTCTCGATTTCCCGCCTGTGGAGGAGCAACTTGCGGGTGCGCCGGGCGGCATGGTTGGTCCAGGTGCCGAACGCGTACTCGGGGATGTGGGCGTTGCGCAGCCACACCTCGCCGTCGTCAACGGTGGCGAACGCGTCGGCCAAGGACGCACGACCCTGGCGCAGCGACTTCACCTCGGTGCCCGTAAGCACCAGTCCCGCCTCGAAACGGTCGTGCAGGTGGTAGTCGTGTCGGGCCTTCCGGTTCTGAGCGATCATGATCCGGCCCTGTGGTCGCGGCATGGCTCCTCCTCCCTGGACGCGGCTGTCGCCACCCTACCAAGGCGGTGTGGCGACCCCACCTGCTCAGAGGCGCCTACAGGTACCTCATGGGGTTGACGGGGGTTCCGTTGGCGTAGATCTGGAAGTGGAGGTGGCACCCGGTGCTGAGGCCGGTCGTCCCGACATAGCCGATGATCTGACCCTGCTCAACCCGCTGTCCGGCCCTCACCGCCATCCGCGACTGGTGAGCGTAACCGCTTGACAGGTAGCTTCCGGAGACCTTGCCGTGGTCGATGACGACGTAGTTGCCGAAGCCCCCTTGCCAGCGCGCGGAGGCGACCACCCCGTCGGCAGTGGCGACGATCGGCGCCCCGCAGGAAGCGCCGAAGTCGGTGCCCCAGTGCATTCGCCAGTAGCGCAGGATCGGGTGGAACCGCATACCGAACGGAGAGCCGGGCTTGGCATCGACCGGAGACACGAACGACTTGGTCGGCGACGGCTCGGCGGCATTCCCCGGAGCTTTCCCCGTCTTCGCCTTGGCCGCTGCGGCGTCGGCCTTGGCCTTGGCCTCCGACCTCTTCTGCGCCTCGATGCGGGCCTTGATCTGCGCCTGGATCGACCGATCCTGAGCCTGCAGCTTGTCGTAGGCCTTTTGGTCTGCCAGCAGATCGGCCTCAGCGTCGGCCATGTTCTTCTCGTTCTCGGCGACCAACCCCGTCACCAGGGCTTTCGTCGCGGCCGCCTTTTCGGCCAGCGCCTGCGTCGCGGCGAGGTGCTCACGACTGGTTCGACGCTGCTCGGTGAGCAGTCGCTCAGCCTCGGCCCGAGCCTTGCGAGCAGCCTCGAGCGCCGCCTGCAATGCGGACAGCCGGTCCAATTCGGCGCTGGAGGTGTCGAAGATGGTGGTCGACCAGTGGAGGCGTTGGGCCAGATCGGCCGTGGTCTCGGCGCCCAGTGCGACACCCACCCCGGTCAGGGCGGTCTGCTGCTGGTAAGCCGTCCGGACGGCAACCCCGATCAACTTCCGCTGAGCAGCCACATCGGCTTCGCTCTTGGCCTCCGCGTCCTTCGCCGCAGCGAGGGCCTGCTGGGCCTCGGCCAGCGCCTGTGCGATTCGGCCGTCCTCGGCGCGGGCCCGCGCGAGTGCGCCGTTGACGAATTCGAGTTCGGCACGCGCCTCTTCCAGGTCCGCCTGCGATTTCTGCAATTTCGCGGCGGCGGTTTCCACCGCATCGCGCGCTTCGGCAAGGTCCGCTTGTGTGGACGCGATGGCCCTGCGTACGCGAGACCGGGCGTCGGTTAGGTCATCGGCACGCGCGGGCGTTGAAGCCAGGCCCGCCAGGCACAGTGCCAGCACGCACACCAGCAGAGTCCGTCGTCGCGCGCCGGCCGCCCGCTGGGCACCAACCGACGGTGTGGCCGACGTGGAGGAAGACACCCAGCGCACAACTACCCCCGTCCAATCCGTCAGACCCTCAGGAATCGACGGGTCGCGATCAATGTCGGAATGATAGAAAGCAGGGTCCCCACCAATGCAAGCGCAAGCATGGCCCAACCCACGTGATACCAGTCGATCCACGGGACAGTCTGGATCTCGGCTTGAGCCTTTCCCTTGATCACGAACTGCTCCACCGACGCCAGGGTCAGGCAGGCCAGCACGACACCCACCAGCGCCGCGACCAGGGATTCCAGCAGGAACGGCAGCATGATGTACCAGTTGGACGCACCGACCAGGCGCATGATCCCGATCTCGCGACGCCGGGAGAAAGCCGCCATCCGGATCGTGTTGCCGATCTGCAGAGCTGCGGCCAGCAGCAGCAACGTGCTGGCTCCGATGGTGGCCCAGCGCGCCATGTTCAGCCAGGCGAACAGGGGATCGAGATATTTGTGCAGATCCTGGACGGCCTGAACACCCTTCATTCCGGAAATCGCGGAAACTACACCCTGATATTCCAGGGGGTTCTTCAACTTCACCCGGAATGAATCCTGCATCATGTCCTCGGTCATCGCGCCCAGGATCGGGGAGTCCGCGTACACCTCCCGGAATTCCGCGAACGCCTCGGCCTTGCTTTCGTAGTAGACCGCGTCGACCTCGGGGTTGGCGCCCAAGGCCTGCTCGATGGCCTGGCGCTGGGCGTCGGTGGTGTTCTGGCCGGGCTCGCAGTTCTCCCCGCGCGAGTCCTCGGTGCACAAGAACACGGTGACCTCGATCTTGTCGTACCACCGTCCCTTGAGCAGGTCCACCTGCTGTGCGGCCAGCAGTCCGACACCGAACAGCGCCAGTGACACCCACATCGTGACGACCACGGCCAGTGTCATCGAGGCGTTCCGGCGCAGGCCTGACCACATCTCCCGCAGCGTGTGCCTCATCAGGACTCCCTCCCGTTCCCGGGTCCGTCACTGGTAGCCATAGACGCCCTTGCGCTGATCGCGAACGACTTCCCCGTCGACCAGCTCGATGACACGCTTGCGCATCTGGTCGACGATGGTGGCGTCGTGGGTGGCCATCACCACTGTCGTTTCGGCCCGATTGATCTGGTCGAGGAGCTTCATGATTCCCACACTGGTGGCAGGATCGAGGTTCCCGGTCGGCTCGTCGGCGATCAGGATCGCGGGACGGTTGACGAACGCCCGCGCGATCGCCACCCGTTGCTGCTCGCCTCCGGAGAGTTCCTCGGGCAGGCGATCGCCCATGTCCCCCAGCCCGACCAGGTCCAGGGTCTCCGGAACCACCTGGCGGATCAGCGAGTTCGGTTTGCCGATCACCTGCAGGGCGAAGGCCACGTTCTCGGCAACTGTCTTGCCCGGCAACAGGCGGAAGTCCTGGAAGACGGTTCCGATCTGACGGCGCAGGGCCGGGATCTTCCAACTGGGCAGCCGGTTCAGATCGCGCCCCGCCACATGGATGGTGCCCGTCGTCGGGCGGTGCTCACGCAGGACCAACCGCAGGAAGGTCGACTTGCCCGAGCCCGAGGCGCCGACCAGGAAGACGAACTCACCCTTGGTTATCTCCAAGGTCACATTGCTGAGCGCGGCCCGCTGCTGGCCGTCGTAGGTCTTGGAGACGTTGTCGAATCTGATCACGGTGCACCCTGGCCGGTGTAGACACTGGGGAAGCTTCCTGAGAAAACCTCAGGCCGACCGACTCGGAGTCTAGGCGAGCCGGACAAGCCCAACCACTCGCCACGCCCCCCTACGGTCGATCAGCGCTCTCCCTGCTGGCGGCGCCAGCGGATGCCGGCGTCCAGGAAGCCGTCGATGTCGCCGTCGAAGACAGCGTCGGGGTTGCCGACTTCATGTTCGGTGCGAAGGTCCTTGACCATCTGGTACGGGTGCAGCACATAGGAGCGCATCTGCGAGCCCCACGAGTTCCCGCTGTCCCCCCGAAGGCCGCGCATCTCGGCTTCGCGCTCGGCCCTGATCCGGTCCAGCAGCCGGGACTGCAGCACCCGCATGGCGGCCACCTTGTTCTGCAACTGCGACTTCTCGTTCTGGCACGAGACGACCAGCCCGGTGGTAAGGTGGGTGATCCTGACCGCGGAGTAGGTGGTGTTCACGCTCTGCCCGCCCGGCCCCGAGGACCGGAAGACGTCAACCCGGATGTCGGACTCGGGGATGTCGATGTGGTCTGTCTCCTCGGTGACCGGCAGCACATCCACCCCCGCGAACGAGGTTTGCCGGCGCCCTTGGTTGTCGAAGGGCGAGATCCTCACCAGTCGGTGAGTGCCCTGCTCGACCGAGAGCATCCCGTAGGCGAAAGGCTCCTTGACCGCGAAGGTGGCCGACTTGATCCCGGCCTCCTCTGCATAAGAGATGTCGTAGACCTCCGTGGCGTAGCCGTGGCGCTCCGCCCAGCGCAGGTACATCCGCAGCAGCATCGCGGCGAAGTCCGCGGCGTCCACTCCCCCCGCCTCGGAGCGGACCGTGACCAGCGCATCGCGCTCGTCGTACTCGCCGGACAGCAGGGTCCGGATCTCCAGCGCCTCGACGTCGGCGCGCAACATCCGGTACTCCCGTTGGGCCTCGGCCATGGTTCCGGGGTCGTTCTCCTCCTCGGCCAGTTCAATGAGGACGCCCAAGTCGTCGACACGCTCCCGCAGGGCGGTGATCCGGTCGACCTCGGCCTGGAGTCGGGACAGCTTGGAGGTGACCCGCTGGGCGTTCTCCTGGTCGTTCCACAGGTCCGGAGCGGCGGCCTCTTCCTGCAATTCGGCGATCTCCGCGCGCTTGGCGGCCGGGTCGAGAACCGCCTCGATGGAGGACAGGGTGCGATTCAGGACGGCGAGATCGGCGAGCAGGTCAGCAGCGGTCACAAGGTCCCACTCTACCGGCAAGCCGTCGAGGAGCGAGCCTGGTCAGGGCGCCTCGGCGAGGGTCACGGAGGCCGAACCGGCCACGCCGTCGCGGATCAGCGCCAACTCGACCGTGTCGCCGATGGCGGCCCTGGCCAGCAGTCTGCCGATCTCGAAGCCCGACGCCGCCACACCGCCGACTTCGGTGATCAGATCCCCCTGCCGCACGCCAGCGGTCGCCGCCGGTCCACCGGCCACGACCGAGACCACGAACACCCCCGAGCGGGCCCCGAACTGTCCAGCGACCTCGGGCGACACGTCCGCGGTGACCATGCCGAACCACGGATGGGTCGCCCGCCCTTCGGAGATCAACGCCGAGGTGATCCGCTCCACCGTACGGACGGGGACGGCGAAGCCGATTCCGACGCTTCCGCCGGACACGGTCGAGATCGCCGTATTGACCCCCACCAGGCGCCCGGCGCAGTCGACCAGCGGGCCGCCCGAGTTGCCGGGGTTGATCGAGGCGTCGGTCTGGATGTTGTTCACCAGGACGGTGGGCTTGCCGCCGTCGGTCGGCACGGTGATGTCGCGGCCGAGGGCACTGATGATGCCCGCAGTGACTGTGCTCGACAGTCCCAGGGGGGCCCCGAGGGCGACGACCGGCTGCCCGACCTGCAGTCGCTGGTCGCTGCCGATCGAGATGGTCGGCAGGCGGCCGCCTTCGACCTTCAGCACGGCCAGGTCCGTCTTCGGATCCGTACCGATCAGCGTCGCCGGGAGCATCGCACCACTGGTGAGTAGGACGGAGAGCCTGCCGGTGGCTCCCGCGGGAGAGATCACGTGGTCATTGGTGATGATGGTCCCGTCCGATCGGGTGATCGCCCCGCTTCCGGAGCCGCTGCCCTGAGGGCCGTCGGCGAAGATGGTGACGACCGCTGGGAGCACACTGCGGGCCACCCGCGGACTGTCGCAGCTGCCCGTCGGGGAGGACAGGACGGATGCTCCCCATCCGGCGAACCCGCCCGCAACAAGACCGATCAGCGCTGTCAACACCAGAACCCGGCTGATCGGCCGCTCTCCGATCGTCACGAAGTCCACCAGATCCTCCTCAGGCTCACGTCCGGCCGAGCCTACCGATGAGTGACCGTGCTCACCGGCAACGCCCAGGTTCGGCCGCCGGTCCGGGTACCTGGCGGCACCCTCCGACCAGCCCGATGGGTCATGGAGGGTCCTTAGGATGAGTCGGAACCCCAACCTGGAAGGAAGCAGGCATGGGCTGGCTCCTCGACCGGCTGACCGGGTACGGCGTGAGACTGACGCGGCTCGTGTCTGCCCACGCGCTTCTGCTCATCACTGCCGTGGTCGGAGGCCTCGCCTTCATCGGGTTCACCATCGCCAGCGCCGAGGTCTACGAGGCGGTCGCCGAGCAGGATGGCCTGGCTGGCCTCGACCAGCCCGTCCTGGAGGAAGCCCTCCGATGGCGGACGACGCTGAACGAGCAGCTGGTCACATGGTTCACCCATCTGGGGGGAACGGTGGGCATGACCATCATCGCGGTCACCGTCACCGCGTACCTGTTCTGGCGCTGGCGCTCGCGCAGCAGCTTGATCCTCATGATGGTCGCTGTCGCTGGCTCCCTGACTTTCACCACCGTCGGCAAGCGGGTCGTGGGACGGGCCCGCCCGCCCCTGAACCTGGCTGTGCCACCCTTTGAATACGCCTTCTCGTTCCCGTCGGGACACACCCTGAACAGCACCGTGATCGCCGGGATGACGGCCTACCTGGTGTGGTGCCGCGCCCGATCGTGGTGGACCCGGACCATCGCCGGCGTCGCAGCGGCGGTCTGGTCGATCACCATGGGCTTGAGCCGGGTCTTCCTCGGCCACCACTGGCTCACCGACGTTGTGTTCGCGTGGCTGCTGGGCCTGGCCTGGCTGGCCCTGCTGATCACTGCCCACCGGCTCTTTCTCCACGTGCGCCGAGCTCAGCGGAAGGGGTCGGGAGTCGGCGCTGTTCCGAGCCACTGAGGGGATCCGCGTGCCAAGAAGCGACACCGGCCGTTCCCGGTGG
>CAZPCM010000048.1:0-20749 GCA_964585085.1 uncultured Propionibacteriaceae bacterium
TGGTGCCGGCGGCCACCATCGGCCAGACCATGGCGTCCTTGTGGACGACGAACTCGACCACCACGGGCCGGTCCTTGATGGCCATCGCCTGCGCGATCACCTGATCGACCTCCTCGACGGTCTCAGCGCGCAGGCCGACCGCGCCCATGGCCTGGGCCAGGAGCGGGAAGTCGGGCACCCGATGGGTCTTCAGGTCGGTGTTGGAGTAGCGCTCCCCGTAGAACAGCGTCTGCCACTGACGCACCATGCCCAGGCTCTGGTTGTTCATCACGGCGATCTTGATCGGGATCCCCTCCAGCGAACAGGTGACCAGTTCCTGGTTGGTCATCTGGAAACAGCCGTCGCCGTCGATGCCCCACACCGCTGCCCCCGGCTGGCCTACCTGGGCACCCATGGCCGCAGGCACGCAGTAGCCCATGGTGCCGGCGCCGCCGGAGTTCAGCCAGCGTCCGGGCCTCTCGTGGGGAAGCAGGTGGGCGGCCCACATCTGGTGCTGTCCGACCCCGGTGGCGTAGAACGCGTCCGGTCCGACCATCTGGCCGATGCGACGGATGACGTACTCCGGGCTCAGGATGCCCTCCTTGGTCGGCTCGACCTCCAAGGTGTACTTACTGCGCAGATTGCTGAGGTAGCGCACCCAGTCGCCGTAGTCGGGCAGGTCGGAACCGCGCAGCAAGGTGGTGAGCTCGGAGATCACCTCGCCCACGTCCCCGACGATCGGGACGTCGGCGACCCGGTTCTTGGAGATCTCGGCCGGATCGATGTCGGCGTGGATCACCTTGGCTTCCGGCGCGAAGGAGTCGAGCTTGCCGGTGACCCGGTCGTCGAACCTGGCGCCCAGCGTGATCAGCAGATCCGCGCGTTGAAGTGCGCCGACGGCGGCGACGGTGCCGTGCATTCCGGGCATGCCGAAGTTGAGTTCGTGGCTGTCTGGGAACGCTCCGCGCGCCATGAGGGTGGTGACCAGCGGGATGCCGGTGATCTTGACCAGTTCGGCCAGTTGCTCGAACGCCTTGGATTTGACCACGCCGCCGCCGACGTAGAGCACCGGACGCCGCGACTCCCCGATCAGCCGGGCGGCCTCGCGGATCTGTCGGCTGTGCGGACGCGACACCGGGTGGTAGCCGGGCAGGTCGAGGTCATCGGGCCAGACGAAGGGCGCCTTGCTGGCCAGCGCGTCCTTGGCGATGTCGACCAGCACCGGACCCGGACGGCCGGTCTTGGCAAGGTGGAACGCCGCCGCGATCGCGCGGGGGATGTCGGCAGCTTTGGTGATCAGGAAGCTGTGCTTGGTGATCGGGAACGTGATCCCGCGGATGTCGGCCTCCTGGAAGGCGTCTGTTCCAATCGATGCGCTGCCGACCTGACCGGTGATCGCCACGATGGGCACCGAGTCCATGTAGGCGTCGGCGATGGCCGTCACCAAGTTGGTCGCCCCTGGCCCGGACGTGGCCATGCAGACCCCCACCCGTCCGGTGACCATCGCGTAACCCTCCGCGGCATGGCCCGCGCCCTGCTCGTGACGGACCAGGATGTGACGGATCAGCGTGGAGTCGTACAGCGGGTCGTAGGCCGGAAGGATCGCCCCGCCCGGGATGCCGAAGACGACTTCGACGCCAACCCGCTCCAAGGATTCCACCAGGGCCTGTGCCCCGGTCAGCATTGTCGGTGACTCGTCGTCGGTCATCGCCCGTTCCCTTCGCTGGACTGCGGTGTCATCTGGTCGTGTGTTCGCAACAAAAAACCCCCGCTGCTGGTGCAGGCGAGGGAGCGTGTCGAGTGAGCTGGGCTCAACCGACACGCGGGGTAACTACGAGAGCGAACGTACGCACGGGACAAGATTTCCTCACCGGAGGTGACCGTGTCAATGTGGCGTCGCTGATTCCCACATGCTGGGCAAGACTCGACCTGCACCTTCGAGTTGGCGCGTTATCCACAGCAATGCAGCCCCGGCGGTGGCGTCGACGAAACCGGCTGGGTGAACATAGCAGGACCGCCGAACCACGTGAGGGGAAATGGCCATGGTCGCGAGGAGATGCATCGCAGCAGCCCGCAGGTCCGTCCGTTCGCTGCTGGCACTGGCCGGCGCCGCGACGCTCACCTGCGCCACACTGCCCGTTGCTCCGACAGCGTCGGCAACCGAGGCGGTGTCCCCAGTGAACAGCACGGTCACGGTCACCGGTGCGGGGTGGGGTCACGGTATCGGCCTGTCCCAGTACGGGGCCTATGGGGCTGCTAAATCAGGACAGAGCTACTCCCAGATCCTCGCCTTCTACTACCCCAAGACCACGCTCGGCACCCTCGGCAGCGGCTCCACCATCCGGGTCTGGATCACGTCGGACAACGACAACCGGCTGAACCTCCGGCCCGCGTCCGGGCTTCGGGTCAGCGATTCCGCGGGGAAGAAGTACATCCTGCCCACTGGCACGAACTACACCCAGTGGCGGATCTCCCGCTCCGGCAGCCGCCGGGTACTGCAGTACAGGAACTCCGCCGGCACCTGGGTCACCAAGTCGTCGGGGCTCTCCGCAACGCGCGTATGGACGGCCGACAACCCCGCGTCCGGCTACGTGATGGTGCCGCTGCCGAGCGGCAAGACCCGAGACCTGCGCGGCAAGGTGTCCCTGCGGTTCTCCGGCACGGGCGCACGCACGGTCAACACACTGTCGCTGGAGAGCTACCTGCGTTCGGTCGTGCCTTCGGAGATGCCGAGCAGTTGGGCCTCGGAAGCGTTGAAAGCCCAGTCCGTCGCCGCTCGCAGCTACGCGGTCCGGACGCGGGACCGGGCGGCCAGCACGGCCTCCCATGACATCTGCGACACCACTGCGTGTCAGGTCTACAAGGGGCTCGCCGAGCGCTCCGGCTCCACCCGGACGGTCAACGAGAATGCCGACACCGACGCCGCCATTTCAGCCACCGCCAACAAGGTGGTCAAGTACGGCGGTGAGGTCGCGTTGACGATGTTCTCCTCGGCCAACGGGGGCCACAGCGCCGACGGCGGTACGCCCTATCTGGTCGCCAAGTCAGACCCCTATGACGGCAAGGTTCGCAGCCAACTGTGGACGGTCAGCCTCTCCTCAGCGACGATCGAGGACGCCTTTCCCGCCATCGGCACATTCAAGTCGGTGACCGTGGGCTCGCGCGACGGCGACGGCCCTTGGGGCGGCCGGGCCGTGTCGGTGAAGATCACCGGCAGCAAGTCGTCAGTGACGGTCACCGGCGGGTCCTTCAGGAGCACTTTCAAGCTGAAGGAACGGCTGTTCCAGCTCACCGCAGGACTCAAGCCCGGGACCGGCAACTACGAGCGCTGGCAGGCGCTGGGCGGGGTCACCGGTTGGGTGGGCGCGCCGGCGGGTTCGGAGAAGACAGTCGCCTCAGGCCTGCGCGCCCCGTTCGAGAAGGCGGACCTGCTGTGGTCGAGCGCGACGGGCAGCCACTGGCTGTCCGGCGACGTCCTCAAGGCGTACCTCGCCGAAGGAGGGCCGTCCTCCGATCTGGGCTTCCCGACGACCGACGTCACCGCCACCGGCAGCGGCAAGAGGGCCGACTTCCAGATGGGTCGGGTCAACTGCCCCACCGATAAGGAGTGCGTGGTCAGCTACGGCTGACGTGCGGCGAATGGCCGGTGATCTGCCGGTACACCCGGTCGATGTCGATGTGCGGTTCACGCACTGTCAGCTCCCTCAGGCCCGGACGGTGCGGGAAGCGCGGTACCAGATGGACGTGGAAGTGGAACACCTCCTGGCCGGCGACCATGCCCGAACTGCTGAGCAGGTTCATCCCGTCAGCGGCGAGGCTGTCGACCAGGAGCCGGGCCGTGGTGGAGATGGCCGGGGCGATCTCGGTCAGCACGTCACCGTCGGAGAGCAGGTCGGTCACGTGGCGACGAGGAACGACCAGCGTGTGGCCCACGTGCCAGGGATTGATGTCGAGGAAGGCGACCGCCACGTCGTCGGCGTAGACCTGCTTGGAGGGGATCTCGCCGGCCACGATCATGCAGAACAGGCAACTCATCTCGGCTCCCGGTGCTTGATGCGCCCTTGCTGCGGGCGCCTTGCGGCTAGCGTACGGGGAATCCCGCGGCGGCGAGGGCAGCCTTGACCTCGGCGATGGTCAGCGTCCCGTAGTGGAAGACGCTGGCCGCCAGCACCGCGTCCGCACCTGCCTGGGCGGCCTGGACGAAGTGTGCCGCCGTCCCCGCTCCGCCGGAGGCGATGAGCGGCACGTCCACCACGTCACGCACCGCGGCGATCATCTCCAGGTCGAAGCCATCGGTGGTCCCGTCGGCGTCCATCGAGTTCAGCAGGACCTCCCCCGCGCCGCGGTCGACGGCCTCCTTGACCCAGGCGATGGCGTCCAGCCCGGCGGAGGTCCGTCCCCCGTGGGTGGTGACACCGAAGCCTGAGGGACGGCCCGGCTCGCGCCGCGCGTCCAGAGAGAGCACCAGAACCTGGTTGCCGAACCGGGCGACGATCTCGTCAATGGCCCCTGGCCTGGCGATCGCGCCGGTGTTGATCCCGACCTTGTCGGCGCCAGTGCGGAGCAGCAGATCGACGTCGGCCACCCCCCGGACTCCTCCGCCGACGCACAGCGGGATGAACACCGTCTCAGCGGTGCGACGGACGACGTCGTGGGTGGTCGCCCGCCCCTCGGCCGAGGCGGAGATGTCGAGGAACACCAGTTCGTCGGCACCCTCGGCACCGTAGGCCGTGGCCAGATCGACCGGATCTCCGGCGTCGCGGAGGTTCCGGAAGTTGACCCCTTTGACCACGCGGCCATCGTGGACGTCCAGGCACGGGATCACGCGAATCGCGACGGGCATGGCGTTCAGCCTAGCGAACGGCACCGGACCTCCCGTCCGAGCCTGGTCAGTCCTCCAACGGAGACGCCCCGACAACGCCACGGCGGATTCTGTCGATAAGTTCGCGGCAGGTGGACCGCAACGGCCCGGGGCCGGTGGCCTCGGACAATTGCCCGGCCAGGTCGACCACCTGGCGGGCCCAGCGCACGAAATCTCCGGCGGTCAGCCCGGAGAGGTCGAGCACATCGGCCAGCGGACGGCCGACCGTCCAGGCATGGATCGCCTCGGCGAACCCGATATCGGGCTCCCGACCGGCGTCGATGCGCTGGTCCCGTTCAGCGAGGGACACCTGGTGCCAGATCGACCGCAGGGCCGATTGCGCCTGCTCGCTGCTGCGATCCGGCATCCGGGGCGGACGGCGCTGCTCGCCACCGCGGGATTCAAAGGTCAACGAAGACAGCACCGCGGCCAGTTGCGCGGCCCCGAGCGGGTCGAAGACCCCGCCGCGGATGCATTCGGCGGTGACCAGGTCGAGCTCGGAGTAGATCCTGGCCAGCATGCGGCCCGCGTCGGTGATGGCGTCACCACCGGGCCCGAGGTAGCCCAGCGATTCCAGCAGCGAACAGATGCGGTCGAACCGGACGGCGATGGTGTTGGTCCGCCGCTCCACCTGGCGTTTGAACGAAGCCGTCTCCCGCTCGAGGCGGAACGCCTGCTCGGCCCACCGGGCGTGGTTCTCCCGATCGGGGCAGTCGTGGCAGGGGTGCGAGGCCAGGGCGCGTCTGATTTCAGCGATCCGGCCGACCACCTCGGCGTCGGACGCCGGCGGCCGGTAGCGCGCGCGGCTCAGGTCGATGGTGCCGAGCTTGGCGTGAAAGGCGGCCGCGAGGCTGCGCCGCGAGGCCGGTTCCCGGGGGTCGAAATGCTTCGGCACGCGCATCCTGCCGACCGCCTGCGGGGGGGAGGGGAAGTCGGAGGCCGCTAGGCGCTTGACCTGGCGCTGCTCGGTCATCACCAGGGGGCGCGGCCCTTCGGTGGCCGACGCAGTGCCCGGATCGATCACCACGGCCCACCCGGAGTGCCGCCCGGAGGGGATGTCGACGATGTCGCCCGGCCGCAACTCCACCAGCGCCTGGAGCACTTCAGCGCGGCGGTCGGCGCGCCGAGCCGCGGCTGCTTGGGCCTCCAGCGCGGAGATCTCGGCCCGCAGCCGGGCGTAGTCGGCGAAATCGCCCCGCTCGCACGAGGCCTGGGCGAGGTGCGCGGCAACAGCCTCGGTGTTACGGGCGATCGTCCGGGCGAGTCCGACCACCGAGCGATCTGACTGGAATTGGGCGAACGACTGCTCCAGCAGGCCTCGGGCGCGGTCGCGTCCCACGGTGGCGACCAGATTCACCGCCATGTTGTACGTGGGCTGGAACGACGAGCGCAGCGGATAGGTGCGCCGTGAGGCCAGGCCGGCGAGCGCCCGCGGGTCGAGTCCGGGCTGCCAGAGCACCACCGCGTGGCCCTCGACGTCGATGCCGCGGCGTCCGGCCCGTCCGGTGAGTTGGGTGTACTCACCGGCAGTGATGTCGGTGTGGGCCTCGCCGTTGAACTTGACCAGCTTCTCCAGCACCACGCTGCGCGCCGGCATGTTGATCCCCAGCGCCAGCGTCTCGGTCGCGAAGACGACCTTGACCAACCCTCGGACGAACGCCTCCTCGACGGCCTCTTTGAACGCCGGCAGCAAGCCCGCGTGGTGCGAAGCGATCCCGTGACGAAGCGCCTCGGCCCAGGCAGCGAAGTTCAGCGCAGCCAGGTCAGCGGGGCTGATCCCCTGGGTGTGCCGCTGGGCGATCGCGTCCAGAGCGGTTCGCTCCGCCGGCGTGGTCAGCCTCAGGCCCGAATTCATCAGCTGCCCGGCGGCGATGTCGCAGCCCTGACGGGAGAAGATGAAGTAGATCGCCGGAAGGAGGCCTTCGGCACGGAGCAGTTCGACCGCGCCGTCCCGACGAGGGACCAGCCGCGGTGCGGCCTCGCGCCGGTCCTTATGGGCAGCGCCGCCGTAGCGACCCGAGCCGTAGGCCACCGTCCGGCGTCCGTTGCCGTCGCGTCCCCGGGGACGCCGGCTGTCGTCACGCTGCGTGCGAGCGTCCTGCTTGGCCAGCTGCACCAGATCCGGATTCACCTCGGCCTTGGCCCCCGGCTGTCCCCCGGCCGTGGGGGCGAGCTCGGCGAACAGGTCGTAGAGCCGGCGTCCGGCCATGACGTGCTGGAACAAGGGGACGGGCCGACGCTCTGACACCACGATCGCCACGTCGCCGCGCACCTCGTTCAGCCAGTCACCGAACTCCTCGGCGTTGCTCACCGTGGCCGACAGGCACACCAGCTGAACCGACTCTGCCAGGGAGATGATCACCTCCTCCCAGACAGCCCCGCGGAAGCGGTCGGCGAGGTAGTGCACCTCGTCCATCACCACGAAGCCCAGATTCGCCAGCGTCGACGACCCTGCGTAGATCATGTTGCGCAGCACCTCGGTGGTCATCACCACGATCGGCGCTTCGCCGTTGATCGTGGTGTCGCCGGTCAGGAGCCCCACCCGCGCTTCGCCATGGCGGCGGCACAGGTCGTGGTACTTCTGGTTGCTGAGCGCCTTGATCGGCGTGGTGTAGAAGCATTTGCGGCCGGCCAGGAGTGCCAGGAAGACCGCGAACTCGCCGACGACGGTCTTGCCCGACCCCGTGGGTGCGGCCACCAGGACGCCGCGGCCCGCCTCGACGTGCTCGCACGCCTCGCGCTGGTAGCCGTCGAGCGGAAAGGCGTACCCGGCCATGAACGCGGCCAGGCTGGTGCTGGGCTGGGAGGTGTCCATCGCTTCCACCCTAGGGATTCGCTGATTCCTGGTCGAGCGTGGCCGGCGATTTCCGACTTGGGAGCAGGCACCGTGGACCATCCCTGAACCTGACGAAGGGTCGTCCACGTCACCGGCGCGGATCCCCGAACGCGCCCGAGAGACCCGCCGACGGGTCAGCTCGCCGTGGCGAGATCGCGGCTCTTGCGCTTGTCGTTCACCCGGCAAACCGCCTCGGCGGCGAGGTAGAGCAGGGTCATCGGCAGGGCCAGGGCAAGCATCGAGAACGGGTCGGTGGACGGCGTCGCGGCGGCCCCGAAAACGAAGGTGCCGAAGATGACGTACGTGCGCACCTTGCCCAACTGGCGCGCGGTGACCACTCCGGCCAGGTTGAGTCCGACCACGACCACCGGCATCAGAAAACCGAGGCCGAAGATGACCATGAGCTGCAGGGTCAGCTCCAGGAACTGGTTGACCTCCAGCAAGTTGGTGATGGGGATGCTGGACGGGGTGAAGGAGAGCATCACCGAGATCCCCTGCGGGAGGATGTAATAGCCGATGACGACACCCAGCAGGAACAGCGGAATCGCTGCGGAGAGGAACGCAAGCGCCCAGCGCTTCTCCTTGACCAGCAGCGCCGGCACGATGAAGGCCCACAGCTGATAAACCCAGACGGGGCTCGCGAGCACCAGGCCGGCCACCAGGCAGACCCGCAGCGCGAGCAGGAACGGGGTACTGACTCCGCTGATCACGGTGGTCGCGTTGATCTCAGGGTTGCTGGCCGCCAGGAGGTCGACGGCCACCAGGTACGGCCGCATCAGCACTTGATAGAGCTCGTTGTACCAGACGCCGGCCAGGCAGCTGGCCAGGACGATGGCCAACGAGGAAACGATCAGCCGGTAGCGCAACTCCCGAAGGTGGTCGGCGAGCGACATCACCCCGCCCGGGGTGGCCGGCGGCGGCTTCAGCCACGCGAGCCGGGCAGAACGGGTGGCCACGAACCGCTCAGGACTTGGTGTCGAGATCCGGCTCAGCTTCCGGCGTCGCCGCCGTGGCCGGGTTCGCGGGGGCGGCCGGCTGTTCGGGGTTGCTGCCGGAACGCAGCGAAGCGGTCTCCTCCTTGAACTCACGGATGGCACGTCCCGCGTTCTTGCCGATACCGGACAATCGGGACCCGCCGAACAGCAGCAGCGCGATCACGGCCAGAATGGCCCATTCCCAGCCGCCCATGCTCCCCATGACTTCTCCTTCGTTCTGGTCTGCGCGGCCCACCCTACCGGCCCCGAACAACGCGGCCCGCAGGGGTCAGCGTCCGGCCTGCGGGGTGGGCTGCCGATCGTCCGGCAAAGCTGGCTGGATCTGGGCGAGCAGTTGGGCGAGTTCCTCAGCCCGCTGGGCGAGCATCTCGATCTCGGAGAAGAGGTCAGTCGCCTTGTGCCACAGCCACACGGTGTAACTGACCACCATGACCAGTCCGCCGACGGCGATCAGGCTGAACACCAGCACCCAGATCATGTGCGAACCTTACTCCACCACGCCCGGCGGCTCGGCATCCCACCGGGGCTCCGCACGCTGCCGGCCGGCCACTGCCGCATACAGCCGGAGTGTCTCCCTGGCCGCTTCGCGCGCCGACGCCCCCGCCTCGACGGGGTCGACGCCCAGGACGTGCGGACCCAGCCGCAGGAGCAACGCACGCAGCCACGCCGGGTCGGCGACCAGGAGGTCAACCTCCCATCCCTCACTCACCCGTCGGCACTCCCGGATCGGGTAGTACTCGGTGATCCAGCGAGCCGCCTCGGCGATCAGCAGCCGAACCAGGGCAGCGTCCGGGGCCCCTTCCAGCCAGCCCCCCTCGACCATCGGAGGCTCACCCCGATCGGTGGCCGCCGGCCCGATGACGACCACGTCGGTGACCCTATCCAGCCGGTAGGTGCGCCAGGCATCCCGCTCCAGACTCCATGCCTCGAGGTAGCCGTAGCCGTCGCGGACCGTCAGGCGGGCCGGCTCCACCACCGGTGTCGTGGTCTCGGCACGCGAGGCGCCGTCGTAGGTGAGCCGGACGGCCTGCCGGGCCTGGATGGCCTCGGCGAGCCGCTCGCGCAGGTCGGCTCGCCCGGAAGATACCTCGAATCCCACCCGGCCGGACACCGCGGCACCGTGCGCCGCCTCCAACTTGGCCAGGGCTGTGGCCGCAGCTCCTCCCAGAGCAGGGTCCGCCAGTTCGCCCACGGCCCTCAGAGCCACAATCAGGCTCATCGCCTCATCGACAGTGAACCGCATCGGCCGGGTCAGGTAGTCGGCGTTGGTCAACCGGACACGTCCGGACTCCTCCACCCCGTCCATGTCGATCTCGATCAGGTCCCCCGGCATCCCGCCTGGGAGCCCGCAGAACCAGAGCACTCTGAGGTCGCTGACCAGCTGCCGTGGGCTGATCCCGAACACAGCGGCGGTGGAGGCGAGGTCGGCGTCGGGATGGGCCTGCAGGTAGGGCACCAGGGCCAGCAGGCGCGCCACCTGATCGGCGGAGGTCATACCGACTGCCCCGCGACGACGGCCAGGTGCTTGCGCACCCCGCGACGGAGCTCATCAGGGGCGAGCACCAGCACATCGGGACCGTGCGCGCACACCTCACCGATCATGTCCCCGCGGCGCGCGTAGCTCACCCGGTAGGCCTGGAAGCCGGGCGGGAGATCCCGGTCGGAGTCCACGGCAAGACCCCGACGTCGCAGTTCCGGCGCCCGTCCCCCTCGGATGGCGAGCACCGCCTCCGCGTCCGGCCGGGAGGGTTCGAGCGTGGCAAGGAGCCCAGTCATGTCGACCGACGGCGCGGCGAACGAGCCGGGGCGTCCCACCGGCCGAACGTCTCCTTCTATCCTGGCGACCTTGAACACCCGAGGCGCGGCACGAGCGCGGTCTTGGCCGAGCAGATACCAGGCCCCGCGCCGGAAGGCCATCGCCCAGGGCTCGACCTCCCGCTCCTGCCCGCGGTAGTCGAACCGGACGGGAGTGCGGCTGGTCGTGGCCTGCCACAGCGGTTCGAAACCGGGTTCGCGCGCTCCGACCGTGGGTGCCAGCCCGTGCGAGGGGGCAGGTTCAGGGTCGACCCCGGCCGCGCGCAGCTTGGCCAACGCCGAGGTGGCATGCTCGGCCTGGGTGGCCGAATCCCAGACCTGGGCCGCCAACCCGAGCGCGGTGGTCTCGGCCGGGGTGAACTCGATAGGGGGCAGTTCGAAGTCCTGCCGCCGGATCCGGTACCCCACCTCGTCGGGGAACAGGGCCGAGTTGACCCCGGTCTCGACCGGTACCCCCATGGAGCGCAACTCGTCCTTGTCTCGCTCGAAGGCTCGCTCGAAAGCCGCGTCCGACAAGCCGGAATAGCCCTGCACCAGGTCACGGATCTGCGCTTTGTCGATGAACCGGCGCGCCATCAGGAGGCAGATCGCCAGGTTCATGATGCGCTCGGATTTGCGTGCGGACATGGGCGGCCTGTTCTGCGGGTGGTGACAGCGGCGAGGTTACCAGGGGGCCCGCCGAGTGGTGTGGCCTGCCCGATCTGGTTCACTGGAAGGGCGCAGGGAGAGGAGGGGCTCGTGGCCGGACGGTTCGCGCCCAGCCCGACCTCGGCGCTGCACCTGGGGAATCTCCGCACCGCCCTCGTGTCGTGGTTGCTGGCCCGGCAGACCGGACGGCGTTGGCTGGTCCGGATCGAGGACCTCGACCAGCAGCGCGTGGCGGCCGCAGGCGGGATCGCGCGCCAGCAGCTCGCCGATCTGGCCGCGCTGGGCCTGGTGCCCGACGAGACTCCGTGGTGGCAGTCGCAGCGCATCGCTGAGTACCGGCGCGCGGTCGGGGCCCTGGGGGATCTCACCTACGAGTGCTACTGCACCCGACGCGAAATCGCCGAGGCGGCCAGCGCCCCGCACGGCGACGGTTACCGGCCCTACCCGGGCACGTGCCGAGACCTGAGCCCGGCAGAGCGGGCCCGGCGCCGGGAGGCCCGTCGGCCGGCACTTCGGGTGCGCGCCGAGGGGGCCGTCCAGCAGGTGCACGACCTCTGGGCGGGCGTGGTCATCGGGGTGGTGGACGACTTCGTCGTGGTCCGCAACGACGGTGTGCCGGCCTACAACCTTGCCGTGGTGGTGGACGACCTCGCCCAGGGCATCGACCAGGTCGTGCGCGGCGATGACCTGCTGTCCTCCTCGCCGCGGCAGGCGTGGCTGGCCCTGCGCCTGGGTGGCGGCATCCCCGACTACGCCCACGTGCCCCTCGCGGTGAACCGCGCCGGGCGGCGGCTGGCAAAAAGGGACGGGGCGGTGACCCTCGCCGACCTGCGCAGTCTGGGCCACTCCCCCGGCGAGGTCCTCGGGATGCTCGCGGCCTCGCTCGCACTCGCCGAGCCCGGCGAACCGGTCAGCCTCAGCACGCTGCAGGACCGGTTCGACCCAGCGCGCCTGCCGCGAACCCCCTGGGTCGTGGAGGCCGAGCCTCAGCCAGCGTAGGCGAACAGCAGATCTACCACGTGGACGACGGTGTCGCCGGCCTCAATGGGCGGGTTGTTGCTGCCCTTGGGGTAGCCGTACGCGGGGGGCAGGACGAGCAGCACCCGCGACCCGACCCGCTTGCCGACCAGTCCCTTCTTCCAGCCGGGGATCGTGGCCGAGAGCTCACCCGAATCTGGCGTTGCGAAGGTGTCCTGGACCACCTGGCCGGTCTTCCAGGAGACCGTGAGGTAGTGGGCCACGATCGTGTCGTTCTTGGCGACCTTGCGGCCGGTGCCCTGGATCAGGGTCTGGGCGACCATCGTCGACGGCGGCTTCTGGCCGGCCGGGATGGTGACGGTCGGTTTGCCCGTCCCCTTGCTGACGGCGGGGAGCCCAGCGGGTGGGGTGACGGCCTTTCCTTCCGGCCCGGCCAGTGAAACCGACACGATGTCCACCACGAACACCAGGGTGTCCCCCACCTCGATCCCGACGCTGGCACTGCCTCCGCGGGAGTCGTAACCCTCAGAGCCGGGGATGCCGATCAGGACGCGGCTGCCGGCGCGCTGGCCGGTCAAGCCCTTGCTGAATCCGGGGACCACCTGGGCGAGCGGGAAGACCGCGGTCTGCTTACGCGAGAACGACTCGTCGAACACCCCGCCGCTGCGTCCGTCCACGCCGTAGTAGTGGATTTCCACCCATCCGTCGGCCAGAGCCTTGGCCCCGTCGCCCTGTTTCAGGACCTTCACCCGGGTCTGGTCGATCACGAACGGCTTCTTGAACGTGACCTTGGGCGCCTTCAGCCGCTCGCCTGTCACCGTGATCGCGTCCAGGTTGTCCGACACCTTCACCGACGCCGACGGGGTCGGGCTCGCCGAGGACGACGTCGTTGCCGACGGACTGGGGCTGGCCGAACCGGGGGTCGCGTTCGGGGTGGAGGAACAGGCGGTCAGCAGTAGCGAGGCGGCGGCGACAACGGCCGTCAGGAGGCGAGGAGCAGGCACGCCCCCGACTGTACCCAAGCCACGAGGTGACCGGTCACGGCACGGGCGGCGTGAACGGACCGGACGGACGGACCCGCGGCTCGGCGGCCATCAGCTCCACGATCTGGTCCACCTCCGCCGAAGTCGACGCCAGCGGGTCGGCGCAGGTCACCCGCCTATCCACCGGTCCTCCCCCCTCGCCAGGCAGGTCGTGCACCGTCCAGGTCATCCAGTCCACCGAGTAGTCGCGCGTCCAGCGCTGCGCGGCGGAGAGGAACCGGGAGCGAAGGACCGCCCGGGTGTTCGGGGGAGGCTCGCTCATCGCAACGGTGACCGCTGCGGAATCGCTGATCCGGTTGACCGCGCCCCGGGCTTCCAGCAGCCGGAAGAGCCCGGTTGGGCGACCATGCCCGCCCCCGAGTTCGTGGAAGGCCAGGTCCACTTGAGCCAGCCGCGGGTCTGCGGGAGCCAGGTGGTGTCGCCGACGGTAGTCGGCGAGGAGCCGACGTTTGGCCGCCCATTCCACGTCGGCGGCCACCGCGTCCGGATCGTCGGCATCGACGGCGTCCAGAACCCGTCCCCACAGCTCGACGACGTCAGCGAAGGCGGGGTCCGGTTCCACCAGGCCCAGGAACTCGCGTTGCAGCCCGGTGCCGGTGATCGTGTCACCGCCGACAAGCTCCAGTAAAGCCCGCGGGTTGCGGGCCACTCGGCGAAGCGCACCCGCCGGATCGGCCAGGCGCCACCGGTCCAGCCGGCCGGTTCCCTCGCCCGTCCCCTTCTCGACCAGGCGCAGCACGAGCTCGGTGGCGCCCAGCTTCAGCCGGGCCGACGGCTCGCTGAGGTTGGAGTCGCCGGCCAGCACGTGCAGCCGCCGGAACCGGGACGGATCGGCCAGCGGCTCGTCGCGGGTGTTGATCAGAGGACGTGCGCGGGTGGTCATCGCCGACAGCTGGTCGTGCAGGTGATCCGCCCGCTGGCTGATCAGGAATTCGCCGCGGTGCCAGCGGCCGGCGCCGCACAGGATCTGCCGGGTGACGAGGAAGGCCGTCATCGCCTGGGCGGCACGGGTCAGGTCCAGGTCCCGCGACACCAGATAGTTCTCGTGGCTGCCGTAGGAGTTGCCGTGCGAGTCGACGTTGTTCTTGAACAGCCGAAAGGTGAGGGCGACTCCCTCGGCTTCGGCCTCGACGGCGGCGGTCTCGGCCAACCTCGCCATGATCTCATCGCCGGCGCGCTCGGCCACGACGAGGTCGCCGATCGTGCGGCATTCCGGGGTGGCGTACTCCGGGTGAGATCCGACGTCCAGGTACAGCCGGCCCCCGTTGCCCAGAAAAGCATTGGACGAGCGGTGATGGCGCTCGACCGGACGGAACAGCCACCGGGCCGCTTCGCTCGCGCTCAGCCTGCCGGACCGGGAGCGGGCGACCAACCCGTACTCGGTCTCGACACCGTAGACGCGGTCCACCTACAGCTGGACCAGATCGAGAAGGGCGCCCAACTCCTCACGGGTGAGGTCTCTCAGGTCACCGGACTTCAGCCCCCCGAGCCGGACCGGGCCGATGGCCGTCCGGGAGAGCCGGCGCACCGGATGGCCCACGGCGTCGAACATCCGCCTCACGATCCGGTTGCGGCCCTCGTGCAGCGTCACGCTGACCAGCGAGTGGTCGCCCGAGCGCTGGACCAGCTTCACCCGGTCGGGACGGACGGGCCCATCGTCCAGGGTGATCCCCGCGGCCAAGCGGCGCAGGGTGTGACCGTCGATGAGCCCGGAGACCTCGGCGAGGTAGGTTTTGGACACCTCGTAGGAGGGATGCATCATCCGTTGGGCGAATTCGCCGTCGTTGGTCAGGAGGATGAGTCCCTCGGTGTCGGCGTCGAGGCGTCCGACGTGGAAGAGCCGGTCCTTGCTGCGACGGCGCAGGAGGCCCTGAAGGGTCGGCCGACCCTGGGGGTCGTCCATCGTCGAAACGACCCCCTTCGGCTTGTTCAACACCACGTAGACGTGGGCGCGGGCAGGCGGGATCCGGGCGCCGTCGACCCTGATCACGTCGCGCACCGGGTCGACGCGCACCCCCTGCTCGCGGACGACCCGGCCGTTGACCTCCACCCGGCCGCGGGCGATGAGGTCCTCGCTGGCGCGGCGTGAGGCGACGCCCGCTGCCGCCAGCACCTTCTGCAGGCGGACACCCTCGGGTTCGTTCATGACAGACCGCCTAACGGGGCTGCGGCGCCGGCGGCGGCCAAGGCCGCCAATTCGGCCTCCAGCGCTGAGGCGTCCGGAAGGTGCGGAGCCAGCGGGGGGAGCTCGTCCAGCCCGGCCATGCCCATGCGTTCCAGGAAGTGGCTGGTGGTGCCGAACAGTCGCGCACCCGTTTCGGCATCCCTGCCGACCTCCTCGATGAGGTCGCGGGTGACCAGGGTGCGCAGGACGCCGTCCACGTTGACCCCGCGGACGCCCGACACGCGCCCCCGGGAGATCGGCTGCAGGTAGGCCACCACGGCCAGCGTCTCCAGTGCCGCCTGGGACAGTCGCGACTGCTGCCCCTCCAGCAGCCAGCGGCCGATCACGTCGCCGTGCTCGGCCCGGGTGTAATAGCGCCACCCGGCGCCGACCCGACGCAACTCGAACCCGCGTCCGGTGGTGTCGTAGAAGGCGGCCAACGCGGCCAGGCATTCCTCGACCGCTGCGACCGGCGCCCCGACCGCCTGGGCGAGCTCTGCCGAGGGCATCGGCTCGGTGGCCATCAGCAGGATCGCCTCGACCGGACCGGCGATGCCGGCGGGGTCGGCGACCTCGTCGGCGCCGGCCTGCTCAGCCTCGGTCATCGGTCACCTCCTGGCTGGGTTCGTCGAACTCGGTGCCGATCGTGGTCGGATCCACGTCGGTTCCCAGCCAGCGTACGGTCAGTTCGGCCAAGGGTGCGAGTTGTTCGAAGGCGACCGCCGCTTCGCGGTAGAGGTCCAGCAGGGCCAAGAACCTCGCAACGACCACCAGCCGATCCTCGGTATCGCCGGTGAGTGCGCGGAAGGTGAGCGTGTGGTGGGCCCGTAGTCGCTCCACGATGATCTCTCCCTGCTCGCGCACGCTCACCGCTGGGGCGTGCAGGTGACCAAGGGACACCTGCACGGGCTCTCTGGGGGTCAGCGCCCGAGCCGCCAGGAGGGCCAATCGATCAGCCAGGCCCGACAGGTCGACCTCCGGTAGCAGCGAGGCGAACCTCTCCTCCAGCCCTCCCGGCCGTGGATGCCGCCGACTCTCGGTGTCGAGGGTCTCGCTGAGCCAGCCGCTGACGATGCGGAACGCCCGGTACTGCAGCAACCGCGCGAAGAGCAGGTCACGGGCCTCCAGCAGGGCCAGGTCCTCAGGATCGTCCACCTCGCCTTGCGGGAGCAGCCGCGCGGCCTTGAGGTCGAGCAATGTCGCCGCCACGACGATGAACTGGCTGGTCTGGTCCAGGTCCCATCGCTGGTGGCCCTGGACCAGCTGGGCCTGCTTGACGTAGGCGATGAACTCGTCGGTCACCTTCGACAACGCCACCTCGGTGATGTCGAGCTTGTGCCGCGTGATCAGCTGGAGCAGCAGATCGAACGGACCGGAGAAGTTCGACAGGTGGACGGTGAAGGCGGGGCTCTCCTCCACCGGCACCCCCGTCACGGCGCGCCGAGGCCGCGGACGAGATCGGAGTCGGCGCCGCGCGCCTCGAAGTCGGCCATCGCCAGGCTCACCGCCGTCCGGACGATCCGTCCTCGGTCGACCGCCAGCCCGTGCCGGGCTCGGAGCATCAGCCGGGCCTGCTCAAGAGCGAGCAATTCCTCACTGGTGACGTAGACGGTGATCTTCTCCTCGTGACGGACGCGGCCGGAGATGGGGGGTGCTTCGGCGGGGTCGACGACCGGCGTCACCTCGCGAACCGGCGCCGACTCGGTGGGCCGGAAGAGTTCCGAGGCGCCCGGCAGTCCTACGCGCCGGGGCATCGGGCGAGCACCTCCCGCGCGAGCATCCGGTACGCCGTCGCGCCGGGGGACGTGGGCGCGTAGGTGGTGATGGGTTCACCGGCGACCGTGGTCTCGGGGAACTTGATGGTGCGCCTGATCACGGTGTGGAAGACCACCTCGCCGAAGGCCTGGACGACCCGTTCCAGCACCTCGCGACTGTGCAGAGTCCGGGCGTCGTACATCGTGCCCAGGATGCCCAGGATCTCCAGTTCCGGATTGAGGCGATCCTGCACCTTGGCGATCGTGTCGGTGAGCAGCGCGATCCCCCGCAGGGCGAAGAACTCGCACTCCAGCGGCATGATCACCCGGTCGGCCGCGGTCAGCGCGTTCACGGTGAGCAGGCCCAGTGAGGGTGCACAGTCGATGAGGATCACGTCGTAGCGGCCACGGACCCTGGTCAGCACGCGGCGCAGCGTCTGTTCCCGCGCCACCTCGCTGACCAACTGCACCTCGGCCGCGGACAGGTCGATGTTGCTCGGCAGCAGGTCGAGATGCTCGACGCTGCTGCGCGTGATCACCTCGTCGACGCTGGTGTTCCGGTTCAGCAGGAGGTCGTAGACGCTGGCCTGGAGGGTGTGCGGATTCACCCCCAACCCCACTGACAGCGAGCCTTGCGGGTCGAAGTCGACCAACAGCACCTTGCGCCCGGTCTCGGCGAGCGCGGCGCCCAGGTTGATCGTGGTCGTGGTCTTGCCGACGCCGCCCTTCTGATTGCACAGGGCGATGATCAGCGCCCGCTTGGGGTGGGCAGGGTCAGGGGGTGTCGGTTCGGGGAGCACCGGCAGCGGGCGTCCGGTCGGACCGAGCTGTTCGGCGTCAAGGGTTGGTTCGGGGTCGAACAGGGCGTCGGTCTCTGGCGACTGGTTCACGTGGTCCTTCCCGGACGGCGCCAGGTCACGCCGTCCGTGAGCGTCGCGCTCACCACCAGCCTAGCTGGAGAATGTCGACAAGTCTGTTTCAACGGACGAATTCAGCGGGCCCGGGGGTGTGCGGCGAGGAAGACCTCCCGCAGATGCTCGGCGGTGACCAGGGTGTAGATCTGGGTCGTCGTGACCGAGGCGTGACCCAGCAGTTCCTGGACGACCCTGACGTCCGCCCCGCCATCGAGCAGGTGGGTGGCGTAGGAATGCCGGAGGGTGTGCGGACCGATCTCAGCGTCAAGCTGGGCGCGTTCAGCCGCTGAGCGGATCACCGCCCAGGCGCTCTGCCGACTCAATCGGCCGCCTCGCGCGTTGACCAGGAGTGCCGAGGTGCCGGAACCGCGCGCCGCCATGGCAGGACGGCCTCGGACCAGCCAGGCCGCGAGGGCAGCCCGGGCGAAGCTGCCAACCGGCACGATGCGTTCCTTCCGACCCTTGCCGAACAGCCGCAGGCCGGCACCGGCGTCTGCCAGGACTCCGGTGACGTCATCGACGTCGAGGGCCACCACTTCCGAGATCCGCGCCCCGGTCCCATAGAGCAACTCGAGGAGTGCTGCGTCACGGAGGCCGGACGGGGACTCGCGATCGGGCGCATCCAGCAGTGTCTGCACCTGGCCCAGCGCCAGGGCTTTGGGCAAGCGCCGACCCTGACGAGGCGGCGCGACCGAGGCGGCGGGATTGCCCTGGGTGACCCCTTCGCTGGCAGCGAAGCGATGCAGGCTTCGGACCGCGACGACAGCGCGTCCGACGCTGGAGGGCGACAGAGGGGCATGGCTGTCATCGCCGACGCGCAGCGCGCCGGAGAACTCCCTGATGTCGGTGTCCGTGATGGCCCCCGGATCCTCGACACCGCGCTCGGCCAGGAACTGCGCGTATCGGCCGAGGTCACGCCGATACGCCGAAACGGTGTGCGGGGACGCCCCCCGCTCCACAATCAGGTGGTCGAGGAAGCCGCGGATCAGCCGGTCAAGCCGTGGCATCCGGGCTCGTCAACGCGGCGAGCGCCGCCTTCTGCTGAGCGTGGACCTTCCGGGCCCGCCAGGGCGCGTCCAAGCGTCGCAGGGAGTCGATGCGTCCACCCAGTCGAGCGGCTTCCAAAGCCAGCGTGCCGGTGACCATGGTCGGGCTCTGCACCCGTCCACTGAAGACGGCGTCGACCAGATCGGCCCGTGGCACCCAACAGATCTCCATGTCGGCCTCCTCGTGGTCGAGCACGAAGCCCTCCGGGCGTCCGACGTGACTGAGCCCGCGCGCCAGGAAGATCCGCAGCGACTCCTGGTTGGCCCCCGGGGTGGTGAAGATGTCGACGAGCACCCGCCAGTCGGACGCGGCCAGGCCGGTTTCTTCGGCGAGTTCGCGCTGGGCCGCCCCGACGAAACTGGCGTCGTCGCTGTCGAGCAGGCCCGCAGGGGGCTCGGTCAGTTGGAAACCGACCGGATGCCGGTACTGCCGGACGACGGCGATGCGGTCCTCGTCGTCCCAGGCGATCACGGCGACCGCTCCGGGGTGCAGCAGGTACTGGCGGGCCATCAGGTCGCCGGTCGGGGTCTCGACGGTGTCGTTGACGAAGTCGGACACCGCACCCCGACCAAGAACCTGATGTCGCACGACCGGCCAGCACAGCGGCAGGTCGCCGGCCTCAGCGGCAGTGAGCACGCGGAACCGGGTCATGTCAGGCCTCCTCGACCGGAAGCCTGGCTGAGAACCGACGCTTGAGCGCGGCTTGGATCAAACCGGTGAACAGCGGATGCGGCTGGGTCGGCCGTGACTTCAGCTCGGGGTGGGCCTGGGTGCCGATGTAGTACGGGTGCAGGTCGCGGCGGAGTTCGACGAATTCGACCAAGGTGTCGTCGGGAGAGGTGCCGCTGACCAGCAGCCCTGCCTGCTTGAGTTGGGCGCGATAGGCGTTGTTCACCTCGTAGCGGTGACGGTGGCGCTCGTGGACCCGGGTGGTCCCGTACAGCTGGGCAGCCAGCGACCCGGGCACCAGCTCGGCGGGATACGAACCGAGGCGCATCGTGGCACCCATGTCCCCCTGGCCGGCGACGATCTCGACCTGCTCGGCCATCGTGGCGATCACCGGGGCCTGGGTGCCGGGCTCGAACTCGGTGGACGCGGCGTCGGCCAGACCCGCCAGGTTGCGTGCGGCCTCGATGACCATGCACTGCAGGCCCAGGCACAAGCCCAGGGCGGGGAGCTGATTCTCCCGGGCGTAGCGCAGGGCGCCGAGCTTGCCCTCGACCCCGCGGATACCGAAACCGCCAGGCACGCAGATGCCGTCGACGTCACTGAGCTGCGCAGCAGCTCCCGCGGGGCTCTCGCAGGAGTCGGACGCGATCCAGCGGATGTTGACCTTGGCCCAGTTGGCGAAACCGCCGGCGCGCAGCGCCTCCGACACCGACAGGTAGGCATCGGGCAGGTCGATGTACTTCCCGACCAGTCCGATGGTGACCTCTTCACGAGGATGGTGGACCCGCTCGAGCAGGTCGCTCCAGCGGGTCCAGTTGACGTCACGGAACGACACGCCCAGCCTCCGCACCACGTAGGCGTCGAGGCCCTCGCCGTGGATCACCTTGGGGATGTCGTAGATCGAGCGCGCATCGGGGCAGGAGATCACAGCCTCCTCGTCCACGTCACACATCAGGGCGATCTTGCGCTTGACCCCCTCGGGGATGTCCATGTTGGAGCGGCAGACGATGGCGTCGGGCTGGATGCCGACCTGGCGCAGGGCGGCC
>CAZPCM010000049.1:0-5768 GCA_964585085.1 uncultured Propionibacteriaceae bacterium
CAACATGGTGAACCGCGGCGCTCTCGGCGACGGCGGCTACCACTACTACCCCTACGCCCGGGACGCCCGCGCCGCCCGGAAGGCCGGCCGTCGTGGCCGGAGCGCCGCGAAGAAGACGGCGAAGGTCCCGGCCCCGGCGAACGAACCCGCCCCGACGAACGAACCCGCGCTGGAGCCCTCGTCCGCCCAGACCACCGAGGACGGACGCCGCTTCGCCAACTGACGAACTCCACGCTGCCCGAGCCTGACGAAGCCTCGTGTCGTGGGGTGGGCCCCTTCGTCAGGCTCAGGGGTCGTGGGACGGGACGGTGGCTGAGCTTGACGAAGCCTGAGCCCGTGGCCAAGCCAAACCAGAGTGGTGGACACTGTGAGCGTGGCAGCGGGCGAGGCGACCGGAAGCGTCGGGGACGAACCGACCGCAGCGCAGTATTCGTGCGTCATCTCGGCAGCCGAGGAACGGGTCGCCGGCCGACCGGGCGATCTGGCAGCACAGCGCGAGTTCTCGATTGCCCTGAGCAACGACGGCCACCTACTCCAAGACCGTGACCCGGCCGGCGCCCTCACTCAGTACCAGCGTTCTCTAGCGATCTGCGAGTTGCTTGCCGCCGAGCAACCCTGCGATCCCTCGGCCCAGCGCGACCTGTCTGTCGCCCTGAACAAGGTGGGCCGCATGCTGGAAGACCGTGACCCTGCCGGCGCCCTGGTCCACTACGAGCGTTCCCTGACCATCCGGGAAGCGTTGGTCCAGAGCCGGCCGGATGACCTCAGCGCCCTTCGTGACCTGTCGATCGCCTTGAACAATGTTGGCCGGATCCTGGAAGAGGGAGATCCGGTCAGGGCACTCGACTGCTACTGGAGTTCGCTTGACGTCATCGAGAATCTGGTGGCCGTGAGCCCGGGCGACCGCGCAGCACAACGCGACCTTTCGTTCGCGCTGGGTTGCATGGGCCGCGTTCTGAGAGAACGTGACCCGGCCGACTCTCTGACCTACTTCCAGCGTGCGCTGACTGTTCGCCAAGGGCTCGCGGCCGCTCAGCCCGGCAGCCTCATCGCTCAATTCGAGGTGTCAATGGCCCTGAGCGACGTGGGCCGGGCTCTGGAAGCTCGGGACCTCGTGGACGCCCTTGCTCACCACGCGCGTGCCTTTGCCATCATCCGGGCCCTGGCCATGGCGGAGCCCGCCAACCTCACCCTCCAACGCGGACGGGATGACGCGCTGGGCAACGTGAGACGGGTGAGGTCGAACATGGTGTTGGGGGCACCGTTCGGTGCGGCCGCAGGGGGCGGGGCGGCGCCGGCGCCGCTCCTCGGTGCCACCACGGTGCTGCGGCCGCGCCGAGCCGAAGTGGGCTTCGGCGGCTCGCCCCCGATGATTCCGCCGGATCCAGATTGGGCTCCGGCACCGGCGAGCTCGTCTCCGTCCGCGAGCCGACCGCGGCCGGCACCCGCTCAAGGATTCGCGCCCTCGGCGGTCGAAAAGGGGTCTCCGGCGGAGAGGCTTGAGTTCACGGTGGCGTACCCCGGGTTGATGACTGCGTGTGAACGGGGAGAGCTGCTCTTCTACGCCCACCTTCCGTCGATGCGCGAGCAACTCGAAACGCGGCTGGCGCTGGTGCGTGGCCAGTTGGGCGAACATCCGGGGCGTGCCTCAGGTTTGTCACGCTCGGTCATCGAGCCGGGACGCATCCTCCGGATTCGGCCGGTGTTCTCCACCTTGCGCAGCGTGCCCCAGTGGCATGAATTCGCCTGGCAGCAGCGCCTGGAAGAGGTCAGATTCAGCCTGGAATACGTCGGACACCAGCCCGACTCGGACGATTGCCGCGGCTTCGTCGAGATATCGGTGGACGGCCTGCTGATCGGCCAGGTCGTCCTCTCGATCCGTGTGGAATCGTCGGCTTCGGAGACGAGGACAGTCCCGCGTGCCCCGGTTTCGATGATGCGCAGAATCTTCGCCTCCTACGCGCATGAGGACGCTGAGGTGGTCCAGAGACATGCCGCGGCCTACCGTGGAGTGGGTATCGAACTCTTCGTAGACCACGATGCGCTCGCCAGCGGGCAGGACTGGGCGGAGAGCATCCGCCACGCGATCAGCGATCACGACCTGTTCCAACTGTTCTGGTCCCGGGCGTCTGCTTCGTCCTCGGAAGTTGCCAAGGAGTGGCGCTTCGCGCTCGACGTCGTCGCTCCCGGGAAGCCCGCCGGTACGGACTTCGTTCGCCCTCTCTACTGGCAGCAACCAATGCCGCCGGTCCCGATCGAACTCGCACGACTCCACTTCACCTACGTCGAACCCACCCAGCTCGGTGTCCGTGCGAAGACCTCCCGGGGCCTATTTGGACGCTTCGCCTCGAGTCGGCGGTCGCGTGGCAGCCGCTGACGGCTGAACCGGGGACGGTGGCTGAGCTTGACGAAGCCTCGCGTGAGTGACCCCTTCGTCGGGCTCAGGGGTCGTTGGCCGGTGACGAGGCCTCAGTCTGGTGTCGAACTGTCGGGGACAGATGAGAAAGCTCTCATGAATCCAGTCACCCATTCGGGAATGCGCGACTCTGGATTGAGGGCAATCTACCAGGGGAGGTAGCAATGAAGAGGGCAATAGCGTCCGTCGCGGCCGCCCTTCTACTTGGCACTGGAGCCGGTTTTGCGGGTCCGGCGAGTATTGCGAGCGCTCGCAGCAACGACTTCGAGTCGCGCAGCGGTGAGTGCAGCAAAGGTGCCGACTACACCATGACGGTCAAGGAAAAGGACCATCCCGACCGGCTGAAGACGACGTTCTACATCAACGGCAAGAACCGGTGGGACGACCGTACCTGGACCATCCGCATCTATCGCAACGGTGACCTGGTGAGCAAGTGGCACCAGCGTTCGAACTCGCACAACAACGTGAAGTTCGAGAAGACCATTCGCGGCGACGACGAAGATCGAGTGACCATCTACGTCAAGTCCAGCTACGGCGAGACTTGCCGGCGGTCGATCGTTCTCGACCACGACTGGGATCACCACGACCACGATCACACCTGATCGACGCGCCCCGTGGGGTCGCGGGTGACCGCGGCCCCACTGGTCTGCGGCCCTTGGCTTCGGCTGCTGGTTTGCCGAGCCGGCTGAGCTAGCCCGACGGCATCCGAGTTCGCCCGACGGCATTTCGCCGCTCGTGCCAATGCCGCGATTCCCGGGTCTTCTTCGCGTCCGGCACACTGGGGGATGTGGGTCATCGGGATGACCGAGAGGCTGCGCCCCCAGCGGAACCGCGCATCCTCGGGAGTATCCGGACACGGCTGATCGTCACCGTGATGCTGTTGGTCGCCCTCGCGCTCGCCATGGCCGGGCTGAGCACGTACACGTGGGAGCGGACCCGGGCCGAACAGCGCGCCGGCGAGGCTCTCGGTCGCGCGGCGGAGGAGTTCCTGGTACTGGCGACCGCTGGGGTGGAGCCGCGCACTGGCACCCCCTTCACCGCCCCGAGCGACCTCCTGCGGGTCTTCATCGAACGCAGCGTCCTGCCCTCTGCCGTCGGCGAACTGGGCTTCGTCGGCGGCGCCTTGGTCTGGCGGGCGCCGGACGAAGTGACGTTCCGCCCTGAGGACGACCCCGCCTTCCTGGGGGCGGTGACACCGCTGACCAGCGCGTCCGAGATCTCCCGAGGTCAGCTCACGACACCCGAGCACGACCACCGCTACATCGTCGTTCCGGTGCACTTCGCCACCGGCGAATCCGGCGCCCTCGTCCGGACCATCGACATGAACGCCGAGTTCGACGCCCTCAACGCCAACTACCGCACCTACGCGCTCGTCGCGGCAGGCTCACTCCTGATCGTCGGCCGAATCACCAGACAGGTCGTGGGTCGCATGCTGCTTCCCCTCTCCTGGGTTCGCCACACCGCCGAGGAGATCAGTGAAACCGACCTGTCCCGGCGCATCCCCGTCCGCGGCCAGGGTGACCTGACCGCCTTGACCGTCACCATCAACCGCATGCTGGATCGCCTTGAGCGAGCTTTCGACGCCCAACGACAGCTTCTCGATGACGTCGGGCACGAACTCAAGACCCCGGTGACGATCATCCGTGGGCACCTCGAGTTGATGGACGAGAAGGACCCCGACGAAGTTGCCGGCACCCGCGAGTTGACCATCGACGAACTGGACCGGATGGGACGCCTGGTCGACGACCTGATCACCCTCGCCAAGTCCGAACACATCGACTTCGTGAAACGCGAACTGGTCGATGTGGGGCGCCTCACCGACGAGACGCTCGTGCGTGCGACGGCCCTGGGAAACCGGCGCTGGATCTTGGACGACCTGGCCGACGTCCAGGCTTTCGTCGACCCCCAGCGGGTCACCCAGGCCTGGCTGCAGCTGGCCGCCAACGCCGTCCGCTACTCCGCCGAGGGCTCCACGGTCGCCCTCGGCAGCAGCGTCACCGGCGACGAGCTGCGGCTGTGGGTGCGCGACGAAGGCGTCGGGATCGCTCCCGAGGAGCAGTCCATCGTCCTGACCAGGTTCGGCCGCGCCCGCCACTCCGCCGGGGCGGACGACGAGGGAGCCGGGCTCGGTCTGGCCATTGTGAACTCCATCGCCCAAGCGCATCAGGGACGCATCGACATCGACTCCAGCCCTGGCCGGGGAAGCACGTTCACCATCGTGCTGCCGCGCCTGCTCAGACCGGCGCCGCAGGGGACGCGATGATCCAGATCCTGATCGTCGAGGACGAGCCCCGGATCGCGGCCTTCACCGCCAAGGGGCTGAAGGCCGCCGGCTACCCCACGCGGATCGAGTCCTCCGGAACCGCCGCCGTCAGCCTCGCCCTCTCCGGCGACTTCGACCTGATCATCCTGGACGTCGGACTGCCCGACATCGACGGATTCGAGGTGCTGAGGCGGATTCGCCGGCATCGCACCAGCCTTCCGGTCATCATGTTGACGGCCAGATCAACCGTCCCCGACATCGTGGCCGGGCTGGAGAACGGCGCTGACGACTACATGGCCAAGCCGTTCAGCTTTCAGGAACTCCTGGCCCGCGTCCGCCTGAGACTCCGGAGCGAAACGCCGTCCGAGTCGGCCACAGTGCTGCGGCATCGCGACATCAGCCTCGATCTCCACACCCACCACGTCGCCGTGGCGGGGCGCCACGTCGAGCTCTCCGCGCGCGAATTCGCCCTGATGGAGGCCTTCATGCGCCAGCCCGGGGAAACGCTCAGCCGGGCGCAACTGCTCGCCAGCGCGTGGGGCTACGACTTCGACCCCGGTTCCAACATCGTGGACGTCTACGTCCGCTACCTTCGGCACAAGCTGGGCGTGGAGCACCTGGAAACGGTCCGCAACATCGGCTACCGACTGGTCTGACCGAGACCTCTCCGTCGGTGACGGCCCGGAAGGGAAGGCCGCAGCCCCAGATGGCGAGGATCACTGTCGCCAGGCAGGAGTCCAGGGCTGTGCGGCGACCTGCCTGAGGCAAATCACGCCCGATTGCCTCGGATCGAGCCTTTGTGAGCGCTCACGTGAGCGCATCGGGAGCGATTTGCCTCACCGTGTCTCCGACGAGTCCTACAAGCCTCGTCCCGTGACGATGACTGGGCGTGGCGAACCCACGTGCTCTCGGGCTGGGGGAGGACCTCGACGTCTTGCTCAGGGGTCGTTTGGGTGGGGGGAGGACCCTTCGTCAGGCTCAGGGGTCGAAGGGCTCAGGGGTCGAAGGGCTCAGGGGGCGTCAGGCTCAGGGGTCGAAGGGCTCAGGGGTCGTTTGGGTGGGGGGAGGACCCTTCGTCAGGCTCAGGGG
>CAZPCM010000049.1:5868-20379 GCA_964585085.1 uncultured Propionibacteriaceae bacterium
CGAAGGGCTCAGGGGTCGTTTGGGTGGGGGGAGGACCCTTCGTCAGGCTCAGGGGTCGAAGGGCTCAGGGGTCGTTTGGGTGGGGGGAGGACCCTTCGTCAGGCTCAGGGGGCGTCAGGGCCAGGGGTCAGCAGGCTCAGGGGCCAGCAGGCCCAGGGACACCAGCGCGCTGAGGAAGGCCTCCACGTCGGCGCGGATGGCGCTCTCGTCCGAGCCTGTGCGTCGCGCGACGCGGGCGGCGATCCCAGCGCGGTCGCCGTCCACGGCTTCCTCCCAGATCACGGCGGCGGAGCCGGCGAGCACCTGGATCGGGCCCTGCGGCACGCGGGCCAGGTAGATCGCGTCCTCGTCGGCCAGGTAGGCGACGTCGTCGGGGCGCCGCAGCCCCGCCGCGCTCACCGCGCCGCCCTTTCGCGCCAGCGACGCGTCCGCCAGATCTCGACAACGCCGCGGAGCGGGCGGGCGAAGAACTCCCGGACGATCTCGACCCGGGTGGGACGCCGTCCCCACAGCATGGTCAGGTGCTCGACGTTCACCAGGGGCGCCTTCAGGACCAGATGGATCCGCTGGGCCAGGCTGGGAGCCGCCTTGATCCGGGCGACCCACTCCTCGACGCGGGTGCTGCCGCCCGAGACCGCCTTCCAGAGCGCGTAATCGCGTCGATCCCGGTAGTCGTCGAGATGGCCGGTGGCCGCGGCGAAGGCCACGTCCGCCCCGAGGCGAGTCACCAGGTCGCGGACCTCCTCCTGCAACGTTGCAGAGGCACTGGTCCACGCCGCGTCGACGTCGAGGTCGGCCCGGCCGCCGGCGAGCGAGCGCGCGGCGTGCAGCATCAGCACCAGGATCTGGCCCGGGACACTGGGTACCGGGCACGCGAAACCGGCGATGTCGGTCAGGTCGCGTTCCTGCCAGAGGATCTCGAAGGCCTCCGACGGTGAGACCGTGAAGCCGGGGTAGGCGCGATGAAGGTCGAGATAGCCCCAGTGCTCGTGGGTCAGTGTGGCGGCGTGCCCGAACGGCGACCCCTCTTCGAAGCCGATGGCATGGCGCCAGCCGGCCGTCCGCAGCGCTTCGAGGTACCGGTCCAGGTGCTCGGGTCGGACCACGACATCCACGTCGGTGCCGACGCGTCCCTCCCAGCGCAGCGCGGGGTCGAGGGCGTAGCCCTTGATGTGAAGAACGTCGACGTGGTGCAGGTCGGCGAGCCGCTGGCTGGCCGCGTGACCCAGCATCACCCGGACGCCCAGAGGCACGTCAGGGTCTTCCGAAGTCACGCTGGCATCCTAGCTGTCCCGGGGTTCGGCGCCCCTCGTCCCGATCCGCCGTCCGGGCTCTGCGGACGTGCGCTGGGGCGCTGCTACAGTCCCAGGCATGTCAGCCGTGCCGGTCGAATTCGTGCTCGTCTTCCCCGCGCCACACAAGGTCCACGCGTGACTCGGACGCCTGCCTCCGACCCCGGTTCCGGCGGCCCCAGACGGAGGATCGGGGCCTACCTCCTGCCCGGCGACCCGGTCTGGCTCGCGTCCAGCCTGTCGCGCTACTACGACCTGCTCGACGACCTGGTGGTCATCGCGCCGCGCAGCCGCCGGGGATGGACAGGGAGACCCATCCCGGTCGACGAGTGCCTGGAGATCGTGGCCCGGCATGACCCGAGAGGGATCCACCGGATCGTGTGGGGTGATTGGGAGAACCACGCCGAACCCATGCGTGGGGAGATGGCCCAGCGGCAGGCCGGGATCGATGCGTTGGGGTCCTCCGTGGATTGGGTGCTCCAGATCGACAACGACGAGGTGCTGCCCGACCCTTCGGCCCTGCTCACCCTGCTGGACGAAGCCGAGGCACTCGGCATCGACGCTGTGGAGTGGCCGATGCGAGTGCTGTTCCGCCGGCTGCGTACCGGTGAGTATCTGGAGGTCTGCGCCGCCGACGGCGGCTTCCGCTACGACTATCCCGGGCCGATCGCGGTGCGCCCGGGCGCGACTGTGATCGATGCGCGCCGCTGCCCCGGGGTGTTCCTGCGTCCGGTGGTTCACGGGGACAGGGTGTCGCTGCAGTTGCGGCAGGAGCCTGCCTCCGGGGAGGTGCGGCTTGAGTGCCTGGAGCACTCCGAGGCCATCGTCCACAACTCCTGGGGACGGGAGCCCGAGGCCGTTCACCGCAAGGTGCGCACCTGGGGACACGCCGCGGGCCTCAAGGGAGAGCTGTACTACTGGACGCGCTGGTGGCCCTCCCCGGTGCTGTGGCGCGTGATGCGCGACTTCCACCCCTTCGCCGGGGGCCTCTGGCCGAAACTGACACGCACCTCGCCGGCGCGGGAATTCCTCGTCGAGCCCGACCGCTGACGGGCCGCCCGGAGGGCGGTCACTGGCTCAGGAATCCCACCCACCCGGGATGTCGCGGACAACCAGCCAGGTCGGGTCGAGCTGGTAGGCGTGGCCGCCGTTGAGGTGCCGGGCGTGGAAGTTCGGCATGACCACCTGGGACGCGCCGGGGTAGCGAACGTTGCTCACGTAGCCCGCCCAGTAGGTGAAGCTGGAGTTGGTCCCGATGAGCCGCTGAGCGTTCGCCACCACCCGGAAGTTCTCCTGTGGCGAGTCGGTCGGCGGACGGTAGTCCACCCGGGGGGCGTGCCGGGCGAAGATCCCGTCCAGCCGTGTCCGGCACCACTCGATGTCGTCGGACACCACGCGGATCGTCTCCGCCGGCCCGCCCTCGGAAAGCGCCAGGGGCAGGGCGACCCCGAGGTAGGCGGGGATGTCGAACCCGTACGCGCCCCGGATCGAGGGGACGGAGTAGTAGTCGCCGCGCCGCACGTTGACAGTCACCGTCGAGTTGTCCGGACGCGGAGCGCCGAGCAGCGGTGAGCCGATCAGGAACCGCTCGATGAACGACTGCAACTCGTCGGCGGTGAAGTCGACGCCGAACCGGTCCACCCAGGTGTCCTCCGACGCCACTCGGCGGTCGAAGAACGACATCGCCTCCAAGGTGATCGACAGTCGGTCACGGACGGCCGGCAGCTCGGCGAGCCAGGGCTCCTCGCCCGGGGCCCACAGCACCCGGTAGTCACGACCGCGGGACTGCTGGATGTCCGCGTGCAACCAGTAGTAGAGGAAGTTGCCGAAGCCCCGACCCGACTGGGGAGTGGAGTAGACGGTGCGCTTCCCACGCCGGAGCTGTTTGGCCACCGCGCCCTTGAATCGACGCCAAGCGGGGAGTGTCACCCGCCGAACGCTACTCCGCGCCCGCTCGCCGTCCGGGCGGTCCCAGATAGCATGGTGCGGGGCCGGGGGAGAGGAACGGGATGGGCGAGGCAGGACGCAGCGGCCGGTCGGAGCCGGCGGCGGTGACCGTGGTCATCCCGTTGTTCAACGGGGCCCGGTACATCGCCGAAACCCTGACCTCCGTCCTTCAACAGACCGTCCGGCCGCGGACCGTCCTGGTGGTCGACGACGGGTCAAGTGACGGGGGCCCCGGCATCGTGCGTGAGCACCCCGTGGGCGCCCGGCTGATCGAGCAGGCGCACCTCGGGGTGGCGGTGGCTCGCAATCGCGGCCTGGCGGAGACCACCACCGACTGGGTCACCTTCCTCGACCAGGACGACCTGTGGCACCCCACCCGACTGGAGCGACTTCTCTGCTGGCTCGACGAGCACCCCGGGGAGCGGATCGTCGCCACGACGGAGGTGGCGTTCTCGACCACCGAGGAGGTCGATCGGCTTACCGCCACCGACCCGCTGGTCGGGCAGTGGGCGTCGCACCTGGTGCCTGAGGCGTCGGCGTACGCCGAGCTGTGCGCCGGCGTCGATGTGACCGGTTCGGACGCGGTGGAGCGCGCCGATCACCGAGCCATGCTGCGAGGGCCGATCACAGTGACCACCAGCTTCCTCGCCGAGGCGCAGGTGCTGCGCCTGGCCGGCGGGTTCGCCCCGCACGCTCTGGCGATGGACGACTACTGGCTGCTGGTGAACGCCGCCCGGCTGAGCCCGATCGCGAAGGTGGACCAGCCCACGCTGCTGTATCGCGTCCATCTGGGGGCCACCTCGCGCACCACCCGGCTGGCGCTACCGTTCCTGTCCTCCGCGGTCGCCCTGCGGCTGGGGGGAGGCCTGATCACCCAGGACGAGGGGCTGGAGTGGGATTCCACCGGACCCCTGCACGAGCACCTGCTCGATGAACTCCTTCGCTCGCCGGGGTACACCGACCCGCGGGTGCGCCGAGCCGCTCGGCACCTGGCAGCGCTCCTGTGGCGGGGCGCGAAGGCCCGAGTCCGCGCGAAGGCCGGCCTGCGCCGGCGGGCCTCATGGCTGGTGCCGATCGTGCGCGGAATACGCGGACGGCTAGGGGGAACATGGAACTGAAGGCACGGGCGATCGCGTTCTACCTGCCCCAGTACTTCCCGATCCCCGAGAACGACGAGTGGTGGGGCCCCGGGTTCACCGAGTGGACCAACACGGCGCGGGCGAGGAGGCTCTTCCCCGGGCACGAGCAGCCCACGCTCCCCGGCGAACTCGGCTTCTACGACTTGCGGGTGCCCGAGACGCGGCAGGCCCAGAGCGACCTGGCCCTCGAATACGGGGTGGAGGCGTTCGCCTACTGGCACTACTGGTTCGGGCACGGCACCCGGATCCTGGAACGCCCGTTCCAGGAGGTGCTCGCGTCCGGCTCCCCGGAGATCTCGTTCTGCCTGGCGTGGGCGAACCAGACCTGGAGCGGGATCTGGCACGGGGCCGCCGACCGGATTCTGCGCGAGCAGCTGTACCCCGGTCCCGAGGACGACCGGGCGCACTTCGATACCATCCTTCCCGCGTTCCTCGACCAGCGGTACCTGCGCGTGGGTGACCGGCCCGTGTTCTACGTGTTCAGGCCCGAGGAACTGCCCGACGCGGCCGCCTTCGTCGACCGGTGGCAGGCGATGGCGCGGCAGGCCGGGCTGCCCGGGCTGTACCTGGTGGCGGAGATGAGCGACCTGCTGGGGGCGGGCCCGCGCTACTCCACCGCTGACGCCGACGGGTTCGACGCCGCTGCCTACATGCGGCTGCCGGCCGACACCAGCCGGTTCGCGCGGCTACGGATGCGGATCCTCCGCAAGGCACTCGGCGGGCCGGAGGTCTATCCGTACACCGACACCGTCATGGGCGTCTCTCGAACGGGGCCGGGCATTCAGCCGTGCGTGTACCCGAACTGGGACAACACCCCTCGCTCACGGCGAGGCGGGCTGGTGCTGACCGGCGCCACCCCGGAGAAGTTCCGCCGCAACGTCGTCGACGCGGTCGCCACCGTCACCGGACGGCCCGCAGAGGAACGGCTGTTGTGGGTCAAGTCGTGGAACGAATGGGCCGAGGGCAACCACCTCGAGCCCGACCTGACCCACGGCCGCGCCTGGCTCCAGGCGCTCAGGGACGGGCTCAGCTGATGGGGGGCCGGCCGCTGCGGATCGCGATGATCTCCTACTACCTGCCCAGCGGCAGCAAGCAGGGGATCGGCTACCAGGTGCATGAGCTCGCCACGGAACTGGTCCGACGCGGGCACAGCGTCGACGTCTTCAGCGAGTGCCCGCCGGTGGAGGGCGCGACCTACGGCCACCGGCACATCGTCCTGACCGGCTCGTTGCGGACCTTCCGGTTCGCCACCCAGCTGCGGCGCGTCGATTTCAGCGGGTACGACGTCCTTCACGCCCACGGCGACGACTACTGGCTGTGGCGCCGGCGCGTCCCGCGGCACGTGCGGACGCTGCACGGTTCCTGCTTCGAGGAGGCCCGCCGGATCAGGGGTGTCAAGGAGAAGGCGCGGATGATCCTGCTGGGGTTCAGCGAGGTGCTGGCCAGCCTGGTCGCCGACGTCACGGTCACCGTCTCCCCCGATACGCGACGCTGGACGCCGTGGGTCCGCGGGGTGATCCCCAACGGCATCGATCCCGCCCGGTTCCACCCGCGTCCCGGCCGGCGCTCCGCGCGTCCCAGCGTCCTGTTCGTCGGGACGTGGGGCGGACGCAAGCGCGGCGGCGACCTGGCGCGGATCTTCAGCGAGTGGGTGCTGCCCGCCGTGCCGGAGGCGGAACTGCTGATGGTGTGCGAGGACGCGCCGGCCGATCCGGGTCCCGGCGTCCGTGTGCTCGGCCGGCTCAGCAACGAGGATCTCACCGACGCCTACGCCCGCGCCTGGGTGTTCTGCCTGCCCTCGACCTACGAGGGCTTCGGGATCCCCTACGTGGAGGCGATGGCATCCGGGCTGCCGGTGGTGTCCACCCCGAACGTCGGCGCGCGCTACGTCACCCGGGCGGGACTCGACGGGCTCCTGTGCGAACTGGACGGCCTGGGCCCCTCCCTGGTGGGCCTGCTCACCGACGCGGACCGGCGGGAAGCCCTGGCCGGCGCCGGGCTGCGGCGGGCCGAGGACTTCTCCCTCGACACCGTGGTCAGCCTCTACGAGCGCGTGTACCGCGGCGGCCGTCCGCCCCGGCCCTGACCGTCCAACCCGGCCCTGACAAGCCCGATCGGCAAGGGTCAGACGAAACGCTTGGCGTAGCCCAGCCGGTAGCGCAGGTCGCGGCTGCGGTCGGCGATGTGGCGGGCGGGGTTGCCTCCCACAATGGTGAACGGCGGCACGTCGCGGGTGACCACGGCTCCGGCGGCGACGACCGCGCCCTCGCCGATCGTCACTCCGGGAAGGACGATCGCGTGGCTGGCGACCCAGGCGTGGTTGCCGATGACGACCCGAGCGCCGGTCTCGGCGAAGTCGGGGGAGTTCACGTCGTGTTCCCGGGTGTAGATCGTCACGTGGCTGCCGAGGTTGACCGACTCGCCGATCGTCAGTCCTGAGCGTCCGTCGAGGAAGCACGAGTCGCCGATCGTGCAGTGTTCGCCGATCACGATCAGTTCGGGAGCGTAGAACTCGGCGCGCCAGTGAATGCTCGAGGTTCGCGGGAGGGTCATCCCAGCCCCCCGGTAGATCGCGTTACGGACCTTGTGGGACGGGAGATGGCCGATGTCGGTCAGCAGGCGGAGCCGGAGGTCCGACCACACGCCACGACGCCAGCGGTTCGCCTCCAGCAGAGGCTCGGGGGCGATCGACTTGAACATTGCCTTGACCTGACCCACGCCGATAGCCTCCCCACGAGATGCGCACTCGCGCCACACATCGATCCAGGCTTTGACTGTAGCGACCCTGAGGAGGCGGGCGGTGACCGCACCCGGCGCGGGAACCCATCCGGACGCGGATGTGGTCATCGTGTTGAACTTCTTCGGCGCCGAAGACACCCAGGCCTGCGTGGAGTCCCTGGTCACGGGTTCGCCCGAGGCGGTGGTGCTGGTCATCGACAACGGGTCCTTCGACGGCGTCCTCGACCGGGTGGGTGCCCGGTGGCCGCTGGTCGCCACCCTGCAGACCGGGGAGAACCTGGGGTTCGCGGGCGGGATGAACCGCGGCCTCCGCTGGGCGCTGGACGCCGGCGCGGGGACGATCACCGTCCTGAACAACGACACGATCCTGCCCCCGGGCGCGATCCCCGCGCTCGCGCGTGTCGCCCGTACCGGTGTGGCGGTCAGCCCTGAGGTCCGCTACGCCGACGGTAGCGAGAAGCTCTGGTTCGGCGGCGGGGTCATCGATGCCGCCACCAGCCTCGCCCGGCACCTGTCGGCCGACGAGATCGCCGCGGGCCGCGAAAGCCCGGAGACCCCGCTGCGGCCCAGCCAGGTGCTGGCCGGGTGCTGTGTGACGGCCGCCGCCAGCACCTGGCGACGAGTCGGGCTGTTCGACGAGAGGTACTTCCTCAACTTCGAGGACTCGGACTGGAGCGTCCGTGCCGCCCGGGCGGGGGTGGCGCTGGTGGTGGACACCCGCGTCGTCATCCGGCATCGGGTCTCGGCGTCCTTCACCGGGTCCTACAGCTACCTCGGACTGTTCTACTACGCCCGCAACGGCCTGCTCTTCGGCGCCTCGCGGCGACGCTGGGATGTTCCGACCCGGCTGCGGTTCCTGCGGCGCCACGTCCTGCCCGTCCTGGGAGACGACCTGAGGCGGCGGGACGCGACCGAGGCGCTGCGCCACCTGCTCGTGGGCTCGGTCGCGATTCTGGGGCACCTGACCCGCCGGTACGGCAGAGCCCCGCGCCGGCTGGAGCGGATGACCGCCGGGTGGGCCGCGCCGGGGCGCCGGTGACGTGGGTGCCGCGGTGAGTCTGGCGGCCAAGCGGAGGCTCACGTCCTGAGTTCGGCGACCAGGCCCAGGTGGTCGGTCCCGTCCACGGCAAACGACCGCACCGACACGGCCGTGGCCTTGTCGTTCACCAGGACATGATCCAGCCCGACCAGCGGGGGGATGGCCGGTCCGGCGGGGAAGTTCTGCAGCCAGGCCCACGCGCGGGTGGGGAAGGTGGGCAGCCAGCCCGAACCGGACTGCTCCCGGGCATCGCTCAGCCCCTCGGCGAGTAGCCGTTTCAGGGGCAGGTGTTCGCGGGTGGCGTTGAGGTCTCCCGCCACCACCACCGGCAGGGACGCGCGCGACTGTGCCAGGCTGCCCACCGCCTCAAGGTCCGAGGCCCAGGCGGTCAGGCTGTCGGACGGGTTGGTCGGGTGCGCAGCGATCACCATGGCAGGGCCCTGGGGTAGTGCGACCCGGACCACCTGCTGCTGGTGTGATCCCGTCACGGTGGACTCCAGCGCCAGGGGGTGGCTGGAGAACACCATCGTCGCCTCCGAATGCCACGGGTCGGCGGGTTCACCCACCCGATGCGGGAACATGGCCGGCCAGGCGGTCCGCTGCAGGTCCTCCCACGTGGCCTGGGTGACCTCAGACAGCACGACCACATCAGGACGGCTCCGTTCGGCCTCGGCGACCAGTTGAGCGGCATCGGCCCATCCGTAGTAGGTGTTCAGTGTCATGACCGTGAGGTTGGGGGTCCCGGACGCCGTGGGACGTGGCCAATAGGGACCCCACGACTGCGCCGCCACGACAGCGAGGGCGAGCGCCGCCAGAGCGAGGAGCCGGAGCCGGCGGCGGCGTGCGGTGATCAGCACGGCTGCGGCGGCGGCCCACCCGAGCGCCGCGTAGGGGATGAACGAGGCCGCCAACGTGGCCTCCGAACTCTCCAGCTGCAGCCCGGGGTTGGCCGCGAGGATCATCAGCCCGGACGCGACGAGCGCCAGCGCCCAGCCGAAGGCCACGACCAGCACCCTGCCGACTCGTCGCACTGCCGTCACAGGGCCCGATCGTACGCGGCGGGTGCTGAGCGCCCGAGTGCCCTTAGGCGCCGACTCCGGTGCTGAGTCGTCTGGCTAGAATGCCGAACATGAGGTTCGGCGTGCGGTTCTGGCAGACGGTCGGTCTCATCGTGCTCTCGGTGTGCACCGGTGCCCTGATGGTCTCCGCCTGGTGGCACGTCCGTCCGAACCAGGTGGTGGACTACGCCGGCTCGTCGGCGTCGCCGACCGCGAAGACCAGCGCGAAGACGACCCCGTCCGCGTCCGGGAAGGCCACTGCCACGGCCACGCCCGACGAACGGCAGGCGGCCGTGTTCATGGGCGACTCCTACGTGGCGGGGACGAACGGCGGCGGGGTCCGGTGGACCAAGCTGGTGGCAGCTGAGCTCGGGTGGAGAGAGATCAACCTGGGTCGGGCCGGCACCGGCTACCTGACTTCGGTCACCGGCGCGAAAGCCAAGAGCACCTGCGGTCAGAACGAGTGCCCGTCCTTCCCCGACATGCTGCCGCAGGTGGTCGATGCCGCCCCGCAGGTGGTGGTGCTGGCCAGTTCCAGCAACCCGACCACCGACCTCACCGAGGTGTCGCTGAAGCTGTTCCGCGACCTGCGCAAGGAACTCCCCGAAGCCAGGATCATCATCCTGTCTCCGCTGTGGCGCGCGACGGCCTATCCCGCCAGCCTGGAGAACCTCGGCAGGATCCTCAAGAAGAACGCCGAGCAGGCCGGTGTCGACTACGTCGAGGTGGGCTCGCCGCTGGAAGGCCATCCTGAGCTGATCTCCGCCGACGGCGTCAACCCGAACGCCGCCGGTCAGCGGGCCCTCGCCAAGGCCATCGGGGCTGCGCTCACCGGTTAGCTGCGGCCGGCTGCCGCGTGGTCCGACCGGTTCAGCGCTGCAGTTCGACGTCGAGGATCAGGTCGCCGTCCAAGGGGGTCGACAGCGACACCAGGTGACCCTGCACCGTGACCGGAACGGCCACGCCGGTGTTGCGGGCCCAGGCGGCGGCTCGGCTCACCGTGGCTCCGGACGGGACGTTCACGGTCACCGTCGTGGGGACGTCCTCAAGGTCCGCCTGTCGCACCACCAGGAGTCGGTAGTGCGACACCCGATCCGCCGGAGCCGTCGGTGGGGGCTCGGTGCCCAGGGCGAGGGGCGACAGCGGCAACACCGCTGCCCGTCCGGACCCGACGGCGTTGGGGACGTTGGTGCGGATGATCTCCAGGCGCTCCTGGCCCCGGTACACCCGGAAGGCACGGGCGACGGCCGGGAGCCCGAGTCCGTCGGTCACCAGAGGGGTCGCGGTCGCTTCTCCGACCCCGGCCACCGGTACGGTTCCGACGGGCCGATACACCCTCAGGTAGTTGCCGAACCAGCGCCTCAGAATTCCCGGGACCTGGGGGTCGGTGTTGGAGTAGCCCAGTGTGAGAGTGGTCTCGGCTGAACCGTCGGTGTGGAGGTTGACCACGTAGCCGATGCTCTTGCGGACGCCCATGTTGGCCTTGCTGGCGCGGATCATCGCGTTGGACACCGCGAGCAGATCGGTCGTGCCGTCCGGAGTGTCGATGGCGCCGGCCCAGCCGGCGTCGTTCACCGATGCCTGGAGTTGTGCGTCGGTGAAGTAGAGCTGCACGTGCTTCCCTTCGGCGGAGTGGCCCAGGACGGTGCTGGTCCGCAGCAGGTCCTCCGCTCTCATGTCCAGCATGCGGCGAGTGAGTTCGTTGGCCAGCAGCACCAGCACCCCCTTACGGGGCTGTCCCGTGGGTCCCATCTGGACTTCGACGATGGAGATCAACTTCTCCAGCAGGTTCCCGAAGCTGAACGTCGTGTTGAACTCGTCGATCCTGATGGGCCCGAACACCTCCAGGAGATCGCGCATCGCGACCACATCGACCGCGACGATGCCGTCGACCGGCTCCTGCCCCAGATCCCCCCAGAACCGCTGGAGCATGCGGGCGCTGGTCGGGTAGTCGATCCACCAGTTCGCGTCCCGGAACTTGAAGTAGATGCCGCCCATGGTGGCCCCCTCGGGGACCGGGAGCTGCGTGGCGCGGGGTTGGTCGCCCAGGGCGTAGATGTCGTCGTACTTCTCCAGCTTCAGCCCGTTGGGGCCGACCTCGATCAGGCCGTAGCTCCCGATGAAGCCGCCGGTGGGACGGATTTCGGCGTTGTTCTGCGCCAGGAGGAGGATGCGGCGCGGCGCCGACAGGAAGTAGCGCTCGAGGTCGAGCAGTGCATGGCTGCGGTGCAGGACAGGGGCCATCGGGCTCAGGACCTGCCTCGCCTGGCGGACGGCGTCGGCGAGGGGGGCGACCAGGCCCTGGTCGGTCAAGGCCGTGGACCGGTCGGCCACGTTCGTGAGGGCCACCAGGGCGGCGTCGAGGTGCGGGCGGGCCGCGGTCAGCATCGATCCGAGGCCGGCCGAGCCGTCCGTGGCGGGCGGGGCGTCACGCAGCATCGCGGCGACCTCACGCCCGGCGACCGACCCCTCCAGTCCGATCGTCGCCAGGTCGTCGGCAGCGCCGACCTGACTGCCCAGCCAGGGCAGAGCCCGCATCGCGGCGACGGCCCAATCGGGACCGAGAAGGTCCCTGGCAGTGCGGAACGAGGCTGCGGCCTTGTCGAACTGCTCGGCGGCGGCTGTCGCGTTCTTGGCCTCCAGGCTGGCGACGGCGACCGAGGCCTCGTCCTTGCCCTGCATCGCCGCGGCCTGGAAGTCCTTGGCGCGGGAGACCCCGAGCCAACTGAGAGCGCCCAGGAGGAGAGCCACTGCGGAGAGGGACAGGATGATCCACCGAGTGCGCCGTCTCACGCCCACCATGGTAGCTGGCGAGCTCCGGCGGCCTTCCGGGGCTCCCGCCCCGTCCGCTCAGCCGAGCGCCACCACCGCCAGCAGCCCCAGGCTGACCCCGACCTCGGTGAGGCCGACCGCCTTCGGGCTGATCGGACGCGTCCGGGCCAGCCGCGGCATCAGCCAGGCCCGCACGGTCGTGACAAGGAAGAACACCGGCCAGGCGCGTCCGATGGTGCCGATCCAGGCGAGGCCCGCGGTGCCGATGGTGAGCGCCGCGTGCCAGCCGATGGACGCGTTCAGCCAGGCCACCTCGCCGCGCTCGCGGATCATCGTCTTGACGTAGAGCACCGTGCCGAACAGGTAGCCGAACATCAGGCTGGCCACCACCACCGCGGTGGTGACCGATCTGGTCCCCCAGGAGGTGACGATGTCGAGGGGGCTGGTGAACCGCGCGACCAGCGTCATCAGAGCGGCCGCGGCCACCGTCAACCCGCCACCGAGCAGGGCCCTCTCCTGGCGCCGGGCCGCCAGCCACAGCGCACCTCCGACGAGTGGGACGAACAGCGGCGCCCAGCCCAGGATCGCCGGCCCGGCCAGCGCCAGGGTCAGCAACCCGAACGCGGCCGAAATCGCCGCGTAGGTGGCCAGCGGACGGCGGAGGCCGCGCCGGCGGCTCGCCGGCGCCTTGAGCCAGCAGGACGCGGCGTTGAACGTGAGGTACCCGGTCACCCAGAAGGCGAACAACGGCACCAGATACCAGTCCCAGAACAGGTCGCGGGATCGCAGGATCGCGCCGGCCGTGAAGGGCAGGGCCAGCATCGCCCAGGCGCCGTGCTGCTTGGGCACCCACCCGGGACTGCGACGGCTCGTCGGCGACTGCGGCACCCGACGATGGTAACCGCCGCTCACGGCCGGACCGAGCGGGTCACCGTGTAGTGCCGGTCCCGTGCCGCCACGGTCGTGGGTCCCACCACCGAGCGCAGGAACGGCAGGTAGGGCAGGTGTGAGTTGAACACCGTCCACAACTCACCGCCGGACGCCAGGGCGGGGGCCGCCGAGGCGAGCAGGTCCAAGCCCGGGGTGGAGTCCTTCGCCGTGCCACGGTGGAACGGCGGGTTGCAGGCGATCAGGTCGATCGAACCGGACGGGACCCCGTCCAGCCCGTCGGTGCGCCGGACCTCGACGGCCAGGTCGTTGGCCGCGGCGGTCTCACGGGCCGAGGCGCAGGCGGCCGCCGAGACGTCGACCGCGAGCACGTCGTTGCCCTGACGGGAAAGCCAGGCGGCCAGCACGCCCGTCCCGCACCCGAGGTCGACGGCCCGCCCCTTCGGCGTCCTCGGCAGGACGCGCAGCAGCAGCCGGGTTCCGGCGTCCAGCCGTCCCGCGGCGAAGGCCGCACCGTGGGACACCACGGACAGGTCGAGTTCGTCCAGGCGCCGGGTCCGCGGCCAGGTGATCGGCCCGGGATGCGGATCGCGGGCGTGCAGCACGCGGGAGCGCTGCCGTCCCAGGCTCGCCCGGACCTCGCCGAACCGGCTCGCCAGTACCTCGTTCATGCCCCTGGTCAGGTGTTTCTCGCGTCCACCGGCGACAACCCGGACCGTCGGGGACGCCCAGGCGGCCACCTGTTCGACGTACTCCGACAGCGCTCCGAGGCTCTTGGGCAGCCTCGCCAGCACCGTCTCCACGCCGGCCAGGGTCCGACTGTCCAGCGCGGGCAGAGCCGGGATCGGCAACTGGGCCTCGTCGCGCAGGTCGTCGCACCAGGCCTGCACGTCCACCCCGCGTCCCAGCAGGGCGGAGGTGAGGGCGCCGGCCCGGTCGTCGAGGACGAGCGTCCGTCCCAGATCCTCGCCCGCCTCGTCGAGGACCAGCCGCGCCACCGGGTCAAGGCCGTCGGAGGTGTCCGGCGGCTTGGCCGCGGGATCGTCAGCAGGCATGGCCCCCCTCGGTGTCGATGCTCGCCCCATCGTCGAGCGAGCATCGGACGGTGTCAACGCGGGCTTGGTGCCCGCGTCGGGACGATGGTGACCCCGTCGGCGGAAAGGGATACCGTATGGCGGTATGCGCCGAGGCGTCGGGAAGCTCCGCCGACGTCGAGGGCGGGTCGCCGCCGATCCGGACGAGTGGCCGAGCCCAGGCAGGGACGCACGGAGCTCAGGGTAAAGGAGATACGTCGCAGATGACTAACCACAAGTACGTCTACGAATTCAGCGAGGGCAACGCCTCGATGCGCAACCTGCTCGGCGGGAAGGGAGCCAACCTCGCGGAGATGACCGGGCTGGGCATGCCCGTCCCCCAGGGGTTCACGATCACCACCGAGGCGTGCACCCAGTACTACGCCGACGGCGAAGTCATCAACGATGGCATTCGCGCCCAGATCATGGCCTACGTCGGCAAGCTCGAGGAGATGACCGGCAAGAAGTTCGGCGACCTGGACAACCCGCTGCTGGTGTCGGTCCGCTCGGGCTCGCGCGCCTCGATGCCCGGCATGATGGACACCATCCTCAACCTGGGCATGA
>CAZPCM010000050.1:0-20208 GCA_964585085.1 uncultured Propionibacteriaceae bacterium
TCGCTTCACGCGCTTCACGACGAAGAAGACAGCCGCCACGACCAGGGATTGATAGGCGAACTGTGATGGCCAAAGGTACCAACCGAACATCACCGACCCTCCCCACAGGTAGGCCAGCGGCGGAGCCCACACAGCGGCGACAACGAAGGTGGCCAACGTGAAGTGCGATCTCCCTGCCCTCCACGCACCTGTCAGAACGGCGAGAGTAAAGAAGATCGCGAAAATCGTGAAGGCGGCGTACGCCGGCTCGAGGAATCGAATGGCGAAAGGTGAGAACATCTCGCTTCGAAATACCCCGAGGAGATCCCCCATCCGGTCCGCCAGGCTGATATGCCCTACGTTGTAGGCCGTGTACTTGGCCAGCACTGAACGTGGCAATGCCGTGCCGAAGAGCCAGAGGTTGAGCGCGACGTACAGAACCCAGGCGGCCGCCGATGCGGCCAGACTCAACCAGCCCATACGTCGGGCCCGCGTGAACGCGTAGAGAAGCAGAAGCACATTGAACGCGATGGCGTCGGGCCTGATGAAGACCAGCAGCGCCATCGGGGTGATGGCCAGGATTTCTTTGCGGTTGAGGATGCCGACCGTGCTCATGGCCGTCAGCAGGACGACGTAGGGTGCCTCCATGCCCTTGACGGCCATCAGTAGCGAAATGGGTGACAATGCGAGGGCCGCCCACACCAGGGGAGTGGACGCCGGCGGTAGGCGAAAGCCCCTGTGGGCGACTCGTGCGGCGAGAGCCGCTGCGCCGATCACGGCCAAGGAATTGATGACAAGCACTCCAGCGATCGCGTTCGGGCCGAGCGCCAATCTGGCAAGGGAAACCAGGAACGGGTAGAGCATGCTGGTCGCGCTGCTGTAGCGCTCCCCGAGGTTGAACGAAAGCTCCCCGTGATCCGCAAGGTTGAAAGCCGTTCGGAATGTGATCATGGCATCCTCTTGGATGTCGCCGGTTGCCAGAATGGCGACGTAGACAGCCGGGATCAACACCGCCAGGAGCCAGGGGATCCCGATGAATGCGGTACGGCTTCCGCTCGCCAATCGTGGCGTCGGTGCATTGGGGCGACGCGCGTCCGACGATTCGCTATCCGGTCGGGAATACGCGCTGCCACAGCCGCTCATGTCGGAACCCGCCATGCGCTGATCGTATCCGTCCCGCTGTGCCGGCCTGCCGCTGATCGAGTCCTGGTGAAGCTCGGCGAGCTTCCGACTACTGCAAGAATGTCGGCCTCAGTCGGAATATCGAGACCGTGATGAGAGCCTGCCGGGGGACGTCCTCGTTCTTGCAGACCAGGACTATGTCTGGGCCGCGGAGAAGGTGGCGGCTGTCAAGGAAGCCTTCGTCGACCCAGACGTCGTCCTCAGGTTCTCCAACGCCGTCCCTCCGCCGCGAGCGCCCCTCAAGAGGGGCGGCGGCGCACAGCAGTGGTGAGACGACAGCGGGAGGACGGGGACAGGTGCTGGGGCAGTTGAGTGCCGGTCGGTACCACCGCTACTCTCGCGGTCGGCGGAGGCTCTGCTCGATCTCTCCGGCGCGGAGGTGGGCGCGGACCCGCTTCGTGAATGCCTGGCCACCACGGAGGCTGCCAAGGCGGCCATCGCGGGCGCCGGCGCCCAGGGAGAATGCGGACGTGAGGGAGCGCGATGGGGTCGGTCGGGCCGGTGCGAAGCCCGAGCCAGGGCGGGGTGAAGCCGTCCGCGCTGAACCGCGCTGACGGACTGAAGAGCGTCGATCAGGCGGCACCGGGTCGGCGACTCGACGTCCAGGGCCTTCGCGCAGTCGCGGTCCTCATGGTCGTGTTGTTCCACACGGGGCTGCCGATTCCGGGTGGGTTCGTCGGGGTGGATGTCTTCTTCGTGATCTCGGGATTCGTCATCACGGCGATGCTCGATCGCGAGTGGGTCAGCACGGGACGCATCGCGTTCGGCTCCTTCTATCTGCGGCGATTCAAACGCCTGACGCCGGCGCTGGCACTGATGGTGGCGCTCACCATCGTGATGTCGAGTCTCCTGCTATCGCCCCTCGGCACCCAGCAAGTGGCAGCGAAGACCGGAGTCGGGGCGTTGCTGCTGGTCGCGAATCTGGTCATCGCCCAATCGACGGGCGGCTACTTCGATGCCCCCGCGGCAGCAAATCCCCTGCTGCACACGTGGTCCCTCTCGGTCGAGGAACAGTTCTACCTTGTCTTTCCGCTTCTGCTGGTCGCTGCCTGGTCTCGAGCCGGTAGCCGGCGGGCACGGGAACGTAGAGCGTGGTGGACCATCGGCCTGGCTGCCTGTTTGTCGTTCGGGCTTGCCGTGCTGGGATCCCTCGGAACCCAGCTGCCTTCGGCCACGTGGCTGATCGGCTTCTACAGTCCAGCCACAAGGGCGTGGGAGTTCGCTGTCGGGGCGCTGGTGGCGCTGTCGATGCGACGCGTCGACGGGCAGGTGGCCAGATGGCTGGGTCGCTCGATGGCCCTGGCCGGAGGAGTCGCTCTCGCCGCCGCACTCTGGCTCATCACCGACGCCACCCCCTTCCCCGGTGTCTGGACGTTGCTGCCGGTCGCCGGAACACTCCTCCTGCTGATCGCTGGAACCGACAGCACGAACCCGGTGACTCGGCTGCTGGCTTCTCGCGCGATGGTGAAGATCGGGGACTGGTCGTACTCGATCTACCTGTGGCACTGGCCGCTCATCGTGTGCGCCAGTGCGCTCTGGCCAGGGAAGCCGGCGGCTCTCGTAGGGGCAGCGCTCGTGTCGGTGGCTCCGGCCTATGCCTCGTTCCGGTGGGTCGAACAGCCCATCCGATCACGCCAGTTCGCGTCCAGGGGTGCTCTCGTCGGCGCCGTGGCCGCGGTCACCATCCCACCCTTGGTGCTGTCGGGAGGGCTCGGGTTCGCCGCGCGCAACGGGTTCTGGTCCAGCACGGTGATCAGGTACGACGAGGCTTTCAACAGCTTCCACGCAGGCCAGGTCGCCGGCTGCATGTCGGGGTCCTGGAAGAAGCCTGAGAAGTGCACCTGGAATGCGACAGCGGCCGGGAAGCCGATCTACCTGGTTGGGGATTCCAACGCCGATCAGTTCAGTGAGGGCATCATCGCCGCGGCGAGGACGCTTGCCCGACCGGTCACGGAATTGTCGGAAGCCGGCTGCATGTTCATGGACGTACGCGCGTTCTCACCAGAGATCGCGGCCAGCGAGAACCAACGGTGCGATGTGTTCCGGAGCGGCGCGCTCCAGTATCTGCAGCAGGCTCGGCCGGGTCTGGTGATCATCTCGAATCACGACGAGTGGTGGACCAGCAGCACCTACTTTGTGGGACTGTCGGCGGAGACGGTCACTGCCGATCCCCAGGCCAAGTTGGCGATTCTGCGCGCGGGCCTGGCTGCGACCATTCGCCAGTTGCAGCGAGCCGGGCATCACGTGATGCTGGTCCAGACCGTGCCGATGTGGCGGGACGTCGACGCCTGGGATCCACAGATGTGGCCGCTGGTGACCATCCTGCGCACGCCTGACGTCTGCCGCCAGGAGATGCCTGTAGAGCGCGCGCTGCGCCGGCAAGGTGACGTTCGCGCCGTGCTGTCGGATGTGGCGGCGGACACCGGAACCGACGTCTTCGATCCCTGGACCCAGCTTTGTCCTGACGGCAGGTGCGCCACCGAGGAATCAGGGCTGATCCGCTACCGGGACGGCGGCCACATCTCCGTCCAGCAGAGTGAGGCTTTGGCGTCCGAATACCAGAAGCGCCTCCGTGCCGTCGGTTGACGGAAGGAGCCCCGCCCGACGACGAAGGTCCGGGATCGCACGTGCGGCCGCGGGGCTGCGACGCTCGTCCTGGCGTCCCACGTCGCGGGGGCGAGTCGCGCTCCGTCTACCATGAGGTGTGCGCAACCGTGGCCTGAGTCGTTCGGGTGTCGCGACCGCCGACAGGACCATCACGCATTACCCGACGCCGGCGGTCAGTCCCGGGTCGCCGGTCCTGATCGTGATCGAGGACCTGCTGCGCGAGGCGTACGGCGGCGGCCACGCGGATAAGGTCCTGATCCAGCCCTGGCGGGGCGAACGATTCCATCCCGACTGGATCGTCCCGTCCGCCGAGCCCACCGATCTGATGGGCCGTCGCCTGCTGGCGCTCGGAGACCATGCGCTGGCCAGGGTGCTCGGGATCCGTCCCACGACCGAGTTGCTGTACCGGTCCAGCCTGCGCGGCGTGGACCTGTCCGGCGTGACTGACCTGGTGCTGCACGACGGCTCGTTCGCCTTCGCGGGGGCCCGCCTTCTCGGGACCAGGAAGCGCCACTACGACCTGTCGTACTACTCGCACATCGCCTTGAGTCGGTCCCTGGGCCGCCGGGAGTTGGGCGCCATGCTGGACCGTCTCGACCACTGCATCCAAGTCAGTGACTTCATGGCCGACCGCCTGCGTGAGCGACTCGGACGGGACCATCCGGCCCTGGTCACTGTCCACAACGGAGTCGACACGTCCCTGTTCTCGCCTCGCACCGAGGGGCTCAACCTGGAGCGCCGTATCGGGTGGGTCGGCAAGATCGGCGCGAACAAGGGTCCCGACAAGGTGTTGGACGCCCTGCAGCGATGCTCGGTGACCGATTGGACGATGACGTTCGTCGGGTCCTCCTGGTACGCGCCGGGGGACGCCCCGTCGGACTTCGAGCGGCAACTCCGCCAGACCGCCGCCGCCCTGCCGGGGACCGCTGAGTTCGTGGGGTACAAGGCCCGTCCGGAGATCCCGGACATCCTGCGCGACCAGCGCGTGTTCGTCTTCCCGACCATGCTCGACGAGGCTTTCGGCCTGGTGCTACTGGAAGCCATGGCCTGCGGCCTGGCGTGTATCGCGTCTCCTCGCGGGGGGGTTCCCGAGTTCGCGCGGGACGCCGTGGTGTTCGTCGACCCGAACAACGCCGAGGAGTTCGGCGGCGCGCTGGAATGGCTGCTGACCGACGACCAGGCCGCCCGTGACCTGGGCGACAAGGCCCGTCGCCGAGCGCTGGACTTCACCACCGCCCGCCAGTACGAACGCCTGCGCGAGGTCCTCTTCGCCGAGTAGGAGGCGTCCGGGTCGGACCAGTGATCTCCTCAGCGATGTCCGGCGACCGATCGCCAGACATCGCTGACTTCGTGGACCGTCCGTTCGATCGGGAACCGATCCCGGGCCGAGACCCAAGCTGCCTGGGCACGGCGGGCGGCCAGGTCCGGATCCCCCAGCGCTTCGACGATCGCGGCGGCCAGGGCAGCGGCATCGCCGGGCGGGACCAGCCAGCCGAGGGGCTCTCCGGCCGGGTCGGGCTGGACGATCTCGGTGACCCCGCCTCCCCGGGTCGCCACCACCGGAACTCCGCGGATCATCGCCTCCACGATCACCTGACCGAACGGTTCCGGGGTCGGTGAGGCGTGCACGCACAGACCGAAGGAGTCCAGGGCCGCGGCGGGATCGTCGACGAACCCGGCGAACTCGATCGCGTCGGCGATCCCCAAGTCGTCCACCTCGCGGCGCACGGCGTCGGCGTAGGAGTCCTCGCCGAACAGGGCCGCGCCGATGATCCGGAAGCGGACCTGGGGCCTTTCCCGCAGCACGCGGGCCGCGGCTCGCACGAACTCCAGTTGTCCCTTGGTGGGGCTGATCCGGCCGATGATGCCGACCACCCCGGGAGCGGTCGGGCGACGATCGACGGGAGCCGGACCCACCTGGTCGGGGCCGAATCCGGGGTAGGCGATCGTCATCCGCCGTACGCCCGGCAGGGTGGCGGCGGTGGCCTCGGAGTTGACGATCACGTACCGGGGGGCGTGTCGGGCGAGGAACCGGATCAGGCCGACCATGATCGGCGGCAGGTAGTCGGGACTGATCCGGTCGTGCACGTGCCAGACCAGGGGCCTCCCGGCGATCCAGGATGCTCCGACGCCGATCAGGTCCGCCTTGAGCGAGGTGGTGTGGATCACGTCAGGACGCGTCGCACGCAGGCGTCGACCCAGCCGCACCACGAACGGGACCAGCAGCACCGCCTTGCGTGCTGCGGCCAGCACGGAGCGCCCGGCCGCGTGTCGATCGGTTCCGGCGATCCCGGGCACGAGCGGCATCACCTCGACGCTGTGACCCGACTCGCGCAGGCGATCGGCGAACGGACCGTCGGAGAACAGGATCGTGCGAACCTCGATGTCGGGAGCTCGGCTGTGGTCCAGCATTCGCGCCAGCGCCAGTTCCGCCCCGCCCAGCGCCGCGGTGTGGTCGAGCACGGCGACCCGCAGGGGCCGGGATGCGCTGCGATCGGGCTGCGCGACAGCGGGGCGGGGCCTGCCGCTCATGCGTCGGTCTCCTGCGGCCGGATCTGCTGCTTTGGGGCCCAGTCACCGGAGGGTGTGCGTGCCGGGGGCGGGCCCGTCCGCAAGGCTTCTCGGGAGTGGCTGGGGGCGCGACCCAGGAGCCCGGCCGCGGCCGCCGCGAACGCCAGGCTCCCGAGCGCCCACAAGGTGAGCGGGCCGGGGCCGATCGGCCACCACCACTGCGCCTCCAACGCGGGCGTCCCTCCGCCGCCGACTCCGGTTGTATACCGCCGGATGTTGGTCAGCAGGCCGACCGTCTGCGCGGCGACGATCAGCGCCCAGACCGCCGTCCGTTGGCCCCGGCCGAAGGGGACGGGAGCGCCTGTGGGCGTCAGCGCGATGAAGATGAGGACGGGAAGCAGCGGCAGCACATAGCGCGGTTGCGGGAAGTCCCCGCCGGAGAGCAGCAGGAGTTGCCGCTGGGCCATCACCAGGGGCAGCGCAACGATCGGGACGCCGACGGCCAGCAGCGCAACGGCCTTGCGGAGGTTGAGTCGACCCAGGCCGATCACCAGGAGGGACCCCGCGACCAGGCCGGCCGTGACTCGGACCAGGGGCGGCATGATCGTGTCCATCCAGCCCAGGTTGCTGAACAGCCGCAGGAAGAAGTCCGGGAACTCCAGGATGTTGCGGGTCAGCACTCCGAGCGGTGTCAGCGCAGGATCACGGGACACCCCTCCGCTGGGGACGCCCGTCGCGCCGATCGCCACGAACGACCATGCCGCGAGCAGGATCGACAGGATCGGGGCCGCCAACCGTGACCACTTGGCGTAGGCGCCGAGTCCGTGCAGGATGCTCAGGGCGCCCACGGTGAGGATGACGTAGATGGCGGCATCGACCCGAGATCCGGCGGCCATCACGGAGCCGACCACGACGAGGACCGAACTGGCCGCTATCGCCTGGGCCCGGGCAGCCGTCAGGAGGGTGTTCATCGAGAGTGCCAGGACCGCGATGCCGGTGATCGCCCATGAGCTGGGATTCACCGAGGCGACCAGGAACAACCCCAGCGGCACGAGGCTGCCGATGAGCGCGAAGCCCCAGCCTCCCCGACTCGCCGCGTCGGCGACCAGCAGGGCCAGCGTCCCGAGCGCGACCGCCAGGCAGACGTTGACCAGGCGCATGAGCAGGATCGACACAGTGACGTCGGCGCCCACGAACAAGTGCATGAACCGGTAGTAGTAAGGCGGGTAGGCGCCCTGGTCGACCCTGGTCGACAGGACGGTTTCGGTGGTCGAAACCGCGGACATGCAGTCGGCCGGGACCTCCGCGTGGAAGGCGTAGCAGGCCGACGAGTCGCGGAGGAGAGCGGGGACGACCACGCCGCTCACGCCCTCGGCGTCGGTCCCCGTCACGCAGCCCGACGATGCGATCGGCGGCGGGCACCAGATGCTGGCCATGTGGTAGTCGTCGTCGGGCGAGGAACCGATCGGGGACGCCAGGCACCAGGCGAGTCCCACGATGAAGGCGGCGAGGACCAGTCCGATCCCGGTGAGTGTTCCCGCATTCCTCTTGATGGCTGCGATCACCGGTTCAGGCTAGCCCAGTGCTCGGGATCGACGCCCTCGCGCTCCGTCCGTCCTCTCGTGGTCCACCAAGGTTCCCCTCGGCCCTGGCAGCTACACTGCCCGGGTGAGTCGGGGGGCTTCGTCGAACGGGGAGCGTCGCTGCCTGCGTGTGTCCCGAGGCCGCGGTGCCAGCCGAAGGGTGGCGTACGGGGTCTGCTTTCGATGAGCGCGACCCTGGTCATCGTGCCTGCCTGGAACGAGGCTGCGGTCCTTCCGACAACGATCCGCGAGATCCGGGAGGCCATGCCGGAGGCCGATCTGCTCGTCGTCGACGACGGCTCCACCGACGACACGGCAGTCGCCGCCGAGCGTGCAGGGGCTCGGGTGCTCGTCCTTCCCTACAACCTGGGGGTCGGTGGCGCGATGCGGGCCGGCTTCAAGTACGCCCTGCGCCATGACTACGACCGCGCGATCCAGGTGGACGCGGACGGCCAGCATGACGCCGGCGACATCCACGCCGTCCTCGCCGGCCTCGGCAGCGCCAACATCTCGATCGGCGCCCGCTTCGCCGGCAAGGGCAGCTACCGGGTCCGGGGCCCGCGACGCTGGGCGATGCGCCTGCTGGCGGCCACGTTGTCCCGCGCGTCAGGAGTCACGTTGACCGATGTGACCTCGGGGTTCCGGGCAGCCGACCGGCTCGCGATGCGGCAGTTCGTCTCGCACTACCCGGCCGAGTACCTCGGGGACACCGTGGACGCGCTGATGGCCGCCGTCCGGGCCGGTCTGACCGTGACGCAGGTGCCGGTGAGCATGCGGCCACGCCGGGGAGGGGCCCCGAGCACGAATCCCGCCGCTTCGACCGCGTACCTCGTCCGGTCCCTGTTCGCCCTGCTCATCGCGAGCACCCGGCGCCGATCCCGGGAGGCGGCCACGTGATGTCCCAGGTCGTGTTCCTTGCCGTCGCCGCAGGGGTCGCCTTCCTGCTCGTCCGGTTGCTGCGTCTGGGACGGCTGCGGGAGAAGTACGCGGCCCTGTGGCTGGTGCTGGGCGGCTCGATCCTGCTCCTGGCCCTGTGGCCGGACCTGCTCGGGATGGCCGCCCGCCTGGTGGGCATCGAAGTCGGGTCGAACCTGCTCTTCTTCCTGGCGATCATGCTGCTGTTCGGCGTTTGTCTGCATCTGTCGCTGGAGGTCTCGCAGCTTGAGGACGAGACCCGGGCGCTGGCCGAGGAAGTCGCCCTGCTGCGGCTGGATCTCGACCGGCCGCCCCGGCCCGGAACCTCGGAGCAGGGGGACGGCTGGCTCCCTGCCCGGTGAGGAACGGGGACGGCCCGGCCACCTTGTGGTGACCGGGCCGACCTGTGAACCGAGGTCACTTGCGCCAGTAGCCGAGGTAGCCGGAGGCGAAGAACGGGTCCAGCCCGGCGGTGCGACGGCCGGCGTAGTTCTGGTCGAAGATCTTGCCGTTGTACCAAACCGCGACGTGTCCGTAGGTTCCGTTGCCCCAGACGAGAATGTCGCCGTTGCGGAAGGAACGGTCGGCGTGCCAGGTGAAGCCCAACCCCGCCAGACGCCGTCCCGCGGAGCCGCCGGCTCGGTAGTCGACCGCGTTGCCCCAGGCTCCGGTGCGAATCCCGTACACCTGCAGCAGGTACTGCGAGACCAGGCTGACGCACTCGCCCCGGTAGGTTCCGGCCGCGTTGGCGAGGCTCTGGCCGCGGTTGTTGGCCACGAACCGGTCGACGGCGTTGGCCGGCGCCGGAGCCTGGGTGGGAACCGTGCAGCTGCCGGCGACGGCGTTCATGGTGCCGGTGTTGACCCAGGCGTCGGAGACGTAGCCGGTCAGACCGGCGTAGCTGACGCGGTCCCAGATCGCGGTCGTGCCACCGCCGCCGGCGACGACTTGCCCGGTCAGGGTGCACTGGATGGTGACCCAGGTGCCCCGGGGGATGCACGTGATCGCCGCGCTGGACGTGTTCGTTCCGGTGCGCAGGTTGAGGCACGGCGAGGCGATGACCGTCCCTCCGTTCGTCACTGCCTGAGCCGGCTGGGCCGTTGCGACGACGAGTCCGAAACCGGTCATGGCGGTGGCGGCAACTCCTGCCACGGACCTGCGGAGCTTGGTGGTGGACATCGGATCCTCCTTGTTCTTGGGGGCTGCGTTTGAACCGATGCCCTCATCGTCGTGAAGGCAGGTGAAGTCGTCGATGGGATATGGCTCCCATGCCGGGGCGTCAGTCGGGCGCATGTCGCGTAGGCGGCTGGGGTGCCGTCCGTCGGCGGTGACGGTCGCCCGCTGGTGGGACGTCCGCGCTACAGGAAGTGGCTGACGCTGCTGAGGCCTGTGTAGCGGGGTGCGTTTTGTGTGGTGCGGCCGGCGTCGGGGGTCCGGGTCGGGTGGTCGCGCTACAGGAAGTGGCTGACGCTGCTGAGGCCTGTGAAGCGGGGTGCGTTTTGTGTAGCGCCGCCCCGCGGGCAAGCGGCAAGGCCGCCGAGGGTGGACGGGAGCCGACCCAGAGCCGTCCGGTCGGGTACAGTCCCCCAGTCGTGAGGCCGCCCTGGCCCGGCCGCACAAGGAGGGGGAGCGAGCGTGAGTGACGTCGTGATCCAAGGCACGGGGAAGCTGGGCCAGATGGTGTTCCACCTACTCAGCGCGACTGACGACCATCGGGTCGTCGCTTTCACCGCAGACCCGCAGTACTGCGCGGCCGGACGCCTCCTGGGCGTGCCGCTGGTCCCGTTCGACTCCGTCGAGGTCCGTTTCCCGCCCGAGTCGGTGGCCATGTTGACGGTCCTCGGCGGGCTGGGTGGCTGGGCCGCGCGCAAGGCGCTCTTCGATCGTGCGAAGCTCAAGGGGTATCGGCACCTGAACTACGTCCACCCGTCGGCGGTGGTTCAGGGCGCCCGGGACTGGGGCGAGAACAACATCGTCTTCCCCTTCACCACGGTCGGATTCGACGGACGCATGGGGGACAACAACGTCCTGAGGGAGAAGGTCTACCTGGGTCACGACCACGTGATCGGTGACCACACCTTCCTGGGGGTGGGGTGCACGGTCGGCGGTGGCGCCCGGATCGGCTCCGGTGCGTACCTGGCGATGAGCACGACGATCACCAATGACCTCACCATCGGCGAAGGGGCGATGCTGGGGATCGGCAGCCTCCTCCTCCGCGACGCCGAGCCGCACGCCACGTACTACGGACACCCGGCCAAGAAGGTGTCCCCGGCGACGCCGGCATGACCAGCCGCGCGATCGACCTGGCGCCCTACTCCGACGACCGGGGGCACCTCGTCTCGCTCAGCGGACGCATCGATCTGCCATTCGAGATCAAGCGCGTGTTCTACATCTACCGCAACGCCGAAGGGCTGCCCCGGGCCGGGCACGCCCATCTCGCCATGACCGAACTGCTGATCAGCGTGAACGGGAGTTGCCTGGCGCACATCGAGGATCGCGCCGGGCAGCGCACGATCGCCCTCGACCGTCCGAATCGCGGCCTCGTCCTCGAACCGATGACTTGGCTCGACCTGACCGACTTCAGTCCCGATTGCGTCCTGTTGGTGCTGGCCGACCAGGGCCATCTGCCGGACCGGGCCATCACCGATCTGGACATGTTCCGGCAGGCCCTCAGGTGATCGAGTTCCTCGATGTCCGGGCGATCAACCAGCGTCACCGTCCTGAGCTGGACGACGCGCTGGCGGGAGTGTTCGCGTCGGGGCAGTACGTGCTGGGTGAGCAGGTGGCCGCCTTCGAGGCCGAGTTCGCCGCCTACTGCGGCGTGCGGCACTGTGTCGGCGTCGGGACCGGCCTGGACGCGCTCAGCCTCATCATCGGCGGGTACGGGTTCGGCCCCGGTGATGAAATCATCGTGCCCGCCAACACCTACATCGCCACCGTCTTGGCGGTCAGCGCGAACGGCTGCACGCCGGTGCTCGTCGAGCCGGATCAAGCGACCTACAACCTCGACCCGGAGGCGGTGGAACGCGCCGTGACCCCGGCGACCCGGGCCATCCTCGCTGTCCACCTCTATGGACGACTCTGCGACAGCGAAGCGCTCGCCACGATCGCCGACCGCCACAGGCTGAAGCTGATCGAGGACGCCGCCCAGGCCCACGGCGCCGTCCGTGACGGCCGCCGGGCCGGCTCCCTCGGCGACGCCGCGGGGTTCTCCTTCTACCCGACGAAGAACCTCGGCGCGCTTGGGGACGGCGGTGCCGTCACGACCGGCGACGACGCCCTGGCCGAGCAGGTCCGGAGGTTGCGCAACTACGGTTCGACCCGCAAGAACGTCCACGAATGCGTCGGGACGAACTCACGACTGGATGAGCTCCAGGCCGCCGCACTGCGCGTCAAGCTGCGTCATCTGGATGCTGACAACCGGCGACGCCGCGACATCGCCGCCGCGTACGCCGAGCACGTGCACAACCCGAAGATCCAGGTCCCCGACGCGCCGGACGCCGGCCACGTCGTCCACCTCTACGTGGTGCGCGCCCAGGACCGGGACGGCCTGCGGCGCGCGCTGGCTGAGGCCGGCATCGGCTCGGCGGTGCACTACCCGGTGCCGCCGCACCGCCAGCCCGCCTATCGCGAGCTGGGTGGGCTCTGCCTGCCGATCACCGAGCGGATGGCCGCCGAGGTGCTGAGCCTCCCGGCGCACCCGGCGATGACCGACGCGGAGGTCGCGCGCGTCATCGAGGTGCTGAATGCCTGGTGACTCGCTGGTCTCCGTCCTGGTCCCGGCGTACAACCATGAGCGCTATGTCACCGAGTGCCTGGCTTCCGTGGCGGCCCAGACCCACCCCGACCTGGAGTTGCTGATCGCCAACGACGGGTCCACCGACGGCACCCACGACGCGATCGAAGCCTTTCTGGCTACGAATTCCGGGCGGTTCGCCCGGGTCGTCTACCTGAACCGGCCGAACCGAGGCCTGGCGACCACCCTGAACGAACTGCTCGGCCACGCGAGCGGCCGCTTCCTGTTCCTGATCGCGTCCGACGACCGGGCGAAGCCGCAGGCGGTCGAGACGCTCTACGCCGTCCTCGACAGGCGTCCCCGGCACGCGCTGGCCGTCGGCGACAACGAGATCATCGACGCAAGCGGACGGCGGGTCTACTGGGACGCCGAGCGCCGCAACGTGGATGACCCCGGGTTGGCCAGCTACCGAACCTGGGGGGAGTTCCTCAAGGCGACGCGCCCTGCTCGCGACTTTCGGCCGCGTCGCTACGGACACGTCGAGGCGCTCGAGCGCGACAACTACATACCCAACGGCAAGATGTATCGCCGCGCGGCCGTCCTGGAGGTGGGCGGCTGGCGTCCAGGCACGCTGGAGGACTGGGACTTGAGCTTCCGGCTGGCCCGTCGTTACCGATTCACCTACGTCGACGAGGTGCTGTTCAGCTACCGGTGGCACGAAACCAACACCATCAAGAACTCGCCCCGGATCGACCAGTTCGATGCCAACACCCGGAATCTCATCGACGCCCAGTGCCACAATCCACTGCTGTGGCTCCGGATCCGGCTGCATCGCGAGCCGGTGCGATGGCTGTGGCGGCGGCTCGGCGCCCAGGCACGCGCGTTGCGGGCGCGTCGGCCTCAGGGCCTGGGCGGCGGGTGAGACTCCGGGCGGCGCCCTTCCGAGTTGATAGAATCGCGCCATTCACCCAGGTGCCTGTCGCAGGCGAGTGGTCTCGGGAGGCAACGTGGCGCTGTGGGACAAGCTGATCATCAACGCCGCCATCACCGGGATGGTCCCGATGAAATCCGACACCCCGCACGTGCCCATCACCGTCGACGAAATCGTCGCCGACATCAAGCGCGTCCGCGACGCGGGAGCCAGCATCGTCCACCTGCATGCGCGCCGGGAGGACGGTTCGGCCGAGTACCGGGCCGACGTCTACGCCGAGATCCTCGCCGGTGCCCGGGACGTGGCGCCGGACGTGATCCTGTGCGTGTCCACCAGCGGCCGGGTGTTCAAGACCTTCGAGCAGCGCTCGGAGGTGCTCGGCTGCCGTGACCCGAACCCGGAGATGGGGTCGCTGACGCTGGGATCGATGAATTTCCCGAAGGTCGCCTCAGTCAACAGCCCGGACATGATCCGCGCGCTGGCCGGACGGATGGTCGAGCGAGGCATCGTTCCCGAGCTGGAGTGCTTCGAGCTGGGCATGGTCGAGTACTCGCACTACCTGATCGAGCACGGGGTGTTGAAGCCCCCGTTCTACTGCAACCTGCTGCTCGGGTCGCTTGGGACCCTGTCGGCCACCCCGGCGAACCTGGCCCGGATGGTGTCGGCCCTCCCGGCGGGGGCGACGTGGGCGGCGGCAGGCATCGGCCGATTCCAGTTCCCGATGAACGCGCTGGCCATCGCCTCGGGCGGGCACGTGCGCGTCGGCCTGGAGGACAACATCTGGTTCGATCATGAACGCACCACGTTGGCCAGGAACGCCGAACTGGTGGAGCGCCTGGTGGGCATCGCACAAGCCTGCGGACGCGCGATCGCCACCCCCGATGAGGCCCGGTCGATGATCGGCCTGCCGCCGCTCGAGGTCAGAATCGCACCCGCGGTGGCGACGGGATCGGTCGGAGCCTGAGCGCACGTCAGGGGCGCGGTCGGCCACTCACTTCGCAGCCCCGCTCCCGGCGATCTCGACGAGGACTGCCGCGATCAACTCGGACGGGGACTGCTCATCCAGCCGCGACGGGCGACGGTAGCTGCGCCACGCGGACAGGAACTCATGCAGTCGGCCCACATCTCCGCCGGTGAGAATCACGTTCTCACCGATCCCCTGGTGGCGCTCGGTTCGCTCCCGGTTCACTGCACAGGGGATGCCCAGCGCCGCGCATTCCTCCTGGAGCCCGCCGGAATCGGTGACCACGAAGCTTGCGCGCAGCAGCAGCGGGAGGAACTCCGCGTATGGGAGCTTGTCGATGACGCGGAACGCCCCCTGGACCAGGCCATCGAGGCCCAGCTCGCGGATCGTCCGCCGTTCGGCCTGCCCGGCAACCAGGATGAGCGGCATCTCGGCGGTCCGCTCTGCCAAGGCCGCGAGGATGGCTGCCAGATCGTCACGGTTGTGCAGCAGTTCGAACCGGTGCAGCGTCACCAGTCCGAACTCGGGCGGCACGTCCACGCCGGCGGGCGTCCGCGTCGCGGCCTGACGCAGCGCGTCGACCACGGTGTTCGCACCGGTCTCGACCACCGTTCCGCGAGCCCGTCGCAGATTCGCCACTTCACGAGACGTGGGCGCGAAGTGGACAGTGGCGATGCCGGCAACGATGCGTCGATTGAGCTCCTCGGGAAACGGGTTGCGCAGGCTGCCGCTGCGCAACCCGGCCTCGACATGGGCCACCCGTGCGCCCAGGAAGGCGCCGATCAGGCTTCCCAGCACGGTGGTGAACGTGTCGCCGTGGACGACGACGACCCCACGGGTCCCGCCGGAAGTCATCCCCGAGCGAAGTTGCCGACGCTGGCGCACGACAGTTATGACGATCCTGAGAGCCCATCCGGGGACCTGACGAGCCGCTGCGATGTGCGCGCGGGCAGGTTCCGGCAGGAGGTAGCGGTCAGGGGCCCGGACGCCGAGCCCGGCGAGGCTCTCTTCCACACCCGTCACGTGCTGCGCGGTGCTCCACAGTTGGTAGGCGCAACCGCGACGATCCAGTTCACGCATCAGCGGAGAGATCTTGATCAACTCGGCGGTCGTGCCCGCAATGAACGTGATTGTCACGGGAACCTCACCACGGATCTTGCCGGTGGCCGACTCGTTTAGGGTAGCAATCAAATGAGGCGCGAGCGGGAGGGGGCTCCGGTGACGGTAGTGGTCGGCTTGGGTCCAGCGGGCTCGCCGCTTTGCCAGGGCGCATGACTGTGCCGGCTGATCCCCGTGTTCGGGACCAGATCCTCAAGATCGGGGTGGCGCTGGCACTGGCGAGCCTTCTGGGGTTCGCGATGCTGGCCATCGTGGCCCGTTGGTTGGCACCCGACGACAACGCCGCTTTCCTCAGCGTGTGGGGCTTGGTCTTCGGCTTCAGCAGCATCGTGTCGTCCATCGAACAGGAGATCGCGCGCCAGGCGGCCCAGGCCAGGATCGACCGTGAACTCACCCCGGCCAGCGTCGGGCAACTGGCGGCCGTGGCGCTTGTGGGTGGCGCCGTGGCCCTTCTGTTGGTCCTGTCACTGCCGGTTGGTGCCGTAGTCACCAGCGGTTCAGTCCTCGTGGCTCTGCTGGTCTTCGTCGCCGTCAGCGGGTTCTCCGTCCAGTACCTGGTCAGAGGGGTTCTGCTGGGCAGCGGGCAAGGCGACCGCTACGTGGGTGTCATCGTGACCGAGGCCGTGCTGAGGGTCGCCCTCGCCGCCACGGTCGTCTGGGCCGGTCTCCCGCCGTCCCTACCTGTGGCGACGGCGATCCTGGTCGTGGGGTGTTTCGGCTGGGTTCCGGCGGTCAAGACACTGACCAGGTCGGTCGATTGGCGGACAGGCCGGGAGCGTTGGCGGACGGTCCTGGGGCGCATCGGCGCCCTGGCACTGGCGAACGCGCTCACGTCCCTGGTCATCACGGCCTTCCCGACCCTGGTCACCGCGGTCGTGGGCACCTCCGAGGGGCTGGCCGTGCTGTTCGGGGCGGTCGTTCTGTCGCGAGTCCCGTTGCTCCTGGCCTCACCCGTGCAGGCGATGGTGATCCCGGTCGTGGTCCGGGAGTTGGCTGAAGGCAGGGTTCACCGGCTGGCCGTGATGCAGGTGCAGTTGGCTGCGGCGGCGACCGTCCTGGCCGTTGTGTCGGGGCTGGCCGGGTTCGTGCTGGGTCCCTGGGCGCTCCGCCTGTTCATGGGTGAGCAGTACGACGCGGGACCGCTGCTGGTCGCGCTGCTGCTGATCGCCAGCTGCTATCTGGCCGCGGGACTGCTCCAGGCGGCCGTCTTCGTCGCCCTCGAGCGGTACGGGCTCCTGGTCGCCACGTGGGCTCTCACCGCCGCGAGCGCCGTGGTGATCCTGTCCCTGGCTCCGGGAACCACCGCCGATCGTGGCATGTGGAGCTTCGTCGGCTCGTCGCTGGTCGCCTACGTCAGCTCCGGGGTTGCGCTGCGCACGGTGTTTCGTCGCCGGCAGGCCGTGGACTGACGTCAGGAATCCCAGCCCCCGGGGATGTCGCGGACGATCGACCACCGGGGATCGAGCTGCCAGGCCCGTCCGCCTTCGATCCCGCGCATGAAGAACCACGGAGCCCAGACCGACGATTCGGCGCCCGGATGCACCACGTCGTGCACGTAGCCGGCCCAGTAGGAGAAGGTCGAGTTGGTCATGATGATGCGCCGGGCCGTGGCGACGTCGCGGAAGTTGCGTGCCGGAGGGTCGGCCGGATCCGCCCAGGTCAGCTGGTCGCACCAGTCCGCCAGCCACCCGAGCCGGGCCCGGCACCAGTCCGGGCCGTCGGAGACGACATGGATGCGCCGGACGGGACCCTGCGCCTCGATCGCGGCGGGGACGGTGACCCGAAGGTACTGGTCGACGTCGAAGCCGAGCGCTCCCCGGTGCTCTGGCACGGAGTAGTAGTCGCCCCGCCGAACGTTGATGACGATCGAGTCGTCGGTCGGGTCCGCGACGCCCAGGGGGAGTACCTGCGTGACGAAGTCGTGCACCTCCTCGCGGGTGAAGTCCTCGCCGAACCGGCCGTACGAGGCCATCGCGGTGCGGCGTGCGTCGGTGGGCTTGACTGCCTTGCGTGGGATCGCGAGGTCGCCCAGCCGGGGGAACTCCCCGCTCCAGCGGTCGAGCGTCGGGGTCGCCAGCACCCAGGCGTCGACGCCCGCGCGGCGCTGCCGCCAGGCCCACAGCGCCAGGTAACAGACGTTGCCGAAGCCCATGGAGTCCTGCGTCCAGACGACCTGACGCGGACCTCGCCGCACCAACCAGCCACCGGCCGTCAGAACCCGGCGGAGAAGGGTCGTCGTCACGGCGCTCACCCTAGTCGAGCGGCGGTGGGAGGCGGTGATGGCAGCCAGGCACGGGGGCCCGCTCAGGCGGGCCGACGCAGGCGAGGTGGTAGCCTGCTGGGGTTCGCGGAGGGTATCGATCCGGTGGGCGAGGCTCCCGGGCAAGGGGTTGGGGGGCTTGGGAAACGCGATAACGGTGGCCGGGCTGTCGAAGGCGTACCGGATCAGCCGTGGCCAGAATCGTCCGACCCGCGCCACCGAGGCGATCGTGCACAGGCTGCGTCATCCCCTCACCCGTCAGGAGTACGACACCTTCGAGGCGCTGTCCGACGTCAGCTTCGAGGTCCCGTGGGGCGAGGCCGTGGGCGTCATCGGACGCAACGGCGCCGGCAAGTCCACCCTGCTGAAGATCCTCACCCGAATCACCGCGCCGACGACCGGACGGATCGAACTCGGCGGCCGGGTCGGCAGCCTGCTCGAAGTCGGGACGGGGTTCCACCCCGAACTGACCGGCCGGGAGAACATCTTCCTCAACGGCACCCTGCTCGGGATGAGCCGACCGGAGATCAAGCGCCGCTTCGACGAGATCGTGGACTTCTCCGGGGTGGCGAAGTTCCTCGAAACGCCGGTCAAGCGCTACTCCTCGGGCATGTACGTGCGGCTGGCCTTCTCGGTCGCCGCGCACCTGGAGACCGAGATCCTGGCCATCGACGAGGTCCTCGCGGTCGGTGACGCCGAGTTCCAGCGCAAGTCGCTGGCGAAGATGCGCGACGTGGCCCGCGACGGCCGGACCGTCCTCTACGTCAGCCACCAGATGGCCACCGTCACCGCCCTGTGCACCCGGGCGCTGTTCCTCAGCGCGGGCACGCTCGCCTACAGCGGCACGGTCGACGGCGCCCTCGCCCGGTACCGCGACAGCTTCGAGACGTTCGCCGACGCGCAACTGACGGCCGAACGCCGTCCCGGCACAGGTGAGGTCCGCGCCGGGAGCGTGCGCGTGTCGGAGTCGACGTATGCCTGTGTGGACGACCGGGTGGTCGAGATCGACGTCCCCGCCCACCCCGGCAGCGTCGGCGACTACTTCGTGTCCTGCCACCTCAACGACGCCAACGGCGCCGTGATCACCAAGTGCGACTCGCGCCTGATCGGCGGATGGTACGACCCGTCGGTGGAGCAGCGGATCACGCTGACCGTGTCGGGGTTGTGGCTGCGGCCCGGACGCTACTCGGTCGACGTGTTCGTCTGCCGGATGGGCATCCTGGACGCCTGGGAGGCGGCGGCCACCTTCGAGGTGCTGCCGGAACTGCCCTACCCCGAACTGTCCATCGACGAGGCCGTGGCCGGAGCGCTCGTCCTGTCGGATTTCCGCTACAGCCGGGGGGAGCGATGAGCCCGATCGTGATCACCCCTCCGGGGAGGTTCAACCTTCCCCGCTGGGCGGAGCTGTGGCAGGCGCGCGACGTTCTGGTCCAGTTCGGCTACCGCGACATCCTGCTGCGCTACCGGCAGACCGCCGTCGGCGTGGCGTGGGTGCTGCTGCAGCCGCTCGCGGCGGCCGGCATCTTCTCGATCATCTTCGGCAGTGTCGCCCAACTGCCCACCGACGGGGTGCCGTACTTCCTGTTCTCCTACGTGAGCATGTTGGCCTGGAACCTCTTCAGCGGCGTGCTGGGCCGAGCGTCCTCGTCCCTGGTGGCCAATCAGGCCCTGGTGGCGAAGGTGTTCTTCCCGCGGATGCTGGTTCCGATGTCCACGACGCTGTCGGTCCTGCTGGATTTCGCGGTCGCTCTTGCCCTGGGCGGGGTGCTGCTGGTCGTGTACGGGGTGAACCCCGGCTGGGCGATCCTGCTGGTCCCGGTCTGGGTGGCGCTTCTCCTGCTGCTCGGCCTGGGCCTGGGCCTGGCCGCCTCGGCGATCATGGTGCAGTACCGAGACGTGGGCTACGTGCTGCCCTGGCTGGTGCAGATCGGCCTGTACGCGTCCCCGGTCGCCTACGCGCTGAGCGCCGTCCCCTCCCATCTGCAGTGGCTGTTCCAGGCGAACCCGCTGTCGTGGCTGCTGGAGGCGTTCCGGTTCTCGCTGCTCGGGACGGCGGCGCCGCCGTGGTGGCAGATCGTGGGCGCCGTGGTCGTCAGCCTGGGGGCCTTCGGTTGGGGGACCCTGGTCTTCCAGGGACGGGAACGCGCGTTCGCCGATCTCATCTGACTCAGACGCCCCTACGGGCGCTCCCTGATCAGCCGGGCCGGTACGCCCCCCACGATGGTGAAAGGGGCGACGTCGCGGGTGACCACGGCGCCGGCCGCGCAGACTGCTCCCCGCCCGACCCTCACCCCGGCCAGGACCACGACATTCGCGGCCAGCCAGACGCCGTCCTCGATCACTGTGGGGCTGACCTGCTCGCCCTGGTCCCTGATCGGCACGTCGCGGCGCCTAAAGACGTGCTCGGCCGTCATGATCCGC